>JBOEHC010000038.1:0-5603 GCA_050633765.1 Gammaproteobacteria bacterium
ACTGTGGTAACACCATCTTTTAGTTTTGCTCGTACTTTCATTTCATCAGCCATTTTTTAATCCTCTAATTATTCCTTTGCGCTTAAACACAACCACCAGCAGTTACTTTTACTGCACTTTTGCTTGAATATAACTTTCCATCCGCTTTAACAATGGCCACAACATTTGAAGACTCACGCAATTTAATTCGTGTAGATACAAATGGCTTAGATTTGCCATGAAAATAGAAACGTGAAATCCAAGGACGAGGGTTCTTGTCGCCCAAAATACTAATCCATTCCACATTACCTAAATCGGTAGAAACTTTTACCGGAACTGTGGCGCCGTTTTCAGCAATTTCTGGTACATCAATGGTAACGCCACCTTCATTTAGTGCTTCATCACCAATAAGCCCTTTAAGTGCAGGCTCATATTCTGTCTCATCGAATGCAGCCGTTGGCCATTCTGCTAATGCGGTGTGTGATAAAAGACCTTTCCCCAAGGTCGCAATAAAGCCTGTGTAAAGGCTGCTTTGAATAAAACTTCTTCTTGAAATCTTCATGAATCCCTCATCTTTAGCAATGGATTAACAATGACTGCTAAATTGCTAATTTTTAAATAATTAATAAAATTATAGGTGTATAACTAAGACGCCATTTTACCACGTAAGTTCCCTTAATTGCGTAAAATTTTGATGCCAATCAATAGATTAGAAAGTTAAGAGAAGCAGGTGACGCCTACAAAGTACTCAAATATCAGGTTGCAATTTCTATCAAGTCTGACAATGAGCTAATTTCTTTATCTGCTTTGTATGGTAAGTGTTCAGGCGTGCGGCTATAACGATTGATCCACACAGAATTAAAACCATAAGAAGCAGCACCGGCGATATCCCAAGAGTTTGATGAGATAAAGCATATCTTGTTTCTTGGTAACGCTAATTGTTCTTCCACAAATTCATACACGGCAGGAGAGGGCTTATAGGTTTTAATTTGGTCAGTTGAATAGACACCGTCTAGCAAACTATCTAACTCAGCATTTTTCAGCGCTGCACTTAATTTTTGTGGCGAGCCATTAGATAAAACAGAGGTTTTTTTTCCGGCATCTTTCAATGCTGTTAATGTTTCTTTAACATCAGGATAGCAATTTAACTTTGAATGCGCTTCAAGAATGTTTTTCTTGACGACTTTGTCTTTAATGCCATAAACATCGCAAGCAAATTCAAGTGCGTATTTGCTAATTAAGTCATAATTCGTATAACGATTCATTAAACTAAGGTGCGATGAATACTGTAGGCGCTTAGAGCGCCATAACTTATAAATGACTAAGGCATTCTCGCCAAGTTGATCTTTGTATTCTTCAAATGGTAGGTAGGTATCTAAGATAGCGCCATAGGCATTAAGCACAAATGCTTTATTCTTTTTCATAATTTAAACCAACATTTCTAATGTATAAATAGTTATTAACAAATATACTCTTGTGTATAAAAAAGCCTCGGTAATTACTTATCGAGGCTTTTTAATAGGAGAGGTTGTTCTACTCTAGTTCCTGAGAGTCAAAAACATCCCTGTGCTTCCTAGCTACTTATTATTATTTTGCAGAGGTTGCGTCAGCAACAACAGGAGCCGTATTTGCGAACATGTTTTGGAAGTTTGCAGGATTCATCATCCAAGCAGTGCTGTCTTGTTGCCACTTAGGATCTGACATTTTAGTCATTGGCGCTGAATAGAATGCAGGATTCATCATTGCTGTCATCCATTGAGTGTAAAGAGCAGGGTTCATGTAAGCATTCATTGAAGACTGGTAGAATGCAGGGTTCATCATTGCTGTCATCCAATTCATATACATTTGCGGATTCATGAATTGACCAGAAGCAGCCATATATGTAGCTGGGTTGCTCATGTTAGCGATAATTTCATTCCACTGCTTAGAGTCCAAACCGCATTCCATCATATTTTGTGCAGTATGAGGGTTGCTCATTAATGTAACTAACTGCATGAATTCAGCAGGATTAGCCATCGCTGCAGCCATTTTTTGTGGGTCGGTATAAGCTTTCATTTTGCAATCTTCAGCATTAGCAGCAATATCTTGCTTCGCTGAGTCTTCAGCTTCTCCAAATACTACTGTCGAAAGACTAATTAATAGAACAGCAGCTAATGCTGCAAAGGTGTACTTAAAAGATACTAGAAGTTTTCTCATTGGAACTTACCCCAGTTAGTTAATAAATAATATTAGAATATTATAATATATTTTTTAACTAATGCTATTAAATTCTATTAATTAGCAGATAAATTTGTAATATATATTCATATTATTCAATAAGTTATCTCTCCTCGTCTATCTCTCTGGTAGTACTATGATATTAATTTTCTATCTTAAAATGCTTAAGAACGCAGTCTAAATACAAATGTAGGTAGTTAAGATTAACAATTATTCACCCCGCGATCCGTTATTTCATCCAGCTTAATAAATACTGCTTTCACTTTAATTGGACAACGCCGATATACATTAGATGGTGTGCTCGATTAATAATAACAATGCTAAATAATCTCTATTTGAAGGTGAAAAGCCTGAACCTAATAGGTGTAGGTGCGCTTCTCACATTTTCGTTTTCAACTATATTAGTTTTCATCTTAATATCCGTTATTGTTGCGAATACTGCGTTTCGGAACATCGATCAATCTGAAGCAGAATTATCAGACACATCCATTCCAACCCTTGTAAATGTTAATAGGTTGTCAACCGTTGCTTTGAATCTAATTCAAGCATCATCTTATATGGCTGATTCAATTGACAAGGAGGAGTTAAAGAAAAGAAAAATTACTGTAGATAAGCTTACAGAAGAGCTGAAACATTACTTAAATAATTTAAAAAAGCTAAACTTATCAGTCGAACAGGTATATAAAATAGAATTAATCTTAAATAAACTGGAAAAAAATACTAGTGAAGTATATTTACTATTAAATTCTTTGTTAGAAATTGATGCTATTTATAAAAACAAAGTATTAAATTTAGAAGAATTAACATTTGTAATATCAGACCATGTTTCAATTTTAAAAGTGAATGCAAATTCAGCTTTGTTAAATAAAATCCAATCAAAACAAAACAATATAAATTATTCAAATACTATTCATTCACAAGAAAGTGCCTATGATCAAATAAAAGAAGAGCTTCGTTATAAAGATACAGTTTCAGAAATATTTAGCAGAAATTCTGAATTACACAGAAGTCTACAAGTAATAGACGAAACAGATACCAAAGAAAGTATTCTTGCAGTTGAGCAAGATTTTGATCATGCATTGCGGGTTATTACTAGGGCAACTGTGAATAGCGATAGCGATGAAGTGCGTAGTTTAATTGGCCCTCATTTATCTGTATTGATCAAACACGGACAGGATCATCCTGATATTTTCGATCTACGCATAAAGCTCTTACAAGCTAAAAATGATATCGACCTAATAAACAGAGAAAATATTATTTTTGCCCAGAATCTAAATTCATCTATTAACACATTGGCTGACGTAGTAAAGGGCAATACAGATAGTGCCTCTTCATCACTACAGCGGATTTTAGAAACGAGCAAAATCAAACTGTACACAATTACAGTTTCTGCAATTATTGCAGGAATTCTGTTAACGCTATTTACAATTAGACATATTACTAGGCCGTTGAAAAAACTAGTTCAAGCTACAAAAGAGATTGGCCGTGGAAATCTTGATTATGAAATTGAAGTAGTATCAGAGGACGAGCTGGGCGAGCTTGCCAACTCTTTTAATTTAATGACATCCAATTTAAAAAAATCTAACCATCAAATTCAATTTTTAGCATATCACGATGCATTAACTGGTCTTCCAAATAGAAGAATGTTCAACGAGTTCGCTAAGAAAGCGTTAATAGAGGCAAACAGGAACAACGATATTCTAGCAGTGTTGTTTATCGATTTAGATAATTTCAAAAAAGTGAATGACACATTAGGGCACGATGTTGGTGATGAATTATTGAAGAGTATTTCTGACAGAATCACAGAGAATATTCGAGCATCTGATTGTATGACGTTGCAAAATTCAAAAGTAGCAGATAATTTTCTAGCCAGGATCGGAGGTGATGAGTTTATTTTATTATTAAAATGCTTGAATGACTCCTTAGAACCAGGAGTGATTGCTACACGGCTACTTAAAATATTAGACGAGCCTTTTAGCATAAGAGGCGAATCAATATATATGAACGCTAGTATCGGAATAGCGATCTGCCCAGATGATGCAAATAATATTAATGATCTTCTGAAATATGCAGATATTGCTATGTATGCTGCAAAAGAGAAAGGGAAGGGCATGTATCACTATTATTCAGATAGCATGAATACTGCGATATTTAAAGTCATTACATTAGAGAAAAAATTACACAAAGCAATTTCTAACAATGAATTAATTCTTCACTATCAGCCAATTGTAGACACAAAAACACATGGCATTGTTGGAGTTGAGGCTTTGGTACGTTGGCAAGACCCTGAGTTAGGCCTCATACCCCCAGATTCATTTATCTCTATTGCTGAAGGCAATGGATTAATTTTACCAATAGGGGAATGGGTAATTCAGGAAGCTTGCAAACAGGCTAATAACTGGAATGAACAATTTGACTTAAACCTATCCGTTTCAGTGAATGTTTCAAGTGTGCAGTTTATGAAACAAGATCTTTATAAAGTGGTTTCCAACACGCTTAAAAGCAATAACTTCAAACCAGAATTGCTACATATTGAGATCACTGAATCATTAATTATGCATTCAAGTGGAGAAATATTGAATACATTTGACAAGTTAAAGTCTTTAAATATTAATATTTCTCTAGATGACTTTGGAACAGGGTACTCTTCATTAAATTATCTAAGAAAATACCCAATTGATATATTAAAGATTGATCGACAGTTTACGAGTGAAATTACTGAAGAGAATCTGGCTCCACCACTTGTTACAGCTATTATTAACATGGCTCATGGTTTAAATTTAAAAGTGATTGCTGAGGGTGTTGAAGATCAATTGCAATGTATGCAATTAAGAAATTTGAAATGTGATCAATTACAAGGATATTTCTTTAGTCAGCCAGTAAGCGTAAATCAAATGACTGAATTAATTAGGGCAAGTATGATTAAGTCTGCTTAAGCAGCTAGTTTATATAAAAAATTAATCAAAATAAGTTTTGGCGCTATTAGGATATTGGCTTTTTAAATAAAGCCATTGCTCTAGCTGACTATTTCTACCATGATGAGAAGTAATTTTATTCCAAGAAATCACAGTAGAATCTAACGCTAGTTGAACTGTTATTTTCTTTCTATTTGCAAGATCTATATTTTCTTTTAATACATCCCAATATTCTCCCTGGCCAGATAAGTAAAGGTCAGGAATGCTATTCTCCATACTAGATTTATGAGCTGCTAAAAAAGATTTAGAATAAGTTTTTTGAATCTCTGGATTTTGGTAGTGTTCAGAACGGAAAGGGTCAAAATATCCATCAGGGAATTTGACAGCCATGGTAGACATTTTAGGACTACACGCATATAAAGTGAATAAATATGCAATTTCAGGTTCATTGGAGAAGCTAGAAACCGTGTAATTCCAGCCCCAATTAAAATA
>JBOEHC010000039.1:0-19755 GCA_050633765.1 Gammaproteobacteria bacterium
TGGCCGAAAGCGGACATTCAAGAAATATAAGATTTAATCTGATGCATCATCCATGATGCAATTTATATTCGCACTTCCATGTGCTCACCATTAGCTGAACGCTGATATTCTCTAATCACATTTTAAAACTTTTAGTATCTATACTTTTATTCTCGCCTAGAGCTAGCGAGTCTAAGTTTATTGGACCAATCTGATGACGAATTAATCTCAGTGTGGGGTGATTAACCGCGGCAGTCATACGACGTACTTGTCGGTTGCGGCCTTCTTTGATAACAATATCTAACCATTGTGTGGGTATTGATTTGCGAAAGCGGATGGGTGGCTCACGCCCCCATAGATTTTTAGGTTCTTTTATCTTTATAACTTCTGCAGGCAGTGTTATGCCATCCTTTAATTCAACGCCTTGTCGAAGTGCTTGCAGGGATTCTTCGCTAACTTCGCCTTCAACTTGCGCCCAATAATGTTTAGCCCATTTGAATTTTGGATCTGCGATTCGTTGTTGTAGCTTTCCATCATCAGTGAGTAGTAATAAGCCTTCGCTGTCTTTGTCTAGGCGGCCAGCGGCATACACATTCGGAATGTCGATATAGTCCTTGAGTGTCTGCCTTCCATCCGCATCAGTAAATTGGCTGAGTACACCAAAGGGTTTGTTAAATAATATGAGTTTTGCCATTTAAGCGGCTTTGAGAAACCTCATCCATTTTTCACGACGAAAATCACCAAAATTTAGAACATCGAATAAATCATTTAGCATAGTGAAGTCCGGTTCTTTTCTTTTCAGTTTTACTGAGTTCGGTAATTTAACTTCACATTCTATTTCTGTAAGTTTTCTATATAAAAGAAGCTCATCTTCATGATCTGCAATTAATCCTTGTATACGTTTGGCGCCGCGTATTTTCATATCACTGACTAAATGTATATTCTGCAGTAACTCGTCAAGGCTAGAGAATTTGTTTAATAGTTTTGCAGCAGTGGCCATGCCTATGCCGGGCACTCCCGGGATGTTATCTACTGTGTCACCCGCAATGGCAAGCTGATCTGCAATTTGATGAGGGTAGACGCCAAATATTTTTTTAATTTGCGGTATAGAATTTCTTTCACCTTTGGCGAAGTTCCAAAAAATGTCATCTTCAGTAATTAGTTGCGCAAGATCTTTATCGGCGGAGAGTATCGTTATCGGATGGCCTTTATCACGCATGCGTTTAGCTAAGGTGCCTATTAAATCGTCCGCTTCATAATGGGGACTGCCAACTTCGCATATGCCTAATGCTTCAATAAAGTCGCGACAATATTTAAATTGTCGTTTTAATTCTATCGGTGCAGGATCACGATTGGCTTTGTATTCAGGGAAGATTTCATTTCGAAAAGATGATTTCAAACTTTCATCAAAAGTGAAAGCAACATAATTTGGTTTGGCTTGTTGTAAAAACTGGTACACAAAATCTGCAAACCCATAGACTGCATTTACAGGTTCATTCGCTTGATTGACGACGCTATCCGGTACCGTAAACCAGGCACGAAATACATAAATACTAGAATCTACTAGATAGACGTTATCTGTCACAGTTTTGTTTGGGTAGCATAAAAAAGGGACTCTACTTGAGAGTCCCTTTGAAGTCATTAAAGAAGTTTGTGAGTATTTATTGAACGATTTTTACAAGCTGTCCAGGCTTCGGTTCGCCATCGGGATACATACCATTCAGTAATCGTAATTGTTCAACCGCGTGGTTAGCTAAATCAGATTTTTTTGCTAGTTTTGCAAAAGTATCACCAGACTTTGCTCGAACCAATTTGATATTTTTTGGCTTGGCTAATTTTCTTTCGGCGCTTTTAAGTTGACGCATACTCTTAATAGTGGCTAACCCAGCTGAATCGTATGCATTTAATGCAGCTTGATCCTTGCCTGCTATAAGCACTTGGTAGATACGTTTGCCTTGGAATACTGCTGCAACGCGACTAGGAACTTTGCCGCCTTTAGTGGTGAGGTTAGTATAGCCAGTATAACCACTGAAATTTGCAGTTTTCACAGGCTGGCCTTTAGTAATTTTACCTTTAAACTGTTCAGTTAAGTATTGCTTAGGTGTTTGATTTTTATTTAGATCATCAACAGTAATTTGCAATTGTGCGTCACCGGTTTTTGGTTGAGCAATTAAACGATCGGGTAAGTTATTTACTTTCCAGCCTTCGGGAAATTCTACAAATAGATTTAAATCACTGTGGTAAAACTTATTTTTACGCAGCACGCCATCTTGCTCGGATGTGCCCAGTGTTGCGCCATCCATATATCTTAAGAATTTCTCACGCCCCGCTTCACGTGTCGCAGCCGTTTTGATTTTATTCGCTGCGCCTATGACTTCCTGTAAGCGTTTATCATTTGCTGGGTGGGTAGAGAATGTACCGTGATAGGCACGTGGTTCACGACCTTCCTCTTTGGCAAGTTGTTTGTCGAAGTCTTCTTGGTCTTTTAGGATTTCAACCACTTTAAGCATTTCTTGTGGGTCGTAACCAATATTTGCGATGTATTCTGCACCTAAGCGATCGGCTTCCAATTCGTGACTTCTACCGTATCCACGAATCAAGGCGGTACTGCCTACATTGGCAGCTTGTGCAGCTTGACCACTACCTGTGAGGATGCCAACGCCGGCACCTAAAATTCCTGCAACGGTTCCAGCGCTTTGTTGACGCACACCGTGACGAGCCGTGATGTGCCCAAGCTCGTGACCCAAAACACCAGCGAGTTCCGCTTCAGAATTCATATAGGCCATAATGCCGCGCGTGATATAAAGGTAACCACCTGGAAGGGCAAAAGCATTAATTTGCGGACTGTCTAATACCGTTACGTGGTACACAAGATTACTGCGATGACTTGTCTTGCCTATTTCATCAACCAAACCCTCCACATAACTTTGTAACGCTGGGTCATTATAAGGTCGATATTGCTTCATCACTTGTTGATGCGCTTGTTTACCAAGATTGATTTCCTGTGCTTCGGACATCAATACAAAGTCTTGTTTGCCAGTGACGGGATTTGATGCGCATCCTGTAAAGAAAAAACTTCCAAGCAGTAAAATGCTAATTACGAAAAGATTGAGTTGTTTGCCCATCACTACATTCCTCAAGTTTGACTAAAGTTGTGGTTTATATATTCGACGTGGAATAACAGTATAAAGTTTCCACTAATTCGCTTAATTTCTGACAATCCTAGCCTTGATTCGACTGTATGCCAAATAGCAATGCTTATAAAACCTTAGATTGATAAGGTGTTAAGATACTAGATTGTTGCAGGGGTTAGCATTGCTCAAGAACGAGACAATGCAAAGAATAGTGTCAGCTTTTGTTGCCGTAACGTTTGCGGAATTTATCAACCTGGCCGGCCGTGTCGACAATCTTCTGCTTACCGGTGAAAAAAGGGTGGCACTGTGAGCATACATCGATGCTCATTGCATCATTTCCATAGGTAGAGCGTGTGACGAATGTGTTTCCACAGCTACAGGTGACGTTAACCTCTTGGTAATTTGGATGTATATCTGCTTTCATGGCCTAATAATTCAGTAAGGGATTCTTTGTAGAGCTGGCGGATCATACTTAACCCTCAGGCTCAACTCAAGTACAACCTTCGAAAGCTTGAGTTTGCGCCATTCCTTTATAAGATTCCTGATGATATAGCCTTAAGTGATTGTCCAAATTGAGGTTTAGCACTTATCCACAAATTCTGTGGATAAAACTGTGTGTAAAATTAAACTCTATCGACAAAACACGAGAAATTTGACACTTTTATTAAATCGCCTAAAAATTATACAAGAATTTAAGTTATTGATTTAATAAGAGTTATAAGTTTTCAGCTCTTTCTGTTGAATTATTGATCAAAAATTCCTAATGCAGCTACAAAATTATGACACTTGTGTATAACCTAGCCAATAATCACCAAATATATGGCTTCCAAAGCCAAAAATCAGTCGGCATCCCGCTTTGCTTGGATATTCAATATTTGGCCGTTGAAGTCGATTTCGACAGATATTTCAATCGGTGAGCAACATACCTGGCAGTCTTCAATATAATGTTGATTTCCAGTGCTGCTGTCTATCAGCACTTCTATATTCTCACCACAATACGGGCATTCGATAGTTGAACTATTGAGGACATTGCTCATACGTGTATTTATGGCTCTGGTCTTTGGCTTGCTGGCAGGCGTGCGTACAGTTGTTCAGCGCGTTGTGGATCACTATAAGAAATCTGATCAGCAATCTGTCGAATCATCTCATTTCGTTGCTGCTGGCTTGGCATGCTTTGCGCTAATTGCAAGGCATACTCAACATCGCTACCGGCGGCTACGCCAATTACTGAACTCAGTAAATTTTCAAAAATTGCTTCGCCCCTAAAGTTCTCAATCCAAGTGGCTGCTTCTACAAAATCATAAGATGAATAGTAGTAGGTAATATTTTGTGCCCAACTTTCGCGAACTGGCCCACTAAGTTGTGGCAAATAACTTGCAGCTAATTCTGGGTCTACACTGGCTAGTTGATTACCGATACTAATTAATCCGTCATTGCGTAAAGACCCACTTTTGCTATTTACCCAAGCAATAGCTGCGTCGGGGTTGGTGTTTGCCCAGTTATATACAACTGAGTTAATCGCATCTGCATTAATATCGTTAATGGGCAGTTGATCAAGCATCCCAGCAGCACGTTCGGGATCATTGTAGGAAAGGTTGTCGATGACGGTAACGATTAATTGTTGCCGCAAGGAAGGTTGCCGTGAACTCAATGCTATTTGTAAAGCTTGCTCAGGGTTTTTAGTAGCGATCTGCGAGATAACGGTGTTTTGTAAATAGAGTTGTCCATTAGGGTCTTGTTGTTTAGCCCACGCTAATGCTTCGTCTGGAGATTGCGTACTTAAATACTGGATAACGGTAGGAGCTAATTGTTGTTTTAGTTGTTTATTGTCTAATTGCGCAACAAAACGTGCTGCGGCTTTTGCGTCGCGAGCTGCCCAAGTTTGAATAGCCGCGCTATACGCATCAGAACGGTTTCGGGAAGAAGGTATATTCTCAATGATATCTAGTGCATCTTCAGGGTTATCGTTAGCCAAGTTAGTAAACACGGTATAGCTAATGCTACTTGTCCTTCCAAGCAGAGGTAGTCCTTGTATCACATCATAAGCTGCCTGAGGGTCTTGTTCGGCCCATCTATATAATACGGTTTCTAGTAATTGCTGACGTAGCCGATTATCTGCAATTTGTTCAACATAGGTAAATGCTTGTTGAGGATCTTGTGATGCCCAAGTGTCTGTAATGCCTTGCAGTGCGCTATCACGTTCACTACCAGGGATCATAATGATCGCTTCTTGCATAGCGGTTTTTGGGTCTTGAGTTGCTTTTTCAACTAAAGCGTTACCGACATACTGATCTTCATTTGTTTCAATGCCTAGGCGTTTAGAAATTGCTGTTATGAGTTGAATATCTTTAACGCTAATGGACGATAAAATTCCTTGTGCAGCAGTACTTTGTAAATTGATGTCGTTAATTTTGTTAGCACTTTCAATTGCAGTATCTATGTTTAGATTTGCCCAATGTCGGTACACCTGGGGTAGTAATTGGTAATTTTTATTCTTATACGCTTCAATGGCGATATTAGCGGCAATCTGCGGATCAAGTTCCGTAAGCCTCGCCACTAAAATTTGTAATAAAGTAGTACGTTGTTGAGAGTTTTCTACCCCTGCTGCTTGTTTCAATAATTGTTGTAACTGAACTCTATCTGCACGACCCGCGACTGTATGCAATGCTTCTTGTTGAGAAAACAATGAAGGTAGAGATAAAATCTCAGTGATGCTAGACAAATCCTTATAATAAATTTTGCGTTGTTGTTGAGCGGCTTCTACCGTCATACGCTTTTCGGTTTGGGTAGCAGTTAACGAATGTTGATCGAATAGTTTACTTGCCACTTTGCCGCTATGATTTTTCCCTAGCCAATACCCACTGGCACCTGTAAAAATTAAAATGACAGCAATTAACGTTAACCATTTTGTCTGCATCTTCATCACCTATAAATTAAGAGAACGATAGTGTTGAATAAAATTATGGCTGAATAATGTCGGCTTTATGCACCACTAAGTATTGTATGCCGGTTTTTCTAAAGCTAAAAGCACCTGGCAATATATAATAATCTAACTGGCGCTAGATTCAGGCAGCCAGTTTTGTAACAGGTCATCTAGAAATCCATAACCACGTTCACTACAGTAGATTTTATCTCCATCTATCACTAGTAAATCATCTTTTTGGTGAGATGCTAATGCTTGTTCAATTATTTTTATGGAATACCCTGTGTGGTATTCAAATTGTTGTTTTGTGAATCCATGCTTTAGTCGCAATGCATTCAACATGAATTCAAAAATTATATCTTCTTCACGTAACACATTAGTGTTGGTTTCAGTTAACTTCTTAAGATCATTTGCATAGCGTATATATTGTTGTGGGTGTTTGGGTTTTTCGCAGCGAGAAATTGAGTCGGGCGCGCTTTGAGTTAGCTTTTGGTGTGCACCAGCCCCAATTCCAAGGTAGTCACCAAATTGCCAGTAGTTAGTATTGTGAATGCATTGATAATCAGCTTGGCAATATGCTGAAACTTCATATTGTTGATAACCATGTTGAGCAAGTAATTCCATTCCTGCCTGCTGTATATTCCAACTCACTTTGCTATCGGGTAAGCGCGGTGGTTGTCGATAAAAACTAGTATTAGGTTCAATAGTAAGTTGGTAGTAAGAAATATGAGTGGGGTGCAAACTTACCGCTTGTTTAACATCATTAAGTGCATCCACTAAATTTTGTTGTGGCAAGGCATACATTAAATCGATATTAATATTTTCGAAACCGGCTTGCTGAGCAGTATGAATGCTATCGATTGCTGTTTGTGCATCGTGTATTCGGCCTAGGCTTTGTAATTGCGAATTGGCAAAACTTTGCACACCGATAGAAATTCTATTCACTCCAGCATCACGAAAACCTTGGAAGTTTTTTTGATCAATGGTCCCAGGGTTTGCTTCAATCGTAATTTCTGCGTTATTGCTAAGCTCAAGCTGGTCATGAATAGCAGTAATCAGGCGTGCAATGTTTTTTGCAGAAAATAAACTGGGCGTGCCGCCACCAATAAATACACTTTTTACTTCGCGTCTGGCAACATTCTTACTATGTGATGTTAAGTCTAGAATGAGTGCGTCTATGTATGCATCTTCTGGAAGGGTGTCAGGCATTTCATGCGAGTTAAAATCGCAGTAGGGACATTTTTTAACACACCAGGGTATGTGCACATACAGTGATAGCGGAACATTATTCATTGCGTGAAGCTCTGATTTATCCTGATACGTTGTTAAAAAATGATCTCAAAGATACTCATGTATATGTGAATACATTCCGTTCTTTTCGATATTTTTTCCTCGTCTTATGTACATGGATGTATTGTATGCTGGTTTTGCAGGAGTAAAAACCTGCCAGATAAATCAAAACTTCTTTGAGTTTGTAATGAAATATGCTGGGTATGAAAAGACTAGTTGAGTGCTGCGATTAGTTTTTGCAAAGCTTGTGCACGATGACTAATACGATTTTTTTCTGCCGGATCTAATTCTGCTGAAGAGCATCCGTGTGTAGGCACAAAAAATAACGGATCGTAACCAAATCCATTGGGGCCAGATAAATCGTGTAATATTTTACCTTCCCATGAACCTTCACAGATAATGGGCATGGGGTCTTCTGCATGTCGCATGTATACAATGACACATTGAAAACGTGCGGTACGATCTTGTTCTTCAATATTTACCATCGCATTGAGTAGTTTTGTGTTGTTGGCATCATCCGCGCCATGCTTGCCTGCATAACGCGCACTATAAACTCCAGGCGCACCGTGTAGTGCATCTACTTCAATGCCGGAGTCGTCGGCTAGTGCGGGTAGTCCAGTTTGTTGTGCAGCATGTCGCGCTTTGATAATTGCATTTTCAACAAAGGTTGTGCCTGTTTCTGCAACATCAGAAACATTATATTCGGATTGTTTAATTAATTTAAAACGTTGCTGATCTAATACCGCTTGGATTTCTCGAAGCTTCCCAGAATTCCCACTGGCTAACACAATTTTTTCTGTTTGATTCTTGCCCGACATATTTAAAAAGTTACCTATGTCGCCAAGCAGGTTTTTTGTTTTTGGATAATTTCCTGAATACCTTTGTTGCTAAGCGCTAATAAACTTCCGAGTTCATCTTGTGTAAAAGCCTGTTGTTCTGCAGTACCTTGGATTTCAATAAATGCCTGGTTTTCATTCATTACAATGTTCATATCGGTTTCGGCTGAGCTGTCTTCAGCATAATCTAAATCGAGCACCACAATATTTTGATAAATGCCGACGGAGATGGCAGCAATGTGGTGGTTTACTGGATCTTTTTTAAGTTCGCCTGAGGCAAGCATTTTTTGAATGGCATCATAAAGTGCCACAAATCCGCCCGATATTGATGTGGTGCGTGTTCCCCCGTCTGCTTGGATCACATCACAATCAACCGTAATTGAATATTCACCTAGTTGCTTAAGATCAACTGCTGCCCGCAACGATCGACCAATTAAGCGTTGTATTTCTAGGGTGCGTCCACCTTGTTTACCGCGCGAGGCTTCGCGAGCCATACGGCTGTTGGTAGAGCGAGGTAGCATGCCATACTCTGCAGTAATCCAGCCTTGTCCTTGGCCTTTTAGAAATCTCGGAACTTGGTCGGTAACCGTGGCGGTGCATAATACTTTGGTATCACCAAATTCGGCCAATACTGAACCTTCCGCATGCTTGGTATAGTTACGGGTAAATTGGATATCACGCATTTGATCAGCTTGTCTGCCACTTGGGCGTGCAATGGTTGAGTTTGGAGAATTCATAAAACTTCCTGGTGGAAATGCAAAGAGTCGCGCATTATACGCAAAATTTTCCACTGAATTTCTACTAATAAAAATGGCTATATATAGAGTGGCCTAACGACATAAAAAGGATAAGTAAAATGCTTTGCAGTATGACGGGATTTGCCCGAGCTGAAGATGTGTGTGAACAAGGTAACGTAAGCTGGGAGCTGCGTTCGGTGAATCATCGCTATTTGGAGATCAATTTTCGTCTACCTGAAGAAGTTCGCAGGATAGAGCCACAATTACGGAAATTTCTACAATCTAAAATTGCGCGGGGTAAAGTAGATTGTGCGTTTCGTTATCAGTTGGCAGATGCACAAACAGCTTCCCTTGAATTAAACGAGCCTTTGCTCGCTAGCCTGCTTGAACAAGTCACGCGAGTGAATGAACAGTTGCCAGAATCAGTGCCTTCAAAAGCTGTAGATCTTCTAGCCTGGCCAGGTGTGGTGCGTACAGCTGAAGCGGATATGAATAGTTTTCACGCAACATGCTTGGAGTTATTTAAAACTGCCACTCACCAATTAGTAGATATGCGTGGTACGGAAGGTGAACGGCTAAAAAACATGTTGCAAGAGCGATGCACGGAAATAGAAGCTATCGTTAAACAAGTGCGCAATCGTTATCCGCAAGTTTTAGAAACGATCAAGCAAAAACAGCAACAACGTATCGATGATTTAAATGTAGAGATGGATCAACAGCGCTTCGAGCAAGAGCTTGTGTATGTTTCACAAAAGCTAGATGTTGCGGAAGAGCTGGATCGATTAGATAGTCATTTAACAGAAATGAAATCAATATTTGATCGTAAAGATCCGATTGGTAGACGCTTAGATTTTTTAATGCAAGAATTCAATCGTGAAGCGAATACATTGGCTTCAAAGTCTGCCGATATAGAAACTACGCAAGCTGCAGTAGATTTAAAAGTGCTGATCGAGCAGATGCGTGAACAAGTACAAAATATAGAATAAATCTGAAATCCTTTATGTATTGAGAATTAACTGAAACATTTAAACTATGTCTAATAATCAACATCAGAAAAACCATCAGGTAAAAATATTTTGCACTGGCGGTACTATCGACAAAGTATATTTTGATGCGTTAAGTGATTACCAAATTGGCGAGCCTGTGGTGAACAATATTTTAAAAGAAGGTTTGGCAAAATTTTCTTTTCAGGTGGTTTCCATATTAAAGAAAGACAGCTTGGAAATTACTGATGAAGATCGCGACATCATTTATGAGCAAGTGTCTGCAGAATCTTGTGAGAATATTCTTATCACTCATGGAACCGATACCATGATCAATACTGCACAACGTTTGGAAAGTATTAAAAATAAGACCATTGTGCTCACCGGCGCTATGAACCCCGCACGATTTCGCAATACCGATGCTATCTTTAATATTGGCTATGCAATATCCGCAGCGCAACATTTGCCACACGGAATTTACTTGGCAATGAATGGTCAAATATTCACGCCTGATGCGGTACAAAAAAATCGTGCAGCTGCACAGTTTGAAGCCACTTAAGAATAAGCGGTAAATACTAGTAACTGCGTCCTCGGTAATAAAAATATTAAAAATATCCCTTGAAAACTAAATTTTAGCCCCCATCTTTTATACATCGAAGTTAATTACTCTGTTGTAAGGAGGCTAATATGCTAGCAAGAGTTTATCGGGATCCAATGGACTCCTTTCGCGAATTTCGTGGAGAACTAGATCGTATCTTTCACTCAAATACTGATGCTTATAGTGATACTGCTACAGACTGGGTGCCTGCGGTTGATATTAAAGAAGTAAAAGACGCTTATGAAGTGGTTGCTGATGTACCAGGTGTAGAACCTAAAGACATCGATGTTTCATTAGAAGATGGTGTGCTAACTGTGAAAGGAGAGCGCAAGTCTGAAATTAAGGATGAGGCTGATGGCTATACACGTACTGAACGGTCTTATGGTAGTTTTTACCGCCGCTTTACTTTACCGGATACTGCAGACGCAGAAAATATTACGGCAAAAACTGAGCATGGCGTTTTAAAGCTACACATTCCTAAAAAGGAAAAGGCTTTGCCAAAGAAAATTTCGGTGCAAGGATGAACTAACGGATCTAATTATATAGAACAAGGATGTGCCGACAGGGAAGTTAACAGCGCCGCGTTTATTCGCGGCGCTTTAGTGTTTACTAATTGGGATAAATGCAAGACATTCATTATTGAGATGGGTTAGATGGAATATAAAGATTACTACAAAATTCTAGGCGTAGAACGTGACGCTAAAGAGGCTGAAATTAAAACAGCTTATCGTCGCCTTGCGCGCAAGTATCACCCTGATGTGAGTAAAGAAAAAAATGCAGAAGATAAATTTAAAGAAATTGGTGAGGCGTATGAAGTTTTAAAGGATGTTGAAAAACGTCAGGCATACGATCAATTAGGTGCAAATTGGAAATCTGGGCAAAACTTTAATCCACCTCCTGGCTGGGAAGATGTTTTTTCTCATGCAGGTGGTGCAGGGAATGCATCAGGCGCAGGGTTTAGTGATTTTTTTGAATCTATGTTTGGTGGTGGTTTCGCGCAAGGTGGCGGAGCAGGATTTAATCAAGCAGGTGGTTTTCATCAAGGAGATTTTCACCGAGGAGGATTTCAATCTAAAGGTGCGGATCAGCATGCGAGCATTTCAATAACGTTAGAAGATGCCTTTCTAGGTGCGAAAAAAAATATTCGCTTAAGTAGTGGTAGGAATTTAGATGTAAAAATTCCTGCGGGTATTACTACAGGCAAACGCATTCGATTGGCAGGGCAAGGTAGTCCAGGTGCTGGTGGCGGACCAAATGGTGACTTATATTTAGAAGTAACCATTACACCACATCGTTTATTTAAAGTGGATGGGAAAAATATTTTATTAGATCTTCCGATTAGTCCTTGGGAGGCAGTGCTTGGTGCGCAAGTTCAAGTGCCAACTTTAGGTGGTCGTGTAGAAGCTAAGATTCCTGCCGGATCACAATCGGGTAAAAAACTACGTTTGAAAAATCGAGGTCTAAAAGGTAATCCAGCAGGAGCTCAAATCGTAACCCTGCAAATTGCCATGCCTGAAAGCACTAGTGACGAAGATCAACAATATTATGAAGACATGGCAAAACGTTTTGATTTTGATCCTCGTAAAAATCTATAACTCCAAAGCTATTAATAATTAAATTATTAATTAAGTTTTATAATTTCAGAGCTGCTTTATCCGTATAATAAAGTCGTACAGAATATAATTATCAACAAATACTGTTCACTATTATGTTATTAAATTTTCGCCGTTTCATTTTATTTTCTTTATTACTGATTTCAACAGGTACATTTGCGGGCTTGCCAAATAGTGTAGATGGCGAACCTCTACCGTCATTGGCGCCGATGCTGGAACGTACTACACCTTCCGTTGTAAATATTTCTACGACTGGGAAAGTGATGGTGAGAGATCCATTTTTTGATGACCCATTTTTCCGACGATTTTTTGATGTTCCACAACAAAAACGTGAACGTCGAACCACTGGCCTAGGTTCAGGGGTAATAATAGATGCGAAAAATGGTTACGTGGTGACGAACTCACATGTAATCGATAAAGCGCAAGATATTGTAGTGACCTTAGAAGATGGGCAACGGTTTGAAGCGCAAGTTATAGGTAAAGATCCGGGCGCGGATATTGCGGTTATTCAAATTGAAGCGACAAACTTAAAAGAAATTTCATTGGGTGATTCAGATGTGTTACGGCAAGGAGATTTTGTTGTTGCTATAGGTAATCCATTTGGTTTAGGGCAAACGGTTACTTCAGGAATTGTCAGTGCACTGGGGCGTAGTGGCTTAGGGATTGAGTCGTACGAAGATTTCATTCAAACCGATGCTTCAATTAACCCAGGAAATTCTGGTGGCGCATTAGTAAATTTGCGTGGTGAGCTAATTGGTATTAACACTGCTATTTATGGTCCAAGTGGCGGCAATGTAGGCATTGGATTCGCCATACCGATGAACATGGCAAAGCAAATCACTGCACAACTTATTGAGCATGGAGAAGTTAAACGTGGTCGTTTAGGGTTTAGTGCGCAAGATTTAACGCCAGAACTAGCTCAAGCGTTTGGTATTTCGCGTAACAAAGGCGTGGTGGTTGCACGAGTAGAAGAAGATTCACCTGCTGACAAGGCAGGCATGAAGGTGAGTGATGTAATTGTTGAAGTGAATGGTCGTGAAGTACTGAGCTCGGCTCAAGTACGAAATGAAATCGGCCTATTACGTATCGGTGATCAAGTAAAAGTAAGTATTCTGCGTAATGGTAAACCGCGTACACTAACCGCAACCGTTGAAGATAGGGTTTCTAAAAGAATACAAGGTGCAAAACTTAGTAAACGACTAGCTGGTGCTGAGTTTGCGGCGGTGAAAGAAGAAACTTCGCGTGGGTCGATATCTGGAATTGAAGTGATGAGTTCCAGCGGTAAGGCTGCATCAGCTGGATTGCGTAAAGGCGATATTATTCTCAGCGTTAATAAAAAGCGTGTGAAAAGTATTGCTGATATGGAGAAAGCATTACAAAGAAATGCAGATGCAGTGTTATTAAATATTCAGCGTGACTCGCGTGGGTTATTTTTGTTGATTCAGTGACCGCAATTGGCTATTAGTAGTTATTTGATATTATTTAACTTACTTTGCATGACCTTATGGGATTCACAGCAATAGCTTGGTTTTGGGCCTTTCTTTATTCTGTTAATATGAAAAAACTTTTTGCAGTTAATATATTCACATCTTGAGTATAAGCGATCATTCTGAAGAAAATTAAAAATATTCAGCCACATGTGTGATATCAAGTTACTGGGAACTAACTCGGTTACTAAACCCTCTTGATCATTACGTGATTGAACTCTAATGTAATTTGAAATGTTGTCGTTCCAATATTGCGCTAGCATATCGTGCATTAATTTCGTTGCCGGCACTGAACTTAGATCAACACGTTGAAACATTTTTTTCTTCTTATTAAATTTTTGTTTGTACCATTCAGGATCATTCTGATCATATAAGCTAAAAAGCTGCTGAATAAAGGAGAATGATGTTCTATGTTTGTCTACGCTTTTTCCATTTGCATTATCATTAAAGAGCAAACCAAATTCATTTACAAAGCTTAGAATTGAATCATCATCAAGTTCGCATTTAACAATATCGTTAAACGCATCATAATGAGGGATATATTTGTCTTGCAGATGAATTTCTTCATTTCTAATGAAAATACTCTTTCCTTCGCTATCTTTATCTAGTAAATAGCCATTAGGACGGCATTTCTGCCAATATTCTCCGATTTTCATTTGTTGGAAAAATTTTATTTTTGGAAATTTATAATTATAATAATAATGCTGGGTCGGGAGCAGTCATTTTAGCAGTAAAGATTCTAATCTGTAGCAACATCCATATTGTTACTTAGATTCATGCATCTTTGTGTTCATCCGCCCGTTACTGGTGGAAAAAATGCGATTTCATCTTCATCACAAACTTTTTTATCAAAGCTTGCATATTCTTGATTTACCGCCACCAACAAACGGTCCGGTCGTTGTAGGTTTTGGGTGGCTTGAGTCCACACATCTTCTACTGTGGAAATATCTGTGAACGATACTTCATCATTGCTACGCCCAATTGTTTCGCGCAAGCTTGCAAAGTATTTAACATGTACCGCCATACGCTAATTAATACCTCGAATTCGTTGTCTACATTTAGGTGTTAGATGGTACCATTTACCCAACATGAGCAAACTAACCCACTTTAATACACAGGGTGAAGCCCACATGGTTAATGTAGGGGATAAGCCTGTGAGTCATCGCATTGCGGTCGCCGATGGACGCATTTGTATGCAGGCGGAAACCTTAAAGCTTGTTAAAACAGGTGGGCATAAAAAAGGCGATGTATTGGGCATTGCACGCATTGCGGGCATTATGGGTGCAAAGAAAACCTCAGATTTAGTACCGTTATGTCATCCCTTAGCCCTCACGTCGGTAGAACTTGATTTCAATATCGAAGAGGCCTCAACCTCAATCTATTGCAAAGCCACTGCAGAAACTAAAGGGCAAACAGGGGTGGAAATGGAAGCGATCACCGCGGTTCAAGTGGCATTGTTAACGATTTATGACATGTGTAAGGCAGTCGACCGAGGTATGATTTTGCAAGACATTGCATTGTTAAGTAAGACGGGTGGAAAATCCGGTACTTGGGCACGAGACCCCTAAACTTACTTACTATAGTTAGGTCGAAAAAAGAATAAGCGGTAAAAAATAATAAGATTAGGAACAACCATGAAAATTTTAAAATACATTCTAATTGCCATTCCATTACTCATTATTTTAGTGATAGGCGTAGGCGCATTCTTTTTATCTACCCTAGACCTGAATAACTATAAAGAACAAATTACTTCATTCGTTAAAGAAAAAACCGGTCGCGATTTAGTAATTACCGGTGAGATTAAAAACAGTTGGATGCCATTGGGGATCACGCTAGGAAATACATCGTTTGGCAATGCACCAGGGTTTGGTGAACAACCGATGGTAAGTGTTAATGAAGTGGATGTGCATGTTCAGTTGCTGCCTTTACTTTCTGGAAAAATAAATGCCTCAAAAATAAAACTGAACGGGTTGATGGCAAATTTACAAAAAAATGCACAAGGTGTTTCCAATTGGGATGACCTCATTCCTGAAGAATCTACACAAGATAACAAAGAAGAGGATAGTAGCGAGGCACCTGAAATAGAGTTAGCGATTAAGGGCATCGAAATTAGCGATGCTGAGTTACTTTGGCAAGATGATCAGACTGACACTAATGTAAAAATTTCCCCTTTTAATTTAACTACTGGTGAATTGGTGGATGGAAAGCCGACGGATGTAAAGTTGGATTTAAAATTAAACAATGCTGATCCGTTGATGGTTGCCGATTTAAAAATTACTGCGCAAGCAATAATGGATTCCAAAGCACAAACGCTAAAATTAAATGGTCTGGATATCGATTTGCATTCAACAGGTGATTCTTTTCCAAATGGCGCGATGGACTTAGATCTTACTTCAAATGTTAGTGGTAATTTTGCGACGCAGAAATACGCGATGCAAGACACCAAAATCAATATTGAAGGAACGGGAGATGCCTTTCCTGAAGGCAAAATAGATGTGTCCATGCAAACCAATATTGATGCAGATATTGCAAATGAAGCCTTGAGTCTTTCCTCACTAGTCGTATCGATGTTAGATACACAGTTAACCGGTAATGCATCGGTTAAGTCGTTTAGTAAACCTAATGTGAAGTTTTCTTTGGCATCCGAATTATTAGATTTAGATAAATTACTGCCGACTTCCAGTGCTGAAGAAAAGGCAGATAGTGCTCCTGCAGATGAAAATGAACCGATTGAATTGCCGACTAAATCGTTGCGAGATATGCGCGTAAATGGCGATATTGCTGTTGGAAAACTGATTGTATCAGGCATGACGATGACCAATGTGAAAGCTACCGTGACAGCACAAGGTGGTTTATTGCAGGTCACACCTATGTCGATGAATCTTTATGATGGCAGCATGAAAGGTAAAGCCAGTGTTGATGTGCGTGGCGATATACCAAAATATGCATTGGCAACGGACATCGCTAATGTTGCTATTGATAAGCTTAGTATTGATTTTTTAGGAGAAAAGCAGGCGTATATTAGAGGTGTGAGTAACTTGTCTTTAAATATTCATACTACAGGCAATAGTGTGGCACAGCTTAAACAGGCACTAGGTGGCAAGGTAAATCTTAAAGCTACAGATGGCGCATTACGTGATGCAAAACTAGCCGCTAATGTTGAGAAAGCTGCAGCATTATTGAAACGCCGAGACGCTAAACCCAGTGGAGAGGAGTTGGTATTCGATGAGTTATTTGGCAGCTATAACATTGCAAAAGGTATAGCGACAAATAAAGACCTAACCTTTGCATCTCAGGTGGTAAATGCCAAGGGTGAAGGAACCGTTGATATTGGTAAATCGGAAACAGATTATAAAATTGCCATTGGTTTATCCGATGATTCTAGTAATTGCGGCGTACCGGTAAAGATTAAAGGACCATTTGAAAATCCTAGCTATGGCTTAGATACAGAAGCTTTATTGAAGTGTACTTCTTCAGAGAAAATTGCCGAAAAGAAAGAAGAACTAAAAGAAGAGTTTGAAGAAAAGAAAGAAGAGAAGCTTAAAGATCTTGAAGAAAAGTTGGGCGATAAATTAAAAGATAAGATTAAGTTGTTCTAACTAATTACCCTAGTGAAGTTATTAATTTACGTTTCGTTGCTCTGGCTAAACGTATGGGTATTGGTTTATGCAACGGAAGTAAGTGTCCGCTACGAAGATAAATCTTATCACTTACATGCCGAGTTTAATGTAGACGCTACTTCTGAACGTGTCATGGAAGTATTAACTGACTTTGAAAATATTGCTGACCTCAATCCTGCCATTATTGAAAGTGAGCTACAGCCTTCCTCAATTAAAGATAGTGTTCGTGTAAGAACGGTTGTCAAAGATTGTATTTTATTCTTTTGTAAAAGTATCACACGTGTAGAAGATATTGATCAAATTAAGAATGAAAAATTGGAAGCCTTTATTGTTCCTATGTTAAGTGATTTGCGTTCGGGTTCAGCTGTGTGGCGACTAGCACAGCATCCAGCCGGTACTGCAGTGAAATATGAAGCGAGTATGCAACCAAAGTTTTGGATACCGCCTGTAATACGTTCTTATGTGTTAACAAAAAAGTTTAAAAAACGTGTCATCGAAAGTGTCGAGCTATTACAGAAAAAAGCGCAAGAATAAGCAGACATTGAATCATAATGAAATCTTTTAGTCAGCAGGTATTGTCCTGGTTTGAAAATCATGGCCGTAAAGATTTACCGTGGCAACGAGATCGTGATGCTTACAAAATCTGGGTGTCTGAGATTATGTTGCAGCAAACACGGGTAGACACGGTTATCCCTTATTACGAAAAATTCTTGCAACGGTTTCCTACCATCAAAAATTTAGCGACCGCAGATATTGATGAAGTGCTGCACCATTGGACGGGTTTAGGTTATTACGCACGTGCAAGAAACTTGCATAAAGCCGCGCAGCAAATTGTTACGCAACACAAAGCTAAATTTCCAAATGATCTTGAGCAAGTAGTCGCCTTGCCAGGTATTGGTCGTTCCACGGCGGCGGCAATATTGGCGTTAAGTTTTAATCAACCGCACGCCATCTTAGATGGCAACGTAAAACGTGTATTAGCTCGGTACTATGCTGTGCAAGGTTGGCCAGGACAGCAAGCGGTGGAACAACAACTTTGGCAACATGCCGAAGCGTTGTTACCCACCGAGCGATTCGATGAATATACCCAGGCGATGATGGATTTGGGCGCGACGCTTTGTACGCGTAGTCAACCAAAGTGCAGTGCTTGCCCTATTCAGAAGAGTTGTGAGGCCTATGCCCAGCAGCGACAAGGGGAGTTACCTACTTCAAAGCCATCTAAAAAAATGCCTCAGCGAGAGGTGGTGATGGCCATTGTTCAAGTCAGCGAAGGTGACTCAGTGTGGTTGGAAAAACGCCCACCTACAGGCATTTGGGGCGGCCTATATAGCTTCCCAGAATTTGAAGATCACACTAAACTTGAGAGTTGGTTGGCAAAAAACTTTAAGAATAACTCGCAGCGTTCGCAGCATTTACCCGTCATTTCGCATACTTTTTCGCATTTTAAGTTACATATGCACCCTAGACTCATTCAGGTCAATAAAAAACCCAATGGTGTAATGGAAGACGATCACGGGGTTTGGTATAAACTTACAAACCAAAAAATTGGTTTAGCAGCCCCGGTAAAAAAGGTGCTGGAACAAGTCTTAAACAGTAATAAGGAACCACCCCATGAGTCGCATGGTGCAATGTGTGAAGCTTAATAAAGAGGCCGAAGGTCTTGAATATATGCCTTATCCAGGCGAGTTAGGTCAGAAGGTATACGACAATGTGTCGCAAGAAGGCTGGCAGATGTGGGTAGGCCATCAGACAATGTTAATGAATGAATATCGCCTAACCCCGGTAGACCCTAAAGCACGCAAATTTCTTGAAGAAGAAATGGAAAAATTCTTTTTTGGAGAAGGTTCTGAAGCCCCTAAGGAATTTGTCGATCCCAACGCAAAATAAGGGTCAATCGTCAATCTTGGGCAAAAAACGTGTTGACTCATTATATATAGCCACGTTTAATAGCCCGCTTCCAGAAATTCCCCTATCTTTGTTTGATGTAGCGGGGTTGCGCAGCGACAAGGTAGGCAGAGTTGAAAATTTTATTTTCAGTCAAGGTAAAATAAACGGTACATCCGTATTTAAGTTATGGCCTATGTAGCGGGGTCGCATAGCGACAAGGTAGGCAGGGTTGAAAATTCTATTTTCAATCTCCGCAATTTAAACGGTAACTCGTTTTTAAAGTTATGGCCGAGTAGCTCAGTTGGTAGAGCAGTGGATTGAAAATCCTCGTGTCGGTGGTTCAATTCCGCCCTCGGCCACCATTAAATCAATTAGTTATAAATTTTTTGAGCCAAGGCGCCTCAAAATATTTTTATTTCCACCATTTTTCCACCATCCTAAATTCAAAATAAGAGTTAATAAACCTAGTAGGTCAAAATGACTGCTAACGACTTAAAGCGGACACTCACGAATAGAATTTAGACTAGAGCTAAATCGTTTGACAGAAATCCCACTTCAATTATTTTTTCCTAGACAGAATTAATAACAATGACCCGTGCGGTCATTGTTCATGTAACCAATGCCATTATCATTACGCGATACCAAACTACTGTTCATATATTTTGAAA
>JBOEHC010000040.1:0-38886 GCA_050633765.1 Gammaproteobacteria bacterium
ATCTTGCCCATTGGCAAGAAAAGTAAGTGAAAAATTAATTCCATCTATTCTTTTCTGCAGATAAACATGCTTTGTTGTATCAAGCTTTTCTTTTAAACAAGAAACGCCTATACCACCCGTTCCTTGCGCAGCTTTAACTAGCCAATCACTCTTCTCAGTTGAAACTAACTTTAAATCTAGATGTATCTCAGGATATGGAATGGAATGTTGATCTAAACTTGAAAAAAATTTTTCTGGATGACAACAAGCATTAAGCACTTGAATCGAATTGCCAAAAACTGGATGAAGATTTAATTCATTTAACAAGCTTGGATTAGATTCAACCGCTGCATCAAAAAACAAACCATCGAACGGTTTTTTAGACTGCAATGATGTAACCGCACGCAATACATCATCTACCTCAAGGCTATATTGAGTGCGCTGCACTTTTATAATTTCAGTAGCAGCTACACAAGTATCACGGTCTGCAAACCCGTCTATAACTGCTACTGAATATCCAAGTGATTTAAGGCCTTGCGCAATGGCGCGGCCCGATGTTGCAATAACCAAATAATTCGGCAAGGCAATCCAGGCCTTAAATATTATCGGATTAAAATTTTATCACTAATTTACTAGCGTTACTTGCCTTGCATAATCTCTCTGGCTACTTCAAATGCTCGTTCAAAGTGCAAGAAAATTGGCTCATCTCTGTCATGCATTTCTTGCAACATTCTATGCTGTGTTTGATACTTCACGTTTCCAATGGCCAATGCACCAATACCAAATGCATTTTTAGAATCCTTAATCGGCTCACACGCACCCATAAGATCTAATCCATAAATACCAGAAGGTGGAACCGCATTTACATCTGCAGCTACCTTTAAGTTATCGGCAGATTTGATATGTTCTTCCGTAATAACTTGTATACCCGCAGCAGCACAAGCAAGCACAACATCTGCCATTTGCACAATGCCGTCAATCATGTCATTGGCTTCGCCTTTAATCCCAGTTAGATCAGCTCCATATTCTGTACACATGGCTGCTACGCGTTGTGACTTATCTTTTTTACGCCCAAGAATACTGACTTCTGCGCCGGCTTTAGCCGCCAACACTGCAGCGGTTGACCCTACAGGCCCCGTACCACCCATAACGATTACGCTTTTATCTTTTAAATCTGTGTCGTGCTTCTCTTTAAGTGCATGCTCTACGCTTGCAACCATACCTGCAGCAGTAGTAAACGCACCACTTGGATCAGCAAAGCAAGAAACTTGAAATGGTGGCACCATTGACTCTTGAACAATTTCCATCATGTCCATGGCCATGTGCATATCACGCCCACCAAGAAATATACCTGTACGCTTAAGGCCTGAAGGACTTCGTGAAAATATTGCATCCTGAGTTAAGGCTTGAACGTCATCCTTTTCTACATCGGTATACCCGACTGTGTTATTCCACCCAGCATCTAACGCCATATTCACGTCAAATGGACTTAGATTCTTAGCAGGTGTAATCATATGAAGGATATATGGCTTTTCCATTTTTTTTCTCTCTTGTTTCTTTCTTTAGATAAATTAATTAATAAAATTTTTTTTGCACAAACATAGCTGTGCAAATCAAAATATGATTTATTTTAAGACTTATTTGATTTGGATAAAGAGGCTAAATCTTGTTTTTCTATATCGGTTTCTTCTAAATCTTTAACTAACGCCCCAGTATTTTTCCCTGAAACAATCTTGAAACTTAAATCATTATTATGAGCAAACTTCGATTGTAACTTTCGCAGCATTAAGTGAGCATTGGTTTCACTATCTACAAATGCAAAACCAGTTGGGCCCCAGGAGCTTTGCCCAACACCTTTTATGCCTAATGACTCCAGAAAGTGACCAGCCTTGGCGACTGCGGGGCTAGTATAACGCCCTCCCTGGGCAGACGCGAAATATTCGCCAATACATTTTTGTAATTCATATATACCTAGATTAAATACATCAATATTCTGCTCACTGATCGC
This sequence comes from Gammaproteobacteria bacterium, assembly GCA_050633765.1. GTDB lineage: Bacteria > Pseudomonadota > Gammaproteobacteria > UBA4575 > UBA4575 > JABDMD01. Next base: position 1,988 of record JBOEHC010000040.1, read on the forward strand.
CGGCAGAATTTGCATAATTACTATACGGCATAACTGCTCAGCAGTTTGAGAGGAAAACTCTGGCAAAGTAGCAAAAGATGTATCCTCATCCTGCCCATGCAAACCACGCTGACCCTGATCGAAAAGCAAGATCACACGCCAATTGGATGGGAAATCGAGTCTTGAAATGATGGGTGGCACTTGGCTATCTGCATTCCGACCGCCATCTACTAAGAAGCCACCATGATCAAATGCCCCAATGCCAATTCCCGACCTTGCGCCTCGATTAGACAATACTGCAATTTCTGAGCTATTGCAGTCTAGCTCGAATAAGCGGGAGAGCGCGGCACCCACTGCTATAGCGAGTTGTGTACCTGACCCTAAGCCAGAGTGATCAAGAATTTGCTCAACCACCTCAATTTTAAAGCTGCTCGATAAACCTTTGTACGCTACAAATTTCTCTGCATACTTTTGCACTCGTCCAGATGGATCACCAATAATACTTAACGTGTCAGAAGGTCTAGCAATAATCTTGGTAGCAATTCCGTCTAAAGTAAGGCCAACACTACCAAACCGTCTTCCCAAGCCACCCTCGAGATCTAAGAATCCTAGGTGTAAGCGCGCAGGTGCTTCTACATATACTGGTGACGATTTCATATGGCTAATTCTATGCGATCTTGGCAAATAAGACCTTAGTTTTAGCTTATTATTGCTGAAAAATAATGAAAAAAATATTGAGCTTTAAGCCCTTAGGAAACTGGGTAGAATTCTATTGATTATTAAAAAAAGCCTCGAATATCGAGGCTTTTTATTTTTAAAATAATTTCTTCAACTTATCTCCAGTTCCACCACCAATATCTTTGAGCTTATCCATGGTTTTACCACTAGCGTCCTTTAACTTATCTTGCCCCAATTGCTTTAACATTTCCTCATCCATCAAAGAGCGCAAATCTAGTTTTCCTGCAGCATTGCCAATTTGCTTGGTAAGCACAGCAACCACTTTCTTCGCCACTTCAGCTGGTGTCGCACCACCCGTGTCTTTTCCAATATCACGCAAATGAATAGCAGGTAATTTTGTAGAGAGCGTTTTCCCTTTCATCATATTAGACGTCACCTGCACATCGCCATTTTTAATAATTAAATTCTCAATAATTAACTTAGGCCCACCACTTTCACTACTATCAGACCCACCTCCAGAATATGCATCGACATTCTTTTTAATAACATCAACGTTACTCCCACCTTTACCCAGCTCATAAGAAATAGAAGGCCCATCCAATAAAACTTGCTCAATAACAATCAACTCAGAAGAAGTTCTTTCCAGACTAAGTTGCACACTCGTGTTGTCCATCTGAAATAAAGAATTTCCAGAAAAACCCTTTGGATTGGCTACTTTAAAATTAGAAATGGAACCCAGGCCATCAGTAAGGCCAATTTTAACCCCACCCACACCTACACTTGTCTGCGTAACCTCTGAACCATATTTTTCAATGGTTGCTTTTACAATATTGTCTAAATTGCCTAGCAAGTAGTAAGCACCTACCGCAACAATAACCACAAATGCTATTAAGCCGATTAATATTTTTTTCATATAAACTAAAATTCCTAATTTATTTGTATGGTGAATTTTATATATCAGTTAACAAACAATACCTATACAAAGTTAATAAGGGCAATAACCGCGACTATTGCGATAACGACCCCTATCACTGTAGCCATAGTTATCTCCATAACCATAACTCTCGTTTCCGTAATATATATTTTTAAATTTCTTACCGTATCGATCTCGAACACCATCTCTATTTTCGTAATTATATTTGTCATAGAGATGATAGGAATTATCATATTTTGAATAATGGTAGCTGCGGTTATGATCAGCGCCGCCAATGATAATTTTAACTCCACCTGATTTTGCCTGGGATGACATCATAGTAGTCATAAATATCAACAAAATCGGTAGCAAAATATTACATATAGACCGTTCAATATTCATTTGAACTCCTATTACTTAGGAAAGTTAGTTTATTTGAACAACTTTTTTGATTGAATCATTCTTTATTAAGCTCACATTTTCTTTCATGAAGACCAACGGGCGCACCGTAATCATTTCTCTCTCTAATATTTAACGTTAGTAGAATCTTTTCACCTTCAACAATGTAATGAGCAGATTCAACTTTTAAGTAATTAGCATTGAAAGAAATCTCTTTCTTTAAAATATCTTGATAGCAATTATTAATATCATCCTTTGTAACCACATCATCAGGTGCTTTGTTTTGCGCATATGAAAATACGCTCACAGAAAAAAAAGCTATACTTAATATACATATTTTTTTCATGACTATTTTCCTGACTATGTGCATTTAATATAGACCTAGTTAAATCGATATTTTGGTCATTTGTATTATACTAGCCATTCAACCAAATAATAAATAAACTGACCTTCTGAAGATTTAGAGGGGCCCAACACTTTCGCTGCAAAACGACTAGAAGCTGCATCTACCGCTGCAAGCGCTGCTTCTTCGCTGGATTTAACTTCAACACAATTCGCAGAAAAGCGTTTATTATTTCGTTTAGATACTCTTTTTGATTTTTTAGCGCGCTTTGGCTCATATACCACAGCATATTGAATATCAGATACACCTCCCGCAAAATCCGGAGGTACATACCCTCTCATTATTCTTTTAGCTTAATTTGCAGCATGCCGTCTTGTACATTTATATATTCAACTCCTGCAACGAAGGTTTTCCAAAAACCACTTTCCAGACCAAATTCTGACACCAAATCTACATTCTTCAAGTTTCCTAACCAAGCATTGGGAATTGGCACGCCCATGATGCTGACGCCTTTCAAAATTACTACTGGTCGATCATTTGCAAACGACAATCCCAAACCCGTATTCACTCGTAGTGTTTTTCCACCAATAAAAGGAAAATCAGGATCCATAGGAATAATCATCTTTGCGCTCGCAAGATCATCGGCTAAATCTATTGCGACACGTTTTTCCATGTCAGTATTATTAGCCAACATTGCATTAAGCTCTCTTTCAGTGAAATTAATTTCACGTTTACTAGGGTCTTCTTTATAGGGCTCGGGAGTTAAGTCGTGCTCTCCCTCAGGCATAGAATCTTTTTCAGTTTTCTCTGCACGAGACCCCCAAAACCATTTCTTTTTCTCTTCTCCCACTCCTATTTCTTTATCTTTTTGGGACCCATTGTTAGCAACAGTAGTATCAGGCTGAAAACCTAGTGCTTGTAATTTTTCATTTAACACCACAGTTTCAGTTTGAGTGAGCGACACTGGCTTAAACTCTTTTGCAAACACGTAGTGTTGTAATACAAAATATGTAAGCACAATTGCTACAAGAAGTGTAAGCAATACAATTAAAAATACTTGCTTACCACTAAATCCTTTTTTAGATCTAACTTCATCTACGCTTACGTCATTCATTTTTCTCTCCACTCAGTATATATTAGAGTTTTCGCCAGCTCGAAGTTCCATCTGGATGGTCCAATATTTGTAACCCCATTTCCGTAAGTTTATCGCGTATTCCGTCTGCCAATTGAAAATCTTTGTCTTTTTTTGCCTGAGTTCTTGAATTCAGCAACTCTTGTATTTCATCTTCATCCAAATTGCCTACGCCACGGAACCATTCATTAGGGTCTTGCTGCAGTATGCCAAGTAGTTTTCCTGCCGCTAATATTTGCGTCTTAATACATTTCTTCGACTCTGGATCGCTCTCGTTATTAGCCTGTTTAACCAACTTATGCAATTCAACAAATGCAGCAGGTGTATTTAAGTCATCTTTTAGCGCTTGTAAAAATTCTGTTGGCACAGCATCAGTCGTAACCTCGACCTTTAGATCTTGCATGTCTTGCAAGGCACCATAAAGTTTATCTAAATTTCTAGACGATTGTGTTAATGCTTTATCAGTCCAATCTAGTGGACTTCTATAATGGGTGCTTAATAATGTAACCCTAATTGCTTCTCCTGGCGCTTGTTCTAACAACTCTTTTACTAGTAATACATTGCCAATTGATTTAGACATTTTTTCTTGATCAACATTTACAAATCCATTGTGCATCCAATAACGGCTAAATAAATTTCCGCCATGTGCACACGTGGTCTGTGCTCTTTCATTTTCATGATGAGGGAAAACTAAATCTTGACCGCCGCCATGAACATCTATGGTCTCTCCTAAGTGTTTTTCAATCATCGCTGAGCATTCAATATGCCAGCCAGGTCGACCCCTACCCCATGGGCTGTCCCAAGCGGGTTGGTCTTTTGCTGAAGGTTTCCACAGTACAAAATCTGAAGGACTTTTTTTAAATGGGGCCACTTCTACGCGTGCACCGGCCAACATTTCTTTCTGATCACGTCCCGATAAATTTCCATAATCATTATAAGATGGAACATCAAATAACACATGACCTTCTGCCACATAGGCATGTCCTGCTTTTATTAAACGTTCAATCATGTCGATAATTTGCGGCATGTGCTCTGTTACACGTGGCTCAATGGTGGGTGGCAAGACGCCGAGCGCGCTCATATCTTGGTGATAGATTTTGGTAAATCGCTTACTTATGATATCGATTGAAGTGTTTTCTTTCAGCGCAGATGCATTTATCTTGTCATCCACATCTGTGATGTTGCGCGTATAAATTACATTCTTAAATTCGTGCTTCAGCAGTCTATAAAATGTATCAAATACGACTGCCGGTCTAGCGTTACCAATATGTGGGTGACTATAAACCGTGGGGCCACACACATACATCGTCACACGCTTAGGATCGCCGGGTATAAACTCTTCTTTTTTACGCGAAAGCGTATTGTAGACCTGTATATTCATCGCTATTTCTTAGTCATCCTTGTTGGCATACAAATATAACACCAGAAATGAAACGGTTATAGCCAGGCTTAATACATAAGCAGAAATCCGGATAGATTCTTATAAAATACCCGCTATAGCTCAAGTGGCACCATTCAAGCATATTGATTAATGATTAACTCATTAAAAATGAGTGGTTTAACTATCAAGTCTACCAGCTCATAAATACTAATAAATAATTTATCGTTGCCGTGACTTAGTACAAAGAAGCAAAGCAATACATGTCTTAAAGTAAGTATGTGAATTCAAATGGAAATTGAATCATGTCACAGGAGAGAGACGTCATGAATAAAGTGGTTGCTACGCTGCTAACACCTATTCGCATAATTTTTTATGCATGCTCAATTGCGCTTATTGTAACCGCAATATCATCCACAGCTGCATTAGCTAATAATATTTCGCAGCCTGAAAAAGAAGACGAACTAACAAGCCCTTTAACAAAAGGCTTGAAGTTAGCATTACATAATTCTTCGCTTCCGCTTATTAGCGAAATAGCCAAGCTTTACCGAGCCAGAGAATACAATCCAATCTGGAGTAATGGCTCTCAATACAATAAGAAAGCGTATGAGTTATTTCTTGTCATTCAAGATTCTCGCAAACTAGGCCTTAACCCTAACGATTATGATATGGAAATCATAAAATATTTTCTAGAATCAACTATTGATGATCCAATTATTTTAGTGAAATCTGATATTACTTTTACACACGCCTACATAAAACTTGCTAACCATATTAATGATAACGTTAAAAGTAATGTATCTAATACTCTAGTTAATGAATATAAGTTATTTGAAAATGATGAATTCTTAACCGACATTCAACACAATGAAAATGAGAGTGACACACGCAATAATACAACTAACACACCACTGATAAAGCAAGATCATTATTTAAGAATTCTCAATGCACTAAAAAAATATCGCAACTTGAGTGATAACTTTGAGCCGATTCTTTTACAAAAAAAATCACTGACTATTGGTGACGCTTCTGAAGACATTATCAAAGTGCGCCAAAGATTATTTAATTTAGGTGATTATCAAAATACAGATTTATCCAACGATGTATTTGATGAGGCTCTCGCTATTGCCATTAGTGATTTTCAATACCGCCACGGACTAGAAACTGATGGCATTCTTGGCAAAAAGACAGTAAGAGAAATTAATAAGTCTACCGAATATCGCGCTCTTCAGCTTGAAGTAAATATTCAACGCGCTAAACAAATATCAGAATTTGGCAACAGCCGATACATATTAGTCAATGTGCCAGAATATAAATTATATGTTATCGAAAATGGTCAGACGATTTACCAAACTCGTGTTGTGGTTGGGAAAAAGAAAAATAAAACACCTGTATTAACTTCTGAAATATCAGAGTTTGTTTTGAATCCATACTGGAATGTACCCACCTCAATTACTAAAAATGAAATAATTCCTAAACTACAGGAAGATCCTGAATATCTTTCTAGAAATGACATGAAAATCATTTCTCGTCTCAATAATAAAAATCATTTTATTGATCCTGAATTTATAGATTGGGCAACCATTGACCCTGAAAAGGCATCACTACGAATTCGACAAGATCCTGGTAAGAAAAATGCTCTAGGCCGCGTTAAATTTTTATTCCCTAATAATTATAGAGTCTATTTACACGATACGCCTTCACGTAATTTATTTGCACGTAATACACGCGCCTTTAGTCATGGCTGTGTACGAGTAGAAAACCCATTTGAACTAGCTGAAGTATTGTTAACCAATAGTGCGACATGGACAAAAGATGACCTGCGTTATTTTGCAACACGCACAAAAACAAAGGTTATAAAATTAGACCAACCCATACCCATACACATTACATACATGACAGCATGGGCAGATGAACAGGGTGTCGTTCATTTTCGACCCGATATTTATAAACGAGATAGCCAACTAGCCAACAACTTGTATAATACTGAGCATTAAAGTTAATCAGTATGTACAAGGATACTTTGTGGGTCGGCCATCCAAGCACTTCAATTTAAATCGTCGCAGCTTCTTACAATGTTCTTACACATTAGCAGCTACGAGCATTTTCCCTCAAATTATTCATGCAGATACAGATTTTTCATCTGAAAAAACATTAGAATTTGTTAATTTACACACTGATGAAACATTGCAGCGCAGTTACTGGGCAAATGACCAATATGATGTAAGCAGCTTAGAAGATATCAACCACATTCTTCGCGATCATCGTGCAAATGAAATCTATGAAATAGATGTAAAGTTACTAAACTTACTTCACCACTTGCATGACATTACTGCTTCAAAATCACCCTTTCATATTATATCTGCTTACCGCTCACCGCTAACTAATGAAAAGTTACGCAAACAAGGCAATGGGCAAGGAAATGGTGTGGCTAAAAAAAGTCTTCATATGCAAGGAAAAGCCATCGATATTCGCCTACCTGATATAGCGCTTAAAGACTTACGTGATGCAGCGATTTCTCTCAATGCTGGCGGCGTAGGTTACTACGCTAGTAGTAACTTTATCCATATTGATATTGGTAAACCACGCAGTTGGTAATCACTTACTCTTCTCGGTAAATTGATATGGCGATGATTAAGATGATCATCACCAAGCACTCACTCTATAATATTTGATGAAGCACTTTCATCTTATAATTTTATTAATAATGGTGATATTTGCCATCTTGCAATGGAACGATGCAGATGGATTGATTTGGATTTGCATCTATCTTGCAGCTGCTCTGCTCGCACTACTCGTTTATATTGGCAATTGTCAGCCTTGCACAATTGCCTGGGCTAGCTTAACCAGCCTATTTGCTTGCTACATGATAATTGCGCTAGTACCAGGACTTGTCGATTTCATCGAAGCCAATGCATACACTGAAATATTCTTCAACATGAATGATGAAAAACCTTATATAGAGCAAACCCGCGAAATCTTAGGATTATTTATCGTGTTGTTTTATTCAGCTGGTATTTTAATTCATGTATATAAAAAGACGTAATTAAGTACCTATGAGCATTTTAGACGTTCCCTATGCAGCTCCTAAAACTATAATATTTGACTGGCATGCAACGTTAGTTGATACACATGATGCCATGTATTTTGCAGTAGATGACGTATTACCGAGACTTGAAGAACTAGGGCTCGCCGATCAGCTCATTGATATAGAAGATAGCAAAACCATAGATGATGCAAAGCTTGTTAAATACATAAAAGAAAATCGCAAGCTTCACCCAAAAATCAAACAAGCTCGTAAAATTTCAAGAACAGATATATTTGAGATTTTATTTGGTAGTAATCGAGAAGCTAAAAAAGCTGCTCACAAAGCATTCGATCATGCCTATCGCAATCACTTTGGAAAAGTTACCGCATTTGAAGCAAGATTTGAGCATGTACTTGATGATCTAAAAAAAATGGGCATAACGCTAGCCGTTCTAACCAATCGAAAACGTGAATTCATGGAACATGAAATTACTTGTGTAGATGGCAATGATTGGTCACATTATTTTAGCGCTGTCGTATGCGGCGATGATGTAGAACACCGAAAACCATACCCAGATCTTATTTTAAAAACACTAGATGAACTTAGCATTGAACCAGGCACACATGCTTGGTACGTTGGCGATAGCACCACAGATATAATTTCTGCAAGAGAAGCAAAAGTAACAGCTATTTTCTACAATGGTGCCAATTGGGACCAGGATTGGCTGGATAAAATTTTCCCAGGAACTACCAAACATCCTCATCAGCCAGATTGTATTGTAAATAATAGTCTCGAGCTTCTTGGACTTGCAAAGAATTATTTAGATAACAATAGTATCATTGAACATATATGATCCATTCAATACTAATCACAAGCTAACAAATATGACATCCCAAAACTCTGAAGGCGTTTTAATTAGTCAATCTGTTGCAATCTTAATCGACGGCAATAATATTGAACGCAGCATTCACAGCGAGACTGGAGATGAAAACTCCATGCTTAACTTCGATACTCTAATTCCCAAACTTTTAGATAATCGTGGTTTAAGCAGGCTGGTGTACTTTCGCGAAGGAAAACAAATTTCGCAAAAACTTAAAGAACGACTGCATGAGTTTTATCATGGCTCAGTACGTCCTTGCCACAAAAGCGCAGACATCCCTCTTTCTATCAAAGCCACACAAGTTGCCAGCAAGGTAGACACCATTATAATCTTATCGGGTGATTCTGATTTTATCGAACTAGTTCGCCACTTGAAAGCTGAAGGCGTACGAGTTGAAATTGCTGCCGTACCGCGCACTACATCAAAATTATTAATCGAAGAAGCAGATTACTTTCACGCGCTTGATAAAGAGTTTTGGTTTACTCTTGGCTCTAAACGTACAAAAAGAAAAACCCCTCAAAAGAAAAAACAGAAACGTAAACAAGGTTCTTAAAAACTTTAATTTTTGCTACTCGGGCTCACCTTGCCATAACATCTCATAACCGATTTCATATGCCTCATTAGCATACGATCCTAATGCTTCAAATTTTTCTTTAAATACATCATCCGCATGAGACTTTTCATGTTGCTCAAACGATTGCCAATAAGTGACAATGGCGATGTGATCTTCTGTTTGTTTTTTTGACGCGATAGACCCTTCATCTGAAACAAATCCAGAAAATTTATAGACCTGCCCGCCAATAAAGCCACCTTTATCATCACCATATTTATTTTTAACAACATTACACATTTCACCTAATGCCAGTTGAACGTCCTCATCAGAGACATTATCTTTTAGTTTAACAACGTTGTATAACATCACGCATCCAAAGGGGATGCTGAGCGGATTAAACATAATTCTTCTCCAAAAATAACTCAGTTTGACCAATAATTATAGTAAAAATACCGTAGAAATAAATCGTCCTTAAAGTATATATCGACTAATACCCAGACTAGACAGTACTTTTATTTAGCAGTAAGCTAAATTATCAATAATAAAATGAGAATACATCATGGGACTATTCGATTTTGCAAAAGAATTTGGCAAAAAATTATTTGGCAAAGATGACGATCCAGCCGATAAAATTAGACAACACATAGAAGAATCTAACCCAGGTGTCGATCCATTTAGCGTTTCATATAATGAAGGCGTAGTTTCTCTTTCAGGACAAGCAAATAGTCAAGATGCTTATGAAAAAGTGATCCTTATGGCAGGAAATGTTAAAGGTGTTACGGAAGTATCTGCTGAAGGACTAAGTGCCCCTGAACCAAAAGTTAATGTTGAATACTATGTAATAGAAAGTGGTGACACATTGTCTAAAATTGCTAAACAATACTACGGTAACGCCATGGATTACCCGAAAATATTTGAAGCCAATCGCGAAGTCATTAAAGATCCAGATTTAATCTACCCTGGGCAAAAAATTCGTATCCCCCAGAACTAAGATTTAAGACCCAATTAGAGCTAAATTAGATCCAGCTCCGAATTCAATCTAACTAATAGTCGGCTCCAATATCTAATCACTGAGGAGCCCTCAACCTTCAACATCTTAGCTATTTGTCTCTACTCGCTGAGATCGACGCTAGTTTTGAATACCTATCACACCAAACTACAATAGATTGCCCTCTTGATTTACCCACATTGGTAACTATTGGTGTGATGGATCCTATATTTATTACGTTGTCCATGTTCTTATCCACTATTTACACTTATTGCCGTCTGACATGTTATTCCGCAGCTCTATGGTTTTAGTTACTGACACTTATCCCAAAATAAGTGATATTTAGTGCTTTATATCCATATATATCAATCACTTCCTTCGTACACCTGACCCTAATATAAAATTAAACCGCATGTTAGATACGATTAGAAAGTTTGAAGTACCTGAAGGAGTAGACCTTGAACTTCGTCTTGCAGGCCCAATAATACGCATCAATGCGTGGCTAATCGATTTTATTATACGTTCCACAATCGAAACCGCTGCATATTTCTTTTTAATGTGGTTGGGCAGTATTGGTTGGGGATTAATCTTACTGATAATTTTTATTGTCGAATGGTTCTACCCAGTTTTATTTGAACTCTATCAAGGAGCCACGCCAGGCAAGAAAGTTCTAAACTTGTATGTCTGCCACGATGATGGCACACCGGTAAATTGGCAAAGCTCTATGCTTAGAAACTTGTTACGTGTTGCAGACTTTTTACCATTTGCCTATGCATTAGGCCTTCTCTCCATGTTTATCAATCGTGACTTCAAACGACTAGGTGATTTAGCAGCCGGCACGGTAGTGGTTTATCGCGATAATAAGAAAGCTAAAATTAATATTCCAAGTGCAGACCCTGCACCATTACCCTTAACTTTAACAATAACAGAACAACGCTCTATTTTAGATTTTGCCGAACGATTTGATTTTTTATCTGTTCCACGCCAACAAGAACTCAGCAATATACTTTCTGACTTAACCAGCAAAAAAGATGACGCATCAGTTAAAGAATTGCACAAATACGCAAATTGGCTATTAAAAGGTCAGTAATCCATGAAGCAAGTTCAATTCGAAAAAAAGTATGAAGCTTTTTGGCAAAATTTTGAATTTTTAGTCAATGATTTAAACAAAAGCAAGAGTAAGCAAACTTCAAACTTATTACAACGTTACAAATTTCCTAAGCATTATCGAGAGCTATGCAATCACTTTGCTATTGCGAAGCAAAGACATTACAGCCCTATTCTTACCCAACGTTTACACAATCTTGTCTTAAAAGGTCATGAACAAATATATCGCAACAAAACAATTTGGCTGTGGAAAGTTATTGAATTCTTAACAAGAGATTTTCCCTATCTAATACGCAAGCACTTCAAAGTATTCTGGCTTGCTGCAGCACTTTTTTATCTACCAGGGATAATGATGGGCATAGCTTGTTTCCAAAACAGTGAAATAATTTACAGTGTAATGGATCAATATTCTGTGGCTAGTATGGAATACATGTATGACCCTGAAAATAAAAAACTAGGGCGCGACGAAGATAGGCAAGCTGATACTGATATCATGATGTTTGGATACTATATATTTAATAATATCTCAGTAGGATTTCGAACATTTGCAAGCGGTATACTTTTAGGAATCGGATCAATATTCTTTTTGTTTTATAATGGCTTAGTCATTGGTGGCGTAGCAGGCTACCTTACCAAACTAGGTTTTATCGAAACATTTTGGTCTTTTGTATCTGGTCATGGCTCTTTTGAACTTACCGCAATTGTTATTTGTGGTATGGCAGGCTTACTTTTAGCAAAACCTATATTTTCTCCTGGGAATATGACAAGAGCGGATTCGCTTAAAGTTATCGCAAAAGATTCCATTCAACTAGTTATGGGTGCTGCATTAATGCTAGTTATTGCCGCCTTTATTGAAGCTTTTTGGTCACCCTCATCATTTGTTAGTAGCAATGTGAAATATACAGTTGCTGCAATCTTATGGGCAATTGTAATCTTCTATTTTATTTTTGCAGGTCGAAACAAATATGAAAGTTGAAGATTTATCAATAACTTTACGCAATCGATCAAACTGGGAAGCCATTGATTTAGGGTTCGCGCTCGCGCGGCAATGGTTTTTAAGGTTGTGGGGCGCTTGGTTGATTGCTGCTCTGCCTGTATTCATACTCATAATGACTCTAACTTATATTGTAAATGATGAAGTTTTCAATTCTCTTATATTTATATTATTTTGGTGGTGCAAGCCACTTTATGAACAACCACTATTATATATTTTAAGCCGGCAATTATTTTCAGAACCGGTAAGTCTCCGTGAAGTATTAAAAAACTATTTCAAAGTAATACGACCTCAGTTAGGTGCATTATTATTGTGGAGAAGATTTAGTCTAAGCCGCTCGTTTAATAACCCTGTAGCCATGTTAGAAGGCATTACTAGAAAAGAGCGTCGCACTAGGCTCGGCGTCTTGCATGCACAACAGAGCAGCGCAAGTCAGTGGTTAACCATAGTATGTGTACATCTTGAGCTACTGCTGTACTTATCATTTTTATTTTTTATGTTTGCATTAATCCCATCAGAGCTAAATGACGAATTTACTATTTTTGAGCTATTTGACGAAGATAACTTAATACTAATTACCATCACAAATATTGCATATTTTTTTGCGATATCAATTATTGCGCCTATATATGTTGCTGCTGGTTTTGCACTATATATTACGCGACGCGTGAAGCTTGAAGGTTGGGATATAGAGCTTGCTTTCAAACGCATGAAAAACCGGCTTGAAGGAAACAAATCCTCTACTAATCACTCCATCAATTCACTACTCACATGTATACCTTTTATAATATGTATTCTTTTTACATCACTTAACTCCACCCAAAGTCATGCGGCGGGAGAAATAACGGTAAGTCAGAAAAATGCTAAAACCACAATTGAAGAAGTACTAAAGCTTGAAGATTTTGGAGAAAAGACCACTAAGCATAAATGGACTTATGTCGGATCTTCTCTAGATGAAGATAAAGACAACGATTCATCAGAATGGTTAGAGAAATTCTTTAAATGGCTGTTTGGAAATATGTCTGACAATGATGCAAGTACTGTTTTAAATGTAGTAGAAATACTCATTTGGCTAGCACTTGGCGCATTAGTTATCTGGTTAATTAACAAGTATTCTCATTGGCTTAGCTGGATTAATATACCGACGCGTTCAAATAAGCATGCGCAAAGCATACCTAATAAGATTTTAGGTATGGATGTCTCAAAAGACTCTTTGCCGCCCGATATTTTGACTACTTTTTCAAGCCTCATAAACAATAAACAATATCGTGAAGCATTAAGTTTACTATACCGCGCAAGCCTCTCCTCCATAATTCACCAAGGAGATATTGAGATTCTATCCAGCGCAACAGAACAAGAGTGTAGTGATATTGTTAGTATGAAACGCAGTGAGGACGAAGCCTCATTCTTTAAAAGACTAACCCACACGTGGATACTGCTAGCCTATGCAGAACACACCCCTTCAGTGGAGACTTTATCTAATTTGCGTGATGGATGGTCTAAACATTATCTAAATAATTTCGAGACGTCCGCATGACAAATGATCGTCGTCTAATCGGATTATTGCTAATTGGCTTGGCAGCTATATTTATAGCGTTGAGTACTAAGTGGTTTTTTAACAACTTTGAGAAAAAAGAAGTTGAAGAGACTACTGGATATTCTGCAAAAGCCAGACTTAATAAATTTCTAGCAGCTGAATATTATTTACGAGAATTAGGTTTTAATGTCGAAAGTGATAGCAATCGCGCGCAATTAATAGAAACACATAACAATTATCAAACTATATTGATTAATGATTATGGCCCTAAGCTCTCACCTACACATTACAAGAAACTAAAATCATGGCTTAATGATGGTGGACATCTTATATATACTGCAAATGACTTCCAATATACTTACGATGACGAAAATGAGTACTACGATGAACAGTTTAAAAATAATCAACTACTCGAAGAATTTGGTGTAATTCCTAGTTACACTGATTTTGAAAAATTTGACGAAGACTGTAATACGTGCGAAGACGAAGAGCATAAAGTACCAACATTCACTCTTAAAAGTGGTTCGGAAATAAGCATAGACTTCTCCACTAGCACGCACTTAATAGACAGCAATGAAAATGCATCTTTTTCATTAAATTCTCAATATGGCAATCACTTATTACAATATGATATCGGTGACGGAAAACTAACAGTATTAAGCGAAAACTATTTCCTTAGTAATAATTACATTGGTGAAAATGATCATGCTTACTTACTATCACTATTAAGCAACATTAATAACACGCCAAGCAATAAAATATTATTACTCTATAACACTGAATCGGACTCTATTTTTACGCTAATCTGGAAATATGGAAAAGAAGCTTGTATTGCATTCTTATCGCTATTAATTTTAGGTTTATGGTCTATGCGCAATAGGCTAGGCCCGCTTTTACCAAACATCAACTATGCAAATCGAAATATTACTGAACATTTACGGGCCATTGCCCGCTTTAGTTGGCGGCAAGATCATGGTATTCATCTACTAAGTCAGAGCCGTATAGCATGCGAAAATGCATTATTAAAAAGATATCCAACATTAAAACCAATGTCTACTCAAGAACGGTTACAGCACATTTCAGACATATTAGATATAGAAACCGAAAAAGTGCATAGCGCCCTTTATTTTCAACCTAAATCAACAAATGAATACATACATTCAGCACATTACTTACAAAAACTATGGATACACCAATGAACGATAATACCAACCCAGAAGCTAACCAAATCGATTTGCAAGCAATCAATGAGCAAATTAGAAATTTAGAATCTGCCATATCTTTAGCCGTTGTAGGCCAACGTGATGTAGTAAGGCAAATTCTCGTAACATTAATTGCTGCCGGTCATGCATTAATCGAAGGCGTTCCTGGCACTGGAAAAACTTTATTAGTACGGTCTTTGGCTTCCGCAGTTGGTGGAAAATTCAGCCGTGTGCAGTTTACCCCGGACTTAATGCCCAGCGATATTACTGGTCACGTAATGTATGACATGAAAACAACTGAATTCAAAGTACGGCGCGGCCCAGTATTTTGTAATTTTTTATTAGCTGATGAAATTAACCGTGCTCCTGCAAAAACTCAATCTTCTTTACTGGAAGTTATGCAAGAACAACAGGTAACCATTGAAGGTCAGTCATTTAAGCTACAAGAACCATTTTTAGTGCTGGCAACACAAAATCCTGTTGAGCAAGAAGGCACATACCCTTTACCTGAAGCACAATTAGACAGATTCTTACTAAAAATAAAGATTGATTACCCAAACCATGAAGACGAAGTAAATATTGTTAAACAAGTTACTTCTCATAGTATTGGTGACAAGCTTGATGTATCCGCTGTAAAACAACAAATGACACCAGAACAAGTTGTAATGCTTCAACAAGCTGCTGCTAAATTACATATTGATGAACAGATCATTCAATACACTGTTCGTATTGCATCTGCCACTCGAAATCGCAATGGCATAGATATAGGTTCTGGTCCTCGCGGCAGTATTGCACTATTGCGTGCTGCACGTGCCAATGCCTTAATTAATGGCAATACTTTTGTCACACCAGACGATGTAAAATCTGTAGCGCCTAATGTATTGAGGCATCGAATAGTACTCAATGCTGATCTTGAAATTGAAGGTTATCCTGTAGACAAAGTAATTGAAGATATTCTTAAAGAGGTCGATGCACCTAGAATATAAATCATAATAATTATGAGACCTTCTAAAATTACGATATGGCTTGCATGTTTCTGGGTAATCCTAGGGCTTTTAGCTGCCTTTTTTCATCAATTAAGATTACCTTGGGAAGTATTTGGAATTGGATTTTTAATCATATTGATCATTGATGCATTGGCGGTTTTCAAAAAACCAAACATAGATATAAAACATCAAGTTAATCACAACCTGCCTATTTATAGCTGGAGCAATATTAAGCAAGTAATCCGCAATCAATCATCAGAAAATTTGCATTTATTAGCTCATGACCATTACCCAGTAGATTTTAAAGTTGAACGTTTACCGAACGCTTTCTCTTTAGCACCTAATGAAAGCGTAGAATTACAATATCGAGTAAAACCTCGCACTCGTGGGGATTTTAATTTCTGCGGAACCGACATATTAAGACGTTCACCTTGGCATCTTTGGTTACGAAAGTTTTTTTATGAAAATGAAAAAAATGTCAGAGTGTTTCCTGACTTTGCCTCAATAAGCAAATATATATTACTAGCAACTGATAATCGTTTAAGTCAATTAGGCATAAAAAAGAAACAACGTAGAGGAGAAGGCAACGATTTCCACCAGTTGCGCGAATACCATGTGGGCGACAGCCTGAAACAAATTGATTGGAAAGCAAGCTCTCGCCTGAACAAGCTTATTTCAAAAGAATATCAAGACGAGCGTGACCAACAGATTGTGTTATTATTAGATTGTGGGCGTCGCATGCGACATGCCGATGAGAAATTTACCCACTTAGATCAAGCTATCAACTCTATGCTATTACTTGCCTATGTTGCTATTCAACAAGGCGATGCTGTCGGCTTTAAATCTTTTGCTGGCGATGAACGTTGGGTACCCCCTAAAAAGGGCCCAAATGTAGTCAACAACCTACTCCACAAAACCTATGACTTACCTTCCACTTTAGATTCTGCAGATTATTTAATGGTTGCTGAAAGTGTACTTCGCTATCAGCGACGTCGCTCACTAATTGTTATTGTAACCAACACTCGTGACGATGATTACGATAACTTAGTAGCTGCGATTAGATTACTAAGCGTTCGTCATTTAGTGATTCTTGCAGATTTGCGAGAAGAGTCATTAAATGAATTTCAAAAACAATCTGTTACTGATCTTGATAGCGCATTACAGTTTCATGCAACGGAGCAATTCTTGCACCAGCGCCAAGAAAATCATCGTAAGCTTCGACATTTAGGCGTCATATGCCTGGATGTTTCAGCTGAACAATTACCCACTCACCTCGTTAATGAATACTTAAATATAAAACGCTCAAGCAAACTTTAATCTTAGTCTGTGTAAATTGCTCTATACGCAGTATAAAATGCAGCCATACCTATTGGCATTAGCACTAACCAACCTAAAAAGAATGGAATGGATGCGATGACTGCTAAAATGATCATTGCAATACTAAATATTAAAAAGGGTACAATATTTTTCAAACATCCTGCGAAACTCATTTTTAATGAATCTATAAGAGATACGCCGCCTAATGAAATAAGAACTGGTGCAAACCAAAACATCATAATGATTGGTATAAATAACAAAAGACCAACCAATACAGCAATCATAGTTCCCGATGCAAATAATACAGATGGATCCATAGAATTGGGATCGGCTAAGGCTCCTAAACCACCCATACCACCAAAGACAAGTCCTACAATTACTATCGCCAATAGAATAAAGATCCCTAGGTAAATAGCCCCTAAACCAATGAGTGAACCAGTATTACTCTTAAAACCAGCAAACAAATGACCTACCTCAAGATCATCACCCCGCTCTAATGCCGCACAGCCAATCATAAATCCGGCCATAAAAACTGCATAGAGCAGTGACATAGCTAATCCTCCAATAATTGGAACAAACTGCATCACAATATTCAAAACAAACCACAGCACGACTAAAACAATCCAAATTAGTGGATTCATTTTAAATAAGTTAAACGCATCTTTGATCCAATCCAGACCAGACATCGCCGGTAAAGATTTAATCCCTGTAACCGCTAACTCAACATCTGGGTTTTTTCTACCCTCAGTAAGATTTGCATCAGGTGCTTGGTACGGATTTTGATCTGTCATAATATGCTCACTTTCAAGGTCTATAGAGATAGGTGTTATTTAAGAATAATAGATAACTACAACTATGCAAAGTATATTGAACCAGGTTTAAAACGATACGAGATCATGGTCAAGTGAACTATTTTAGTAAATACTAATTTTTATTGAAATGATTCAGCCATTTATAGCGAACTATTAAAGGAATCTTATATGAGCCTAAGACCACAATTTGTACTTGCACTGATACTAATTTGTCTAATCCAGACAGCTCAAAGTCAAGAACTTATTTTTAAAAGTGGCAACAAACAAGTAGCATTGGTTGAACTCTACACCTCTCAAGGGTGCAGCAGCTGCCCACCTGCAGACGAATGGCTAAGTGAGCTTAAACATGAGCAAGGCCTATGGAACGAGTTTGTGCCCGTCGCATTTCATGTCGATTATTGGGATTATATTGGATGGAAAGATAGTTTTTCTAACAAAGAATTTTCTAATCGACAACGACTACACAGAAAACAGGGCAATGTAAAAGTAGTATACACACCAGGCTTTTTTCTAAATGGGAAAGAATGGAAACGTAGCTTTCGCAACACACCTGATTCAAAAAACAATCAAACTGTTGGAAACTTAAAAGCAGCATTACAAAATCGTACACTAAGAGTCAGCTATGACTCTCCCACCCCTATTCATAACGCTATACTAAATGTTGGCGTACTAGGATTTGGCTACCAAACTCCAATTAAATCGGGTGAAAATTCAAACCGTGTGTTAGCCGAAGACTTTGTTGTTTTATCACATACAGAACATATCGCTTCCAAACAGTCCTGGGAAGTTACTCTGCCTGATAATATTTCACCTAAAGCTGAAAGATATGGTTTAGCCATATGGATTAGCCAAGACAACAACTTAAAACCATTGCAAACAACTGGAGGCTGGTTACCTGATCATTATTACTAAAGTGTTGTAACTAATAATGTGGAGGCACTTCGTCACCTGATGATGTATCCGGCAAGCTAGATACAATTTCTTTATATTGCTCTCTCAACAAATTACAAAGCACATTTAATTTATCAATCTGTTCTTGTTGAGTAATGACATGTGCATTGAGCTCTTGCAATAAATCATCTTGGAAAGACAACTTTGTTTCAAGCTCGATTATTCTCTTTTCTAATTGATTTTCTGACATTAATTTCTATCCAAATAATTGTATAGGCGACTCATTTAATTCACCTAATTGTTCACGCAAATCAAGAATATGTTGTTCCCAATATTGAGTAGTATTAAACCAAGGAAATGCACGTGGGAAAGCAGGGTCGTCCCAACGTTTAGCTAACCATGCACTAAAGTACATTATTCTTAACGTTCTTAACGATTCTATATATTTAATTTGTTGTAAGGGAAATTCTGAAAACTCATTATAACCTTCAACGATTTCATTCAATTGAGCAGTTTGTCTTGCACGGTCACCAGAAAGTAGCATCCACACATCTTGAATTGCCGGTGCCATTCTTGAATCATCAAAGTCAATAAAATGCGGCGCATCATCTCGCCAAAGAATGTTTCCTAAATGGCAATCGCCATGTACCCGAATATAATCACCATTCTCGCCATCAATGTAAATGCTATCAATTGTTTTTAATATCTCGTCTACAATTGCATTGTATGAAGCTTGAATATGCCCAGGCATAAATCTTTCTTCAATTAATGCCACGCTCTCATGGCCATAATGCTTACAAGTGATTGCAGGCCGGTGTTCAAATGATCGCACTGCGCCAATTCGATGCATACGTCCTAAGAAACGACCCATAATAAATAGATTATCTAAATTATCTAATTCAGGTGCGTGCCCACCCTTGCGAGGATACAAAGCAAGCCGGAAATCACCATAATGCAATAGAGTCTGCTCATTTCTCTCTAATGGAGGAACCACTGGTAACTCTTGTTCGACTAATTCAGCACACAATTGATGCTCTTCAAGAATTTGTGCATCACTCCAACGATTCGGTCGATAAAATTTGGCAATAATGGGCTCACCATCTTCAATTCCAACCTGATAAACACGATTCTCATAGCTATTTAGTGCCAATATTCGCCCATCACTAACATAACCATGATGATCTACCGCATTTAGAACAAAGCTTGGGGTAAGTGCATCAAAGGGATGAGCTATAGCACGCTCACCTTCAGATGATTCTGTGTCGCCAGGGAATGAATTGCTCATAAGGACTACGTTAGCCGATATTATCTATACTAGCTAACTTAATAATTACTATATATGGTTATATCGATATATCAGGCCAATAATTTATGCAAATAGGATTGAATAGCTTTGTCTCCAGACTTCCACTTTTCCACAACCTCTTTGCCTGCTTGCAGGCATGCTCCACCAAATTCTCTTTTAGTAAATTCATCTCGAGTTCGTGCCACAATAATATTAGCTTGAGCAGCGCTTAAACCGCCTCCCATTAAATAACGCAAATAAATATCATCTTCATGCACATCAACATCAGTAGATAATTCTTTAATCAAGCTGTAAGTAAATACAGAAATCATTTTTCTGACATCTCTAATTTTTTTCTCATCAGGAATAGGTAAATCTTGAGTGGCTATTTGCAGAATATCATGCGTATCACTACAAAGTTCTTCTATTAGGTGTATTTCAGCCATATCGACTTAGCGACGAGACACTGCAACTCGAACAGCATCGAGCTTTAATTGTGCATGCTGCATGAATTCTTCAATTTGTGCAGTGCTAGATTCTAGATACTCAATTTCTTCATGGCGAATATTTGGGTTCACCTTTGACAAAGAAACTAAGCGTTCCAATTCAGCTGATTGTTTAGCTTTCATGGTTACAGATGCTTGTTTAATAATATCTGCCATTTCAACTTCTGCAATACTATTTGCATGTTCAATTAATTCTGTAATCTGGCTACGTGTATGCTTGATAATACTCTGCCCTACATTTTTCTTAACACGTTCTGCCATACGATCCATATGCTCAGCAGTGAGCACCTTACCTAAATCATTATGATTATGATCGATCAGCACACGAATGATGGCTTGCGGGAAATAATTATCTATCCTCAGATACTTAGGTGCAGCACATTGAATAGTGAAAATACATTCTAATAATACCGTGCTTGATTTCAAAGCCTGTAATTTCAATGTGCATAATGCTACATTGCCGAAATCTCCAGAAAGTATCATATCCATACTTCCGGTAACCATGGGGTGTTCCCATGTATGGAATTGCATATCCTCACGTACCAATGCTTTAGTGCGATCGTAAGTTGCTGTCAAACCATCTTCAGACAAACCAGGGAAGCTATGTTCATGCATATGATCACCTGGCTGTAATACAACACTATGCAAACTATGGTATTGCAGGTCGACACCAAATTGGTCACATACACGCTCCATGTAATCCGCTAATTCTAATTGATGGGTAGATCTTAGAATATCTTCAACCACTTCAGCTGCTTGATTAGGGTTGCATGAATTAAGTTCTAGCAAACGATCTCTGCCTTGTTGCAAAGCAAGTTGCATTTTTTCAGTCTGGTTTTTTGTGTCTTGCAACAATGCTTCAAACTCATTGCTATTATCTTGCGTCAATAAGCATGTCCGCAAACGATCTGCATATAGCTGATAAACTGCTTGCCCGATTGAACATACTTGCCGAAATGCATTTAAGCCTTCGTCATACCAGCGCATTAACTTTTCTTGAGCACTGTTCTGATAATAAGGAACATGAATCTGCACAGTATATAACTGGCCAATACGGTCTAAACGGCCGATCCGTTGTTCTAACAAATCTGCATTTAATGGCAAATCAAACAAAACCAAGTGATGCGCAAATTGAAAGTTTCTTCCTTCACTACCTATTTCAGAGCAAATTAGTACCTGCGCCCCCTCCTCTTCATCAGAAAAATACGCCGCGGCACGATCTCTAGCAATTAAGTCTAACCCCTCATGGAAGACTGCTGAACGTATTGCATGCTGTTGCTGCAAATAATCTTCAAGCTGACTTGCTGTTTTTGCCAATGCACAAATTACTAAAACTTTTTTAGTTCGATTTTCAAGCAACCAATTTGCTAACCACTCTACACGAGCATCGAACTTTAACCAGTTATCTCCTAGCTGATTTTCACAACGTAATTGCATAGCCAAAAGATCATTGTTCGAATCTTCGCTATCCTCTTGTTGATGATTCGCCATTAACGCAAGTACATCAGGAGAAGTTTCTAATAAATGTTTATTTAACTCACGTTGCGGAAATCCGGTTACGGCATCACGAGTATTTCTAAACAAAACTCGACCGGTGCCATGACGATCCAAAATAGTCTGAATCAATTCATCAATGGTATTTCTTGGTGATTGGTTGGGATTTTGTAATGCAGCTTTAAAGGCTGCAGTTGCCTCATCTCCTAAAAAGATAGAAATTTCATCCAATAAACTTGCATCTTTACGCAGTTGTTCCGTTGCATTATCAGAAAGTAGTTTTTGCACTAATTCATTTACCGGCTGATAACTTAATTCTTCTTGTCGATATTTTTCTAGATCGTAATATCGATCAGGGTCAAGTAGACGCAATCTTGCAAAATGCCCATCTACCCCTAGCTGCTCAGGTGTTGCAGTTAACAATAGTAATCCCGCGACATTTTTCGCTAATGCTTCAACACATTGATATGCATTACTCACATTATCTTCTGACCACGTAAGATGATGTGCTTCATCAACAATTAATAAGTCCCAATCAACAGCTAAAGATTGCTCAAAGCGCTCCTCGTTATCGGTTAAAAAAGACAATGCACACAATACACATTGTGCAGTTTCAAAAGGATTACCGGGCTCAGCCTCATCTAATGCTTGACAACGTTCTTCATCAAGAATTGTAAACTGCAAATTAAATCGGCGAGACATTTCTACTAGCCATTGGTGCACCAAACTATCTGGCACTACAATTAATACTCGACTAGCCGCTCCAGTAATAATTTGTTGATGAAGAATTAAACCAGCTTCAATGGTTTTACCCAATCCAACTTCATCTGCTAACAACACTCTTGGCGCGTATCGCTTAGCTACTTGCGAAGCAATATAAAGTTGATGAGGAAGTAATTGTACGCGTGGTCCAAGCAAGCCATAGCTAGAAGATTTTTGTAAACGATGCTGGTGATGAAGCGTCTCTACTCGTAATGCAAAGTTTTTAGCTTTATCATATTGTCCAGCAAACAATCGATCTTGTGGCCGACTAAATTGCACAAAACTTTCAAGATCAATCTCTTCCAGATTATGCTGATTACCTTCATCATCTAAGCCTTGGTAAATCAAGTAACCGCCTTGCTCAATCACCTCTGAAATAGTAAAGCTCACTCCATCTGCATTACTAACTTTCTCACCAACTGTGTAATGAACGCGGCTAAGCGGAGCATTGGCAAGCGCATATGTTCTACGCTCTCCCACTGCTGGAAAACTAACTGTCACCCGTCGATTTGCAGTGTCGACAACAATACCGAGACCAAGCTCAGATTCTGTATTACTTACCCACCTTTGACCCGGTACAAACTGAATTTCCATTTACGCCTTAACTAATTTGAACAACCTTAATAAAAAGATACAACAAACCAATATGATTGAGAATAATCTCAGCTCATAATTCATAAAGATCTAAATAGGTTTGAAGGGGGATTTTAAAGTGTATTACTAAACAGTAATACGTACCAAAAGGTATAAGGCAAAGGAGATGATAGAAAACTAAATTATTGTTTTACTTAGCTTGATATTGCTTCGTAAAACTGCTCATCAGATAGTTCTTTTCGATCAAAATAAAGTCTAAATATTTGTTTAGCTCGTAGATCGTTATTGACTATTCTTTTCAGAAAATTACGCATCAATCTTGATCTGACGTCAGTAGGTAGAGGTATAGTGCTCGCCATCACTCAAGCTCCATTTGAGTATGTATTGAAGCTCTAAACTACCTGATTCTGCTGACTTTTTAAGCCAGCCCCAGGGTTAAACGACAGGATTAACCGATTAAAAGAAACTCTCTATACCAATATTCCTTTTTCCTGAGGGGTTATAAACTCGAATAATTGCTGGTTACAAACACCTAGTTATAGTTGCAAAAGATTGCTTTAGGGTATTTCTGGCAATAGCGCTGAGTAAAAGACTTACAGACATCGCTTCCAGGGCTCTTTTGACAATTTGCAGCCACTTTAGCTTTTTTACATTTATATGCATTAGGAAATGTCTCACAAAAATTATCAAATTTCTGTAGCTGACTTTTACAATCTGTTGATTGTGGATCTTTCTTACATAAGCTTAAATATCTAGATAAATAGCATTCTCTTGCGTGTGGATTTTGCTGGCAAAATGCTGCACCTGAAACCGTATTTCCATTCACACTTGCTACTCTTTGCTTGGTTTGATTCTCATCCGCCTCAATGACTGCAAAGTTCTCTTCATCTGGCTCAAGCTCGATAATCTCTAAATCTTGGTCGTTTTTAGCTTCAGCCTTATTCTTCACTATTACATCAGAATTCACTTCACCCTCAGGTACAATAATCACATTTTGGGTTTCAAGCTGAACATTGCCCGATGCAACTGTTTCAACTGGCACCTCCTGGTATAGCTCAGAGCCATCAGCGGTCTCAATTCTGCGATATTCCACTGCCTGAGGCCGCACAATTTCATGAGATTGGCCGTTATCATCTACCACAATATCCACAGGTTGGCCTACAAAATTGCTCGAATCTAGTTGATGAGATGAGGTGTTAGAAGGCAAATCCTCCAAATAGGCATCAAGTAGTTCAGCCTCTTCAGCTACAGCCCAAGTTGATATCAACAATAAGAATGTAAATAGAAACACATATAGTTTATTCATAAATCCGCCTATCTTAGAAAGATAAATACCTTACTTATTGTACCCTTATTGTTGTGGATGCCGCAAATTATTAAACAACGCTTGATTTAATGGTATGCCATAAACCTTGCAATCTGAGGTCGTACTAAATGCATAAAATCTTGATAAGAAATCTTAATGATTTCCTTATGCGAGCCTGCATTAAATGCAATTTCTTCATCAGCTAGCAAGCTATCATCAACATAGACATCTAAACCATAAAGATTTCCGAACGGCGGCATAGCACCCGTTTCACAACCTGGGAATATATTTACAAAATCATCTTCTACAGCCAGTTCTACTAGCATGGCATCTGTAGCTTGTTTCAAATGACTTAGATTGACTTTATATTGTGCAGGTAAAACTGCCATAGCAAGCTCTTTATCAATTTTTACCATTACTGTTTTAGCAAACTCAATTCCGGGTATATGGGTCGACGCTGCAGTTTCTTGAGCAGTATAGGTTGCCATATGCGGGATAATGGAATACCTAATATCTTTGTCAATTAAATAATTAGTAAGTCTAGTAACTGGCATGGCTACCTCCTATTGATTTACTTAAGCTATTAACATCAGGCCTCATATAAATGTTTAACATTGTCTATTTCGCCAATATCTACAACGTTAAATGTACACAACCCTCCACGACTAAATAAATTTGACTCACAACGTAACTCAACAAACCCATCTTCCAAAAGATATTCATCTGATTGGAAATACCATCTTGAAGCTGAAAGAGTATGTGCTGTCAGCCCGTTGTCTTTAGCAAATTCTTCAACAAACTTATTGGCTTCTTTTTCGATCTCATGAGGTGAGTGATCAAGAAAATGCTCGGTCTTGGCTTTATACATTAAGCCTGAGCAAATGTTTTTAACGCTATCAGTTTGCATAACACGCCTCCTGATTCTCTACATTAATAGTAAAGATTATACGCTTTTACTAGAACAATTATTAATCCGAATCGTTGATGTTGCGGATAGAGCCAATTAATTATTAGCGGTAATTACATATAAATAAACTTGTAGAGTTACCATAGATAGAATTTACTACCTTGAATACGAATCAGCGTGTAGCGTTATAAACAAATAACTAACTAGGACATGTATAGATGGACCCACAAGAATATAAAAAGTTTGACATGATTGCCCTCATTGTTGGCATAGTCATCATCGTTTATGCATTAATAATGGCCTTCGTCTTCCCTTAGGTGCCTAACACTTCATAAACAAGTTATTGTTTTAGACGATAACCTGTCTTAAACATCCACCAAACGATGGCTAAGCAAACCGATGCAAACAATAACACCATAAACAAACTGATCTCTATGCTTACGTCTGATACCTCATAAAAACTCCAACGAAAGCCACTCACCAAATACACAACAGGATTAAACAAACTCACCGTTTGCCAAATTGGTGGAAGCATATCGATGGTATAAAAACTGCCGCCTAAAAATACTAACGGGGTTATTACTAACAAAGGAATTAGTTGCAGTTGTTCAAAGCTTTCAGCCCATAACCCAATAATGAAACCGAGCAAGCTAAACGATATACAGGTAAGAACTAAAAAACTCAGCATCCAAACTGGATGTGCAATTTTTAATTCAACAAAAAACCCTGCAGTCACTAAAATTATCAAGCCAATAATGAATGATTTACTTGCTGCTGCTCCCACATACCCTAATACTATCTCAATAAACGAGATGGGAGCAGACAAAGATTCGTATATTGTCCCTGTAAAACGTGGGAAATAAATTCCAAATGAAGCATTTGATACACTTTGCGTGAGTAAAGCCAACATCATCAATCCTGGCACGATAAAAGCACCGTAAGAAATTCCATCTATATTTTCTATGCGGCTACCTATTGCGGAACCAAATACTACAAAATACAAAACAGTAGAAATTACAGGAGATGCAAAACTCTGCAAAATAGTATCCCAGGCACGCAACATTTCATATTTATAGATTACTTTAACCGCTTGAGTATTCATGCTTGTTCCTCAGCAGGCGCTTTAACCAAGCTGATAAAAATATCTTCAAGAGAACTTTGAGAAGTATTTATATCTTTTAATAGCAATCCACTTTTATCTACCGCACGCAACAGTTCTGCAATTCCAGTATTGTCGCTATAACAATCATAGGTATAGATTAATTGATTGCCTTGTGCTGACAACTCTAATGACCATGTCTTTAAAGCCTCTGGAATGACCTCAATAGCTTGCTCAAGTTCTATCATCATCTGGCGTTTGCCTAATTTGTGTTTCAACGCATTTTTATCATCCACCACTACAATTTCGCCATTGCTAATTACCCCTACTCGATCAGCAATTTCCTCTGCTTCCTCAATATAGTGTGTCGTTAAAATAATAGTAACGCCTGTTTCCCTTAATTTTTCTACCAAACCCCACATGTCTTTTCTTAATTCAACATCAACACCTGCCGTAGGTTCATCTAAAAATAATATAGAAGGCTCATGTGACAAGGCTTTAGCAATGAGTACACGACGCTTCATACCACCTGATAAAGCTAAAATATCACTATCTTTTTTATCCCAGAGCGACAAATCTTTTAACAACTGCTCTAAATATGCAGGATCTGGTTTTTTGCCGAACAATCCTCGGCTAAAACAAATCGTATCCCATACTGAAACAAACATGCTTAGGGTTAATTCTTGAGGCACCAGCCCAATCATGCTCCGTGTAATACGGTAGTCACTGATAATGCTATAACCGTCTACAGTTACCGAACCTTCACTAGCGTTTACAATTCCACAAATGATAGAAATTAATGTTGTTTTGCCTGCACCATTCGGCCCCAATAAGGCAAGAATTTCACCAGATTTAATATCAAGATTGATATCTTTCAGCGCATGATGACCTGAGGCATACACTTTAGAAAGGTTAGAAATAGAAATTATAGTGTCCATACATGATTTATATCATGTTTTGGCACTCTCTAAATCATGCAAAAGAAAAGTTTTACATACCGTTGCCACTTCGCAGGTTTATGGCTGCCCGATTCTGATCTAGCAATAGAACAATTAGAATTAACCACCCAAATGGGTAAGAGAACAACCCGCTGAAAAATGCAACCAAGACGATCAACAAAAGCGTAACAATAAGCAAAGTGACCCAGCCCATATTTTTCCTACTTCAGTTTATACTCGCAGCTTAATCATCGATGCACATAAAAAAGCCAACTACTTTTTCTAAAAAGCAGTTGGCTTTATTAAAACCTAAAACTAGGCTGAATTTATTCAGACAGATTATTTATCCATAGCTTACAGATGAGCTCAAGACTAACAGCAATAATGCAACACAAAATATTGCAAGAATTACGGTCTCCGCCCAATTAACTTTCAAGTGCTCTACTGCATCATGTACTTTATGTTCTAAATGAAGCGTATTCATAACTAATAACCTCTCTCGCTAATTAGCTTATATACATAGGGCTATTTTACTTTGTAATTCAAGCTTCTACAAATATCTATGCCAGAATAGTGACACATATTTAATGTTTATAAATAACGCTCATTAACATTAATTATCATAACCCTTGAAAACACAACATACTTTCATACAAATAAATTTAACTAATCTGACAAATTAAAACTTACTATAAATTTTAATACGTAACCAAAGATTGAATCGAAGCATCAGGCAACTTAGCTCTACCTTCTAATGCTAATAACTCAATAATAAAGGCGCATCCAATCAACTCGCAACCTTGTTGCTTAACTAATTTTGCAGTGGCTGCTGCAGTACCACCGGTTGCAATCAAATCGTCAACAATTAGTATGCGGTTTTTTGGTTGCAGTGCATCTTGATGAATTTCTAAGCAATCCGTTCCATATTCAAGCTCATATTTAATCGAATGAATTTCACCAGGCAGCTTTCCAGCTTTACGCACTGGCACAAACCCAGCCCCCAGCTTATATGCAATAGGCGCACCAAAAATAAATCCACGCGACTCAATACCGATTACATAATCAATATTTTGATCTGAAAATTCTTCACTAAAATGATCGATTACATAACCCAAGCCTTTTGAATTTTGCAATAAGGTTGTAATGTCACGATACATAATCCCAGGTTTAGGAAAATCAGGAATATCTCGAATAAGTGATTTAATGTCCATATTGCAGCTAACCTATGAAGTTCAAAGTTTATTAAAAATTATAATTCGTCGCACTTTTTGCAATTTAATTCGCGCCCTAACATCTCACTACGCCCTTTTTCTGTAAGCACCCAAGGGCGACTTACCATAGGTGGGTTATGTCGAACATGTTGGAGATGACCGCAAGCAAGCTCTGCCACCCAATGCTGTTCCTCATCTTGCTTATATCCAACGATACTTTGTTTCATCTTCTCTTATTTGCTCAGACCTTACCCTGCAAATACTTCTTTCTTTCAACTTCAGGAAACTTCTCTATTGCATAGCGCAGCATAGTGCGTGGCATTTTTTTATAACGGTTATGCAAGAACTCTCTTTCTACTTGAGGAGCTTGCTTGCCTATCTCTCTCAACATCCAACCAACCGCCTTATGAATTAAATCCTCTTTGTCATTAAGTAGTTGTTTAGAAATTTCAAGTGCGTCATCAAATTTCTGATTCTTTATAAAATGCAACGTTGAAATTATAGCTATACGCCTTTCCCATAAATTTTTAGACCTCACAAGTTTGTATAGTGGACTTTTATTTTTATCTAAGAGATGCGCTCCCACAATTTTATATGCTGAACTATCCACCAAATCCCAGTTATTAATATATTGTGTATTCTCTAAATACAATTTAAAAACAACAGACTTCTCATATTTGCTATTTTCATACTTATGCACTAACAAAAAAAGCGCACAAAGACGCTCTTCATGATATACAGACATTAATAATTTATGGATTTCAATTAGTGAGAGATCACTAAATTGCTTTACATGTTTTCTAAGTACGGGTACTCGAATACCTAGAAACTTATCCCCTTCTGCATAGTCACCCTTACCGGTCTTAAAATACCGCAATGAATGTTCTGCATAGGCGGAATCAGCGATTCCTCTAAGGAGATGACTTAACTCTTTTGATAGCACCTACAATGTTAACTGTCAGTTTTATTTTCAGTACTACTATCAGTTTTGGCATCCTCTTTTTTCTTCGAAGCCATTGCGCGTTTGCCAAATTGCCGTTCATTTAATTGCACGACATTTTCATCCATAGCCTCCCTTACTTCTTCTAGGCTGCCTTGCGTATACCCACAAATACTATTCGTACCGTGTGCAATTTCATAACGATACCAATCAGAACCTTCCGCGCCAGGAGGAGGATCAGTCTTCAGAATCGATTTAATTTCATAAAGCTTTCGAACTACTGGCACTTCATCGGTCATATTTAATTTTAATTCTCACAAACCTTCGATAGGCTTAATAACCGTTCAAGAGGATGGGCAGGATTACCAACAGACTCGGTAGAAACGATATAATAAGGAAACCGTAGTTTACGCTTTATTCATTAAAATTTCCTGTCGATATAAATTATGCCGGTAATAACCATGATTTTTAATATTTAATACGCTGCAGCAGCTCTTTAATTAATGTAAAAAATCATCGCTGCACTCTCGCTTTTTTCAAGAAGTAACTGATTTAATGCTGTCCTCGATCTTTTTAGCAATATCACTAGCTTCTAATTTCACCGTTAGCCGAGCAAGTTTTTCACCGCTTTCAGCATCTATCAAGAGCATAAAGCCTGTTTTACCAGCATTACTCTCATACACATCACTCATTCCTAATACAGCTGCCATTTTTGCCGCCTGTAATTTAGTCACTTCATCAGTTAAATCTAATGTCACAAATAAAATATCCTTCTCATCGAGACTCGCGTCTTTCCTAGCCTTAGTAACTTTAGGGTCCAAGGCTTTACAACTACCACACCAGTCTGCGTAAAAAATTACGCCATATACAGCAGGTTTAGTGACGGCATTTCCTTCAGCTTGGGACACCAAAGGTAACAATAAAAACATTAATGTAACGAGTGAAAAAGTAAATGTACGCATGCGTTCTCCTAATATAATTTATGACGTATATAAATAGAACTAGAAATGCAGCTATTCCTTACCATCAGATTTTGATGAAGATGTTTCAAAATAACCATACTTAACTATTTACAGCTAAGTTCTCTTTCAATTAGCTGCATTATCAATTAAATGACACAAAATCTTAAACTTCTACATTAATATTACTTGCACAAATTTAGCCCGGATGTACAGTCTACTGACGAACTAAGCCAAATCAGAAGCCTAGTCGTTTAGCAACAAATTATAAAAATAAATATTTATCCTTAGGGAGGAGCTAATCATGAAGAGTCTCGTTGCATTATCATTAAGTATCGGTGTTATAGGCGGCATTGCCGCTGCATTATGTCTTGGTCCACTATCTGGAATAGTACTAATCTGGGTCGCGTTTATCGCATGGGCATGCTTTTTTGCAATTGGTGGTGACAGCAAAGCATTACAAAATACCATTGTATGCAGCATTATGGGGGCAGTCGTTGCCTGGATAGCATTACTTATTATTCTTGCAATTCCACTAGCATCTGTACTGTCCTTACCTATTTGGGCAGGAATTGTTATCGCTGTAACCGTCACAATTATGTGCTTGCTTGCGCAAATTGAATGCTTTTCTGCAATACCCGCAACGGTATTAGGATACGCATCTGTAGCTGGTTATTCTCTACAAACCACCGATGCACTTTCAATGGGCGCGTTAACCTCTGCTAACTTTTCTAACCCATTAATTGTTGTGGGCCTGTCACTTGTTGTTGGAGCTATTCTCGGCATGATTTCAGGGAAAGTGGGCGCTGCGCTAACATCCGGCGAGTAAATACATAAGTTAAGTTGAATACGCCCAACAGTAGTTGGGTGTGTTCAATTAAATTTAGCATTAGCAATTGTTAGGCTAAAATATATTTAAAATTCACGACCCATAGACAAAGTAAGCACTGCACTAGCATTATCGCCCAAATCTGGAATAAATCGTGATTTTAGAAAATACTGTTGATAACCAAGTTTTAATTCAGGAAGAATAATAGGATAAAGGTCACCAGCATGATCAATATTGTCTTCATACCCTGTAACCAGCCCACCAAGAGCACCTAAGCTACATACAAACTTATCTGATACACACAAATCATAAGAATATGCCACACCAACATATATAGAAATGTCATCGTAGGAATTGTTAAAAAAACCACCTGTTGCAGACCAGCATTCTTTGAAATAGTACGCAACACCTAAACCATAATTGTCTTCTTCATACCCATCATCATCGAGATGATAGGAAGTAAGATGTAGCTCAAGTTCTAATTTTTCAGCGGCTGCTGCGTTATAAACAAAGAATAATATTATTCCTATAATCAAAAAAGAAAGTTTATTAGACATATTAAAAACAGTATTAACCTTAGCGAAATCTCGAGTTACGTAATTAAGCTTTGGTTAAAATGAGTTGTCTACAACTAACTCTTTTAATGGAAGTTGACCTGGTTTAGGCCATGGGTCTTTTACGCCTTTACCTATCGCGATCATTGGCCCTATTACATGGAATGCAGGCAGATTGACGAGCTCTGCAACTTTTTCATGATCAAACCCGATCATAGGACAAGACTCATAACCCATTCCTTTTGCAGCCAGCATCATGGTTTGCATCGCCATACCAATTGATCGTTGAGCTTCATCGCGTTGCAACCATTCTTTCTCTGCATGAAACGGACCCATCCAATTTACTAACAATTCTGCTACATCTTTCGGGGCATTCTTCCAGTAACGTTTAGGTTCTCTATTCCAAGCCTTAACATCGGCGGTGAACAACACGAGCAATGAGGCATCCGTCATTTGAGCTTGGTCATTGCCAAATTTAGTACGAATTTTTGCACGCAATTCCGAGTCACGAAGAACCACAAAACGCCAGTGCTGAATATTAAAACTAGTAGGAGATTGAATAGTTGCCTCAAATAGCTTCAATTCCTCTTCTTGAGACAATATATGTTCGGGGTCAAAATGTTTGACGGCGCGACGCTGGTAGATGGCATCAATAGTATTCACTGCTATAACTCCAAATTAATTTATTAGTTACAATTTTATGAATTAATATTTACAAGGCATCGTAAATTAAATTACCACAAATCTGCTCATAATCCGTAAACGAGACACCTAAGACATTTTCTATATAAACGTTATCTGTGCTGTGAATCTGTCATGCCAGATCCGATAAATTCTTTAAATTTAGTTATGTAATTAATGAAAATATCCAGCCAAACAGTGCACAACCTAGAATTACTTTAACAATATCAAGCTTAAACTTAAATAGAGCAATAAAAGCCATTATTCCGACGAATAAAGATACCCAATCAAAATTTCCTTCAAAGCCATTGGGCCATAAAACGTGGTATGCAAAAAACAACGCAAGATTGATGATGACACCTACCACTGCAGCCGTAATGCCTAACAACGGCGCAGTAAAGTGTAGGTCCCCGCGTGTGGCTTCAATGGCGGGCCCACCTAAAAAGATAAATAAAAATGACGGCAAAAAAGTAAAGAACGTGACTACACAAGCAGCCACGATACCTGCAAGTGGCAATAACTCTGGCCCGAAAAGTTCTTTGGTCCACCCACCCACAAACCCAACAAAGGTCACTACCATAATAAGTGGCCCCGGCGTGGTTTCACCTAACGCTAAACCATCAATCATTTGGGGCGCAGTGAGCCATTGGAACTGATCTACCCCACCTTGATACACATAAGGTAACACCGCATAAGCACCACCAAAGGTTACCAATGCGGCTTTAGTAAAAAACACACTCATTTGTGTAAGCGGATTATCCCAACCAAATTTAAAATATAGCGCTGCTAATGCAGCAATGCCTATACCAACCCCAACCACTAAAAATGTAATTAGCCTTAGCCAACTAAATTTTGCGTAACTCGGCACAGGAGTATCGTCATCAATGATTGCCGGACCAAGTGAATCATGCGCTTCGGTCTTGTGTAACTCCGCATTGAAAAAATCCGGTGCAATTTTAGAACCGATAAAACCCAACAACCCTGCACCAATCACAATTAACGGAAAGGGTATCTTTAAGAAAAAGATAGCAACAAACGCCAATAAAGCCATAGCACGCAACACATTATTCTTAAGCGCTCGTGAGCCAATGCGATACGCTGCAAACAACACAATGGCGGTAACTGCGGGCTTCACCCCGTACAACACGCCAGCCACAATTTGTGTATTGCCGTACTCTAAATAAATCCAGGTGAGTGCGATAAGAATGAATAAGGAAGGCAATACAAACAACCCCCCTGCAATCAACCCACCTTTTACACCGTGCATGAGCCAACCCATATAGGTGGCTAATTGCTGCGCTTCGGGACCAGGCAACACCATGGTGTAATTCAAAGCATGTAAAAATCGATGCTCAGATATCCAACGCCTGCGTTCCACCAACTCTTGGTGCATCATACTGATTTGGCCTGCGGGCCCACCAAAGCTAATAAAACCTAGCTTCAACCACCATTTCATAGCTTCAAATAAAGAAACAGAATTAGGTTTTGAAATAGATGGCATGTGTATTAATTTTCTAGGCAATAAAAAAGGCAGTCCTTTCAGACTGCCTGACTGTATTCTACCCTCTATCTATTTTATTTCTAGTTGTTTTGTAACCAGCTACTTAATATTTTCCCAGATTATAAATAATGCAATTAAAGCTATTAACAAATAGGCTATGTTGTACCACACTTCAGGATTCATTCAATTATTATTTAAGTAATCATGAAGAGTTGTTCCTGCACCAAGTGTTGAACTTGTTGTCGAGTAGTATGCTTCCAAGATATTATTGATAGGAATTTTATTTAACTGCTCCCACTCAGGTCCACCCAAGGTTAACCCCCCTGCGCCTGGAATATAATCCTCAACTACGTAGTCAGAGACTTCCACATAATTAAGTTGATGTATTTCTAGTGAGCCATCATAAACCGCGGCTGGGATTCGTTTAATTACAAAATGCCCACCCGAATCCAGTTTTAGACTGTCAGTAACTTTAGGCTGATCTGTGCTAACAGATATGTCGATCAAAGTTTTTCCATTTTGATTAACAATGCCACGAACACTTGATTCTTTTTCAACCAATTCAATATCCGCATAATGTTTGTTGTATCCGTAAGTTTCTCGGCCACCAATAATTGAACTAATATTATCTAGATAGAGAATGGGAACGAAACTTCCTTTCTTTTCTTCATCTGTCCCTTTTTTATAAGTAACCGGTATAACAATTCCCGCTTCTTTATAAGAAAAAGGGTATGCGGCAACACGAAAAGTACCGACAAAGAAAATGATTTGATTGTCCTCATTAATGCTTAATTCCTTTGGCACCATTGACAATAAAGCTTCTCTGCTAGTTGTAGCCTTTACTGAAATTATTTCATTGTCTTTATATATATAAGGAGGTTTGTAAAAAGTAGCCCAATGATGATTTAGATTGGTGCCCTCAAACATGTTTCCTTCATATTGCGATGAATCCGCTTGTAGAGAATGCATTAAGCAACAGTTTACTAAAATAGCTGTTGCAATGGATTTACGTGGAATTGACTTGAATATATTCATAAGTTATCTCCTTCACAAGAAAGGTATAACTTTTACGACATTAGTGCAGTGATGAGCGATACGAGATAGTAGTGACTCAGATCACTAGAGCATAGATTCTACAGAAAAGAGTATCCCCATCGAAAAGACAAAAATGACAATTGCAATAGTTAGTATTAAGAGAGAAATGATAAAGAGCATTCGCGTATCGATTGCACGCAAGAATTGAAGATCTTTAGGAGTTTTATAACTGATGGGCTTATTCAAAATTATTTCATTAACAATAACAGGCTCTACTATATTTTTAACGCGCAATTTTCCTCGATACACAATTCTGAAAGGTAAGGTTGTATCCAGATCTTTTATTGCGCGCTCAGTAATATATATGCCACCTGGCTCAACCAAGCCCTCTATTCTTGACGCCAAATTTACTATGTTTCCATATGGTTCTTCTGTATCAAATATCACTTCCCCATATGTTATTCCAATTCGATACATCAATTGATTATCTACATTTAGTTTAAAGTTATGTTTATGAGATGCGGCATGTATTTCTGCCGCAGCATATACTGCATCTGAAACACTTTGGAAAGTTGCCAAAACGCTATCCCCAATTAGCCTATTCACTGTTCCAGTATTTCTAGTAATCATGGTTTCTACAATAGACAATCGCTGCTTTAGACTACTATGCGTAGCATCTTCATTTTCTTCAGTTAATTTGCTGTAGTTATAAATATCCGCACACAAAACCGCTAACTTTTTATGATTAAGCTCTTCGTTAGGCGAAACTAATTTCATATATGGGAATACATATTGATTAACTTATCAGTCAAACAAATACCATTTTCATTAGCCTTTAACATATCTTTGTCTTTCAAAACTGCAATAGCACGAGTAACCGACTCACGACTAGATGCAACACGATTAGCAATATCATTATGAGTATTAGTTACAATTAATGCGCCATTCTGCTCGATAGATAAATCAAATAATAAACGAATAAGTCTATGGCTTAAATCATCCAATGCTAAACTTTCATAATCCTTAGTAAGTTTTGATAAGGAAGACGCCAATATTGCTATAACAGATTGCGCAGCAATCAAATTATTCTGGTAATATTTTTTATAGCTTGCCCCTGCAATTGACACTAATATGGTTTCTGATTTAGTAATTATATTCGCGCTTCTAACAGTGTTGCAGAC
>JBOEHC010000041.1:0-19562 GCA_050633765.1 Gammaproteobacteria bacterium
ATTATTCAGTCAGGTAATGATGCGAGCATTGCTTTAGCTGAGCATGTAGCAGGAACGGAAGCAGCATTTGCAGATGTAATGAATGCGCAAGCAAAGCGTATCGGAATGAAAGATTCGCATTTTGTTAATGCTACCGGCTTGCCTGATACAGAGCATTTCACTACTGCTTACGATATTGCATTGTTGTCACGCGCTATGATTAGTGAATTTCCAGAAGAATATAAGACGTACGCGCAAAAAGAATACACCTTCAATGGCATTAAGCAATTTAATCGCAATCGATTGCTATGGCGTGACAGCGCAGTGGATGGAATTAAAACAGGTCATACTGAAGCTGCCGGATATTGTTTGGCAGCATCGGCGGTAAAAAATGGTATGCGTTTGATATCCGCGGTCATGGGTACGGGCAGCGATAA
The DNA here is from genome assembly GCA_050633765.1 of Gammaproteobacteria bacterium. GTDB lineage: Bacteria > Pseudomonadota > Gammaproteobacteria > UBA4575 > UBA4575 > JABDMD01. The sequence goes on from JBOEHC010000041.1 coordinate 417, forward strand.
AGCCCGCACTGTAAATAGTCAAGCGCTATTGAACTATGGTTTTCGGTATTATGAATCACATCAGTTATATAAAGCTGGTGAAGTCTTAGCGCAACAGCGCATGTGGAAAGGTGAGTCAAAGTCGATCCAGCTCGGGTTAGATAAAGACTTATATGTAACCATTCCTAGAGGAAGCTACGATGATTTAAAAGCAGATATGGATATCGATGCGGAGATTGTTGCGCCGATAGAGCAAGGTGATCAAGTTGGCGTGGTTAAAGTTACGCTTAAAGGCGAAGAATATTTAGAACAGTCTCTTGTCGCTTTACAGTCTAATCCAGAGGGTGGATTGTGGAGACGTATCGTAGATTTCTTTATTAAATTATTTTCTTAAAATTTATTTTCTGTGGAGTCTAGTCCTGCATTTCTAAACGGTGAATACCTGCCACTGGATGAATGTCGCGTATCTGTTTTAGATCGCGGTTTTATATTTGGTGATGGTATATATGAGTTGATCACTGTTTATAAAAACAATGCTTTTTATTTGGCTCAGCATTTAGAGCGTTTACAGCGCAGTATGGATGAAGTAAAAATCACTAGTCCATATAGTGACGATGAATGGGAAATACTGGTCAATAATTTAGTTCAACAATCTGAACACGATGATTTAGCAATTTATATACAGGTCACTCGTGGGATTGCGCCGCGCGATCATTTTTTCCCAAATTCTACGCAAGCCACCGTATTTGCCATGGCTAACCCACTACCGCTCGTTTCAAGCAAGTATTTGAAAAATGGTGTTGAGCTGATAACAACTAATGACATTCGTTGGCAACGTTGTGATATCAAAACGATTAGTTTACTGGCTAATGTGCTCGCTAAAGATGAGGCTGCGGAGGCCTCTGCAACAGAAGCAATCATGGTGCGTGATGGTTATGCCTTAGAGGGTTCTGCAAGCAATCTATTTTTAGTACGGGATGATGTGGTATATACACACCCTAAAGATAATTTAATTTTGCCTGGTATAACAAGAGATTTTGTTTTAGAGCTGTTAAATGAATTGGGTATGGAGTTTAAAGAGCAGTTCATCCCAAAAGATTGGCTATATTCTGCAGATGAGCTCTGGGTCGCGAGTTCTACAAAAGAAGTGCTGGCTGCAACGAAAATAGATGGGAAGGTAGTGGCTGATGGCAGGCCGGGTAAGCATTGGCGCCAGACCTATGATTTATATCAGCAGCGTAAAATGTCTATCTAGAATTAATCTTTTTACATCAATGTCTGACGAAACATTATTAGAGTTTCCATGTGAATTCCCAGTTAAGATTATGGGTAAAAATCATCATGGGTTTCATCAAGCTGTAATAGAGATACTAAAAGATCATCTCGACGATTTCGAGGAGACAGCGCTTAGTGAAGTTGAAAGCAAACAAAAAAATTATTGCAGCATAACCGTTATGGTGAATGCGACCAGCCAAAAACACTTGGATGGTATTTATATAGATCTGTCTGCTAGTGAATGGGTCATCATGGCTTTATAATAGATGCCTATGTGCGAGCTGCATATTCGAAAGCTAGGAATACGACAATATAATTTGGTGTTTAAAGAGATGCGTGATTTCACGCAGCAACGCTCAGCAACATCTGCCGATGAATTCTGGTGTGTGCAACATCCGTCTGTTTTGACCTTAGGTGCAAATGCTGATCAACAACATATTCTTGATCAAACTGCTATACCCATTGCTCAGTCAGATCGTGGTGGTCAGGTGACTTATCATGCTCCAGGGCAGGCGATCATTTATTTGTTAGTAGATTTAAGACGTAAATCTATAGGTGTAAAACAACTGGTTCAATTCATTGAGCAATCAGTTGTCGATTTATTAAATGACTATAATATAGCTTCTCAAGCACGTGCCGACGCGCATGGTGTCTATGTAAATGAGGCTAAAATTGCATCACTAGGTTTGCGGGTGCATAGTGGTTGTAGTTATCACGGAGTAGCCCTTAATGTTGATATGGATATGGGTCCATTTTCTTCTATTAATCCATGTGGCTTCCCAGGATTGGTAGTCACACAACTCAAGGATCATAATGTAAGCGAAAGCGTAGAGAAAGTTTCTGAAAAACTAACCATTAAGCTTTGTGAACAATTGAATTATACAGACAGTCAAATAATTTCTAATGCCATCTAAAGACTCAGTTAAAACAAAAAACAAATCACATGCAGCTAAGCTTGGTGTGAAGCAGAGAGGTCATGAGAAAGTCACAAAAATTCCAGTAACATTTAAATCTATGAATGAAATAACTGGCGTAAAACTTCCTAAGCCTAAATGGTTGCGTGTTAAGGCACCCATCTCTGAAAAAGTTCGTGAGTTAAAAAGCCTGTTGCGTGAACAAAAACTACATACCGTGTGTGAAGAAGCCGCTTGCCCTAATTTAACAGAGTGTTTTAGTGGCGGTACGGCAACATTCATGATTATGGGTGATGTGTGTACGCGCCGGTGTTCTTTTTGCGATGTGGCGCATGGTCGGCCTTTGCCTTTAGATGAAGATGAGCCTGCAAACTTAGCAGAAACTGTATTAAAACTTGGACTGAGTTATGTCGTGATTACCTCAGTTGATCGAGATGATTTAAAAGATGGCGGTGCAAAACATTTTATTAATTGCATTCAAGAAGTGCGTAAGCAGTGTGAGGGTGTAAAAATTGAAATTTTGGTGCCTGACTTTCGTGGAAGAGTCGAGAATGCGCTTGAAATTATGAGGCAGGCTCCAGCAGATGTGTTTAATCACAATTTAGAGACGGTGCCGCGTTTATATCCTGCAGCAAGACCTGGTGCAGATTATCAACATTCATTAAAGTTGCTGCAAATTCATAAGCAAGACATTGAGCATGTGCCCACAAAATCTGGACTGATGCTGGGATTAGGTGAAGAGATTGATGAGGTGGTGAAAGTGATGGAAGATCTACGCGAACACCATGTAGATATGCTAACTTTGGGTCAATATTTACAGCCTAGTGTCCATCATATGCCTGTGCATCGTTACCTTGAGCCTAAAGAATTTGCTGTGCTGAAAAATATTGGTAATGAATTAGGGTTTGAGCATGTAGCCAGTGGTCCATTAGTGCGATCTTCTTATCATGCTGATCTTCAAGCACAGCATACAATAGGTTATTCTGTATAAATGAATTCTGAGATATTACGCGCCATCTGCGAAATTTTATTGCCTCCCTCTGGGTTTATTCTTCTATTAGCGATAGGTTTATTTTTTTGGTTGATTCGTCTGCGTAAATTGGCAGCATTCAGTATTTTGTTAGCGGTAGTGTCGCTTTACTTTTTAAGCACACCATTTGTTGCCCACAAATTGTTAGATCCTTTGCAATATCAGTATAAAGTTTTAAAAGAAGTCCCAGAAGATACACAAGCTATTGTTGTTTTGGCTGGTGGTCGTACACCCATTGCACGTGAATATGCAAATCTTGATACGGTGAATGCAAAAACACTAGAACGCTTGCGATATGCTGCAAGACTTTCAAGAGTGTATCAGCTACCAATATTGGTATCAGGGGGGAGTGTTAATGATGAAAGACAGTCTGAAGCATCGTTAATGAAGAAAGTTTTAGAAACAGATTTTGGTGTTGAAGTAAAATGGATGGAAGAAAAAAGCAAAACTACATTTGAGAATGCTAGGTTTACCAAAAAAGTGTTAAATGAAGATTCAATCAGTAAAGTATTGTTAGTTACTCATGCTTACCATATGTCTCGTGCAATGTGGTGCTTTGAAGATGTAGACCTTGAACCAATAGCTGCGCCAACTATTTTCTACAAGCGAAATACCTCAACTAAAGAGTTAAAACAATATATCCCTAATGCAAAGTCTTTGATGGCATCGAGATTAGCGCTTCATGAATATATTGGTAAGTTTTGGTATCAATACGTTGGTTATTAAGAAACTAATTTATCAGATCTTTTAATGTCTTCCTAAAGCAGTAGAAACAAAAGTATCAGCTTCTGCTAATCTTTCTTGAGTTCCAATATCAAACCATTTTCCAGTAAAGTATTCAGCGCTTACTAATCCTTTATCTATAGAGTTACGCAATATAGGTGCTAGTGCAAGCTTGCCTGTATTTTGATGTTCAAATAATTTGGGGTCATAGATACCTATGCCGCTGAAAGTAAGAAAATTGTTTCCTGTGTTATATACCTTTCCAAACTCGTAAGCAAAGTCACCGTTTAAATTGTGTTTAGGGTTGTCTACTAGTACCAAATGAGCTTGTTTATTACTAGATAAGTTAGCAATAGATAATGAATGATTGCACCATATATCAGCATTTATCACTAAAAATGGTTTATCACCTAGTAATGGTAGAGCATTAATAATCCCGCCTGCTGTTTCTAATGGCTGCGGCCCTTCTTGAGAATACATAATCTCAATATCGTATTTTGTGCCATCACCTAGCTGTTCTTGTATCATTTCACCAAAATGTGAAAGATTAATGACGACTTCTTTAAAGCCTGCAGATCTTAAGTTTTCTAAGTGATATTCAATTAAAGGTTTTCCCGCGACCTTAACTAATGGCTTAGGTATTTTATCCGTTATGGGTCGAAGTCGTTCGCCAAGGCCGGCTGCGAGCAACATGCATTTCATATTAATATTTTAAACCTTAACTTTTCTGATTATAAATTCAGAGAGCTTGTTGGTCTCGAGATAATAACTTGCGACGGACTGTATGTACTCTAAGGTTCTAGGGATGTCTTGTAAATAGTTAGGTTTATGGTCACGAATATGTAAGCGTGAAAATATTCCAATTGCTTTTAGATGCCGTTGTATGCCCATTAGATCAAACCACTTAATAAATATTTTTTCATCTATATTAGTAAGCATATTGTTCTCAACTAACTGCATATAAAAGCTATGTATCATTTCGCCTACTTTCTCACTTGGCCAGCTAATATAGCAATCGCGCAATAATGAGACTAGATCATAGGTGATCGGCCCGAGTACTGCATCTTGATAGTCGATAATTCCTGGGTATTTGCTGTCAATTTTCATGAGATTGCGAGAATGAAAGTCACGGTGTACAAATACTTGAGGTTGTTGTAGTGCATTATCAGCAAGATTCGTGAATATATTATTTAACAACAAATTGTCATCATCAGTAAGTTGTAAAGAAAGATATTTTTTTAAGAACCACTCACGAAATAATTCCATTTCTTGTAGTAAAAGTTGTTCACTGTATAAAGGAAGACTGGTTGCTGGCGTTTGTTGAATTATTGTTAGCGCATTTAATGCGCTACTATAAAATTGGTCAACATTGTTGTCATTTAAAATATTTAGTAATACTTCGTCGCCTAAGTCACTCAGCAGAAAAAAGCCAAAATCTAAGGAACAGTAATGAATATGTGGAACGGGAAGTCCCTCGGCTGCTAATAAGTGCGTAACATTTACAAACTCATTATTACTTTCTTTATCAGGTGGGGAGTCTACCGCTATATAATTATGACTAGCACTAGTCAGACGAAAATAGCGTCGAAAACTAGCATCACCCGATACAGGTATCAGCGAGTATTCAATATTTCCTAAGTTTTCTTTTATCCACTCATGTAGATGAGTGAGACGAGGGTCTGAATTCATTTAATTATTTGATTGTAAATATTTTAGCTACCAGCCACCACCACCGCCTCCACCACCTCCTCCACCGGAGAAGCCACCACCACTTCCACCAAAACTACTGCTGCCTGATGAAGAGCCAGGTGCTGTGGATGAAGAAGAAATGGCTGAGCTTAGTGAGTTACCCATTGAGTTTGTAAAACCAGAAAGATCATTCGTATTCCAGTTGTTCCCACTATACCAGGTAGGATGGTATTTAGTTTCATCGTCAGTAGTTTTAAATATTTCTGTAAACTGTTCGGCCCACTGATTCTCAACGCCCAATGCGAGAGCATAAGGCAAGTACACTTCAAATAGCTTGGGGGTTTTCTTGGGGGTATACTTTAAGTTTAGTTCTTCCTGCTCTGCAACTTCTAAATAGTTTTTAAAGCCCTCAACCTTATTTAATAATTTTCTTCCTTTTAGCGTGGGCTTTTTAAGTAAATAATAAAAAACAACATTTATAAGAAATAACAAGATGATTAATATCCCATTTGCTATTCCAATCATTGCACCTAACCCAGTTAAGGCTCCTATTTCAAAGAACGTCCATGCTCCAGCAAATATAGTCATTGTGCCTAGGTCATTGGCTTTTTCTCCAGACAGTCGTCGACGCAAAGCCTGATACCATCCATATATTAGATACACTGTTACTGGTGTCCATATTGACAGCCAGAACATTAGAAAAAGAGCAACTCCTGGTTCTTTAGTATTTTGCATGCTAGTGAAGATATAAATAGCTAACAGTATCGTGATGCTGATACCTATATATAAATATTTTTTGTTATGAACAAAGTAACTCTGGTTATATTCTTGTTTCAAAGCTTTCTTATGTTCACTAATGGCAGAAGATATTTGACTATGATTAGTGTTTTTTAGAACTAGTTTCTGTCCATACACTTTGAAGAGGTTAGATAGCACTGTATGTTCGCCTATAGGCAGTCTCATGCTAGGCTTTTTTAACTTCTCTAATTCATAGTGTTCACCTGAATTATTTATCTTAAGGTAGCCTTTTACAGCTAGGTTAAGAATTGCGGCAGTAAATGCTTTTTTATCGTGTCCCATTTCATTGATGTACCGCATGGCGCCAGGTGGAAAGCTGTCAGGTGGTTGGTAATGAGGGATGATAGTGCCGGGTTTTGGATCTCTTCCAACTTGCCACCAGGCGGTAAAATAAAAAATGAATAAGCCTATCATTCCAATGAGGCTCATTGGATTATTGATATTTGCTTGCCACCACCATGAAATTTTTTGCGTGAGCTTGGGTTCATTAATGTGCCCGTTGGGCCAAGCGGCCACAATGGTTAACCCTTCTTTGCTGCTTAAGGCGCGGTTGGTCTTAAATAAATAATTACCTGAATAGCCAATATCTATGTCATAACTTTGGCCTTTGCTTCCAGAAACGCCTGTATATGCCTCAAGCTTTACGTCACTAGATCTAATGGATTCTGGCAGCTGTACACTTGCTGTGGCTTTTAGGATTGGAAATTCCCAGCCGTTTCCGGTTACGTTCCAGTAAAGTTCATCATGGTTATCAAAATAACCAAGCTGCTGATTAGTTTTATATTGAATCGTATAGGTATGTTCTCCTTTATTTAAATATGAATTTTTGCTGCCAATATATATACGTAATCCATTGCTCATCTTTTTTGTATGGTAAGGCTCTGCACTGCCATTTCTGAGTACATCAATTATCTCAAAGCCGACTTTAATTTTATTACCAAGCTTTCCGTTGTATTTGGTTGGAAAGTCGCGATATATGCCACGTTTAATGTTTCTATTTTCTGCACGCACGGTAATTTTTTCAGTTACTGTCATTGTGGAGTCTTCGTGCACATGAATATTACTGTCGAAAGATAAAATTTCTTCTGCAGCTGTAGCTTGCTGAGTAAGTAATAAAAGGCTAGCGATTAAAGCTAAGGCAATATAAAAATAGTTAAATCGATTAGCCATTTAATTGAAAATATTCGTGATATGTGTAATTGAAAATTTTGGCAATTATTAAGTCAGGGAAGGAGTCAATGCGGGTATTAATGTTACGTACTGCTCCATTGTAGTAGCGTCTTGCGTACTGAATATCATTCTCTACATTGGAAATATCTTTTTGTAATGCAAGAAAATTTTGGCTAGCTTTTAATTCTGGATAGTCTTCCGCAACTGCAATGAGCTTATGCACTTGTGATTGTAATTCACGCTCTACGTTTTCACGCTCTGATATTTTCTCTATGGATTTAGCCTGCGAACGCAATTCGGTAACAGACTGCAATAAACTGCTTTCATATTTTGCATACTGTGTAACTGCGTCAACTAATTTAGGGATTAAGTCATGCCTGCGTTTCAGTTGTACATCAATATCGCTCCATGCAGCAAAGGATGTGCTTCTGTCATACACTAGGCTGTTATAAACCAATATTGCCCAGATAAGTACGGCAGCAATAATTGCAATGATTATAATAGATGTCATGAGTGGTCTATATAGAAGTCCGTTTAATCTGTAAGTTGCAAGCTGTATCCAAGATCAACTAAAGCTTTGTTTATTGTATTAATATCATAACTATATACCACCTCTGGGCCGATGACCGATACGGGAACTCCTCTAGCACGTAATGCCCAGAAGCCCGCGATGCCTGATAGTGATTTTTCAATATCACGTTCCGTGAATGGAATGCTGTTTGCTTGTAAATGTATCCGCAGGCTATTGCAATAAGGGCACCAATCCGTTGTGTATAGGGTGATTTCCGTAGCATCAGGTTTAGGCTTATAGATATAGGCAGTGCTACGGTCTATCACTAACAGAACTAAAACCGTAACTAACAATGTGTAGAGTATTCGCTTTTTCATTTGCTCTTTAAGGTTTGGAAAGCAACAAAAGCAATATATAAAAACATAATAAGATTTATAAAAAAGAAACCTTGCGTTGCACTTCCTGATTCAAACATACGCCATGCACCAATAGGAACCACAATTGATAAACCTAAAGATATGACTGCAATACGATGAGCATGTTGAGCACTAAATATACTGAGGATAAAAAGTATATGTGCAACCACAATAGTTTTAAGTAAGAATTGATTATAAAAAAAGAATTGCAAAGCCGATGCAATAATTAGAATTGCGGCGACTATTCTTAAAGATATGGTAAGCCGCATAGTAATTTATGATTTTATTTCTTTATGCCGGAAACAGTCGATCGAATGATCATTTACCATACCTACAGCTTGCATGAAGGCGTAGCAGATTGTGGTGCCAATAAACTTAAAGCCGCGTTTTTTTAAGTCTTTACTCATAGCGTCAGATTCTGCGGTGTTAGTGGGTACTTGAGAAGTATTTTTCCACGAATTTTGAATTGACTTATGGTTAACGAATTGCCAAATATAGTGATTAAAGCTATCAAATTCTTGTTGTACTTCTAAAAATGCTTTGGCATTCGTTACAGCAGCATTTACCTTAAGTTTATTTCTTACTATATTTGGATTAAGAAGAAGTTTATCAATTTTTTTGGCAGAATAGCGTGCAATTTTCTCGGCATCAAAATGATCAAAGGCGTTTTGATAGCCCTCGCGTTTATTCAATATCGTCGACCAACTTAACCCTGCTTGCGCGCCCTCTAAAATTAGGAACTCAAACAGAAGTAGGTCATCATGGATGGGTACACCCCATTCTTCATCATGATATTGTTGTTCAGAGGGGCTAGCGTTAGCCCAAGCGCAGCGTTTCATCGATGTTGATTATACATGCGTGTTACCCAATCTAATTTATTTCCATATGCAGCGATAGTGCTGTGTAAAGGCTCAGGATATTGCTCTGGCCAATCTATGCCGTAGTTTTTTGTTCTGCACAATGGTGCAAGCAGAGCAGCCATTGCAAGATCGGCTCGTGTAAAAGAATCCCCTACAAAATACTCTCTATTCTTGATGTGAGTATAGGTTTTTTCAATCTTTTTGGTGAGTCTTTGATTGATGTGAATAATGGTTGAATCGTCAAGCTTCATTAGTTTTCGCATTGTTTGTGATAGTTTTGGAAAGGTGGTTTTCATATATAAATTTCCATACCAAGGGCCATCATTCGTAAAGTACGGGCATATGATATCTGGATGATTTAATAAGGTGTGATAGCAAATGCGACGCACATCAGCACCTAGTTCTTCGTCAGCAAATTGTTCCCACTGTTTTGCTTCCTGGTTTAATTTTTGATTATTTGGTGTGAGTTTATTCTCAGGGAAAGTCTGGTCAAGGTAGCTAATAATTTCACTCGACTCGTTAATAATATCTTTATTATGAGTGACAATAGGTAAAGAAGAATTTGAAGTTAGTTTTTTTGCTTTTCTGGTGTGTAGACCAGGGAGCAAGTTGATTTTTTTATATTCGATATTTTTATATTCCAATGCCCAGCGTACTTTTTCGCAGTAATGAGAAATAGGGAATTGATAAAGCGATAACATATAGATTTATAATTACTATCAGTTATTTATATATTTAATGAGTGATAAGCTGGTTTTGCGCCACGCTGTTTAATAGTATAATTGCATGTCATGATATGAAAATAAACAAAGCGACATACCAAGATATGTAATCAATAATTTAGGAGGGGACCATGTCACAAGCGACCGTAAAAACTGCAGTTGATGGCTTAGCTGCTGCTATTTCTGAAAACCCAAAATCTGCACAATTAAAGTATAAAGCTGAAGTAAATTGGGATGGAGACGTCCATTGCACTTCGGTAGTTCGTAATTTGCCGCCCGTGCCGGTAGATGAGCCTGCAGCTTTTGGCGGCGGGGATGCTGCGCAAAGCCCAGGTGATTTAATTCTTACGGCTTTAGGTACGTGTCAAGGAATTATGTATGCTGCATTAGCTTCAGCTATGGAAATTGAGCTGACATCATTAAAAGTAAAGCTTGAAGGGAATTTGGATTTGCATGGATTGTTTGGTATGGGGAGTGATAAAGGCATACCGCCAGGTTTTCAGGATCTTTCTTTCGAAACTATTATTGAAAGCCCGGCTAGCGAAGAACAGCTTAAGCAGTTAGTGGATGCGGTCGAGGCGCAGTGTCCAATTTTAGATACCCTAGTAAGACCGGTGACTGTGACAGGTTCTGCGACTATTAACGGTAAGCCAGGTTATATTTCTGCACAAGCTGCTTAGAACTCTGCCAATAGAAGAGTAGGTAATCTGCTCTTCAACTTTATTTATTGTGAAGCAGAATCAGCTGTTCCAGATACCGCTTCAGTGGTTGTTCTGGCGTTTGCGGCGCTGTCAGAAGATTCTTGTGTGTTTGATGATTTTTTTTGTGCTGCGAGTTTATTAGCGCATTTAGATGGCCCCATCATCGATAATGTCATGACATTCACTTTCTGATTTGCATCTAGCGTTGCATGCCCTTTGTTCACTTTCTCTTGGTCTTTTGCAGTAATGGCATAAAAAAATTCAAACTCTTCGTCTGACAATTCCTGACCTTCAAGAGCCATGCACTCGCATAAGTCTGCATCCATTCTATTATTTTGGTTGGTAGTGCAAGCTGCAATATAATCTTCTGCAGATACGGCATATAAAGTTGGTGAAAATAGTATAGTGGCTGCGATAAGCAATTTGAATGGCGTAAACATAATTTTCTCCTATATACTTTCTAAATTATAATCATTAAATATACGCATAATATATTCTAAACTATGCATCCAGTTCTAGTCTACGCAGTCATATTTATCGCAACTACAGTTGGATTGCTATTTGTTTTTGAGAAATACCAGCTAGGCTCAATATATTTATTATTACTAATTTCTTCGATAATCACATTCATTGTAGGTAGAGTGCTGATTCGCATCTTCCCATCAGAAGATCCTATGCATAATGAGATTGAAAAGGAGGGTCTAAAAGTACGGGCGAATAATTATCAGCGTGAAATTCAATTCATCTTCAATATTGTTCAGCCAGATCCAAAGCTTCAGCCTAGGCCTAAAAGAATTGGAGGTAGCTTAGAAGATTGTTTTGAATTAGACGCAAAAGTTATAATCGCAAGATTGCGAGAGTATTTTGGCGAATCTTTTAGTATTTCAATCAATCAATCTTTGCCTGATATGGTTGAAGAGATAAAGCATCAATATAAAGACTGGTCTTCATAAGTTTCTATAACTTGTTGCAACTAAATTAAATAGCCGTTGCTATCTCGCGTTGTATTCTTTTTGTAGTAAAAAAAGGTGGCGATGAGTGTAGCAATCCAGATTTTGCAGTAACTAGAATATCCATATCGTCATTACAATGAAACAGTACTTGATCCTCGGCTACAGTTTCGTGGCCTTCTATCAGTATAGTTGAGTAAACATGGCCGACATGCTTTTTGCACAATACGGTTAAGTCTTCTGATAATAAAATAAATTCTTGTGACTCTTCATATGGGCAATCCCATGAGGTGACTATTAAATAAAGATCTTTGTAGGCATATTGCGCACCAATCACAAATCCTGGCACATACTTTCCTGTTTGTTTCCCATTCATAATTAGTTCAGAGCATAGACTCCATGTTTCATAAGGTCCCGGTTGTTGTTTAAATGTGAATAGTGCTATTTCTTTCATGTTTGTCTCCTAAATTTTCGATTAACAATTGGTTTAGTGTTCCAATCTGTTTTCCAGAAAGTAATCACTGCTGAAGAAATGATTAATAGTTCTGCTAATGCGGTCCAATGTAGAAAGTAATTCAATAACCAATATCCATGGCGTGCCTGAATAGTAAAAATACTGAAATAAGAATGATTAAATGGATAGAGCCACTTGATGCCGCCGCCTGCGAAAGTATCAAGTGATAGATGTAGCAGTATGCATCCAAAAAAGATGGTGGTAGCAGCTACCAAGATGCGTGATTTAAACATTGCAGCAATCATGTAGCCAATGGCGAGTAGACTGATCCAGTAGAAAGGTACGTGGGTCCAGTAGCTGTGATGACCATGTTGTCGATTATCAATAAGATAAAAATAAAACATGTCCAAGTCTGGGAAGACACTGCCAAGCAAGCCTAGAAATAGCAACCAGGTAGATTTTGATGATTCTAAACGGAATTGTGAAAGCAGTAATTTGCTAACAACGTAACCTGCAGGCATATGTGCCAAAAACATTTGAAGCCTTCTCGTATTCTAAGTGCTTCAAATTAAACCGTCTAAATATGACGAGAAAATGACTGAGTTATAGCAATTCAGGGTTTATTAATTGTCTGTGTTTGGAATGTTGGGCAAATACCTCGGCTTCTGTTAAATTTTTAGTGGTATTTGCGAATTCGTAATAGTCAGGTTTAAAGTCGATAAAAACTTGATGGTCAAATACCACATCATCGCTGTCATCAAATATTCCCACAGGCATGTAATGGAAATTGTTTACTTTTAATCGGTAAAAAAGATGGCTACCACATTGCTTACAAAACCCTCTTTCGGCCCATTCAGATGAATTGAAAGTAGTTATTAGTTCATTATCAGAAAATGAAACTTCTGTGCCACATTCAACTGCCATAAGAGGTCCGCCGCCCCATTTTCTGCAAATGCTGCAGTGGCAAGCACCCACATGGGTGTTCATAGATTTAGCCGAAATATTAATTTCTCCACAAAGGCAGCTGCCATTTGCTTCGCGTATATCTGTCATTTTATATCCCTTGATTGAAGAATGCATATTGTATTGTTTACTAAATTTGAGGTCTTGGTCACTAAAGAATAGTAATAGCATGCCGATAAATAATATGGATTAAATCTTATTTTATGGTGCGATCAAATGACAGAATTGGTATTTCAGCTAGTATATATAAGTGCCGCTAACAAAGAATTTTCTGAAGCAGAATTGCAAGAGTTGCTTGAAAAAGCGCGGGTTAATAATGAACGTCTACATTTATCAGGGATGCTCTTATATCATCAAGGTTCTTTTATACAAGCACTAGAAGGGCCACAAGCTGCTGTAGAAGAGATATATAATAAAATTAGCCAGGATGAACGACATACCGAGACGCAAGTGTTATTCCGTGGTGACTTAGAAGAAAGAGATTTCGAAACATGGTCAATGGGGTTTTACAGATCTACACAAAGTGCCAGTGAAAACCTTGAAGGGTTCCATCAATTTTTAAAGTCTGGTTTTCGACAAGGTGATCAAGATGATCCTGGTGCTGCAAGAAAAGCTTTACTTCAATTCAGAGAAGGGAACTGGCGGCAACAAGTTGACATTGGTAGATCAAGATCGCAGGCAGCTTAGTAACTATATAATTATTTTTTAAAAGCCTTTTGGCTTATGGAAATAAATAACAAGATCCATGGTAATCCATGCATCAAGAAATCAAACCAATCTATTGGCCGCATTCCTTCTGCACCAGATATTATCCATTTTAGTTTTTCCCAAGCGTGAGGTTCGGGAGTGAAGGGTGCTAAACCCAATGTTAAGGCTATCACTAGCCATAACACTGGATTTAGAAATATGCTTGATGGCTTTCCCACTACTGAGGGTTGACATTCTCGGCTTGCAAGCCTTTGTCTCCATCAACAATATCCATTAAAACTTTTTGGCCTTCACGAAGTGATTTTCGGCCTTTGCCAATAATTGAGCGGTGATGAACAAAAACATCTTCGCCATTTTCTTGCTCAATAAAACCAAAACCTTTCTTGTAGTTAAACCATTTAACAGTACCTGGGGTTTGGTTCGAGCTAGGTTTTACTGCTCGCGTTTTTCTTGGTTTGCCAGAAGACTTTCTGGCAATGTTTTTGATTAAAGTAAAAACGATTGCTAATGCCAATAAACCGCCAGCAATCATAAGAGCGGTGTTGATAGGTTGAAAAGGCATATTTTCAGTCAACATTGTTAGGATGACGCCTAAAAGAATACCTAGGCTAATTAATATCTTTGAATCGATCTTCATGATTCTTTTTTCTCTCCCTGGTGTAAATTATTTTTGTGTTATCTGATGTATATTTCCAGGGCTGATTATAATCACTTAAAGCTTTGGCGAAAGCCCCTCCGTCCTGGCTATATGGGTTTGCTATAGGCCTTGGAATTTCTTTGATAATTATATAAAGCCCTCTTTTTCAGTGGCAAAGACTCAATTTTGGTGGTTTTAAAGCCGTGCTCACGAAACCAGTGGGAGGTTTGTGTGCTGAGCACAAATAGTAGATTGGCCTCTGCAGCTGCCGCCTTTTTTTCTAAGTGGGCTAGCATTTTGCTGCCTCGGCCATTGGACTGGTAATCTGAATGCACTGCGAGGCACGCCACCTCAGCGACATTTTCTTCAGGAAAAACATGTAAAGCGCCGCAAGCTAGCACCATGCCATCACGTTCAATGACATCAAATTGTTCAATTTCTAATTCGAGTTGTTCACTTGTGCGAGAAACCAAAGCCCCATTGTTTATGAGGGGTTGAATGAGTTCTGCAATTCCGCCTACGTCATTGATCGTAGCAGGTCGAATTTCATCATAAGTTTCTGCAGTAACTAATGTGGCAATACCATCTAAAGTATAGAGCTCTTCTAGTAATGCGCCAGGTTTGGATGCATCTAGTAAATGCACACGGCTGACATTTTCTAAGCAGGCTTGCACAGCAACATCAAGGTAACCTTTAAGTTGCTGTTTGTTTTTTGGAAGTTTTTTAATCAGTTCCTTTGCTTCATTTACATTGTAATGATTGTCATTTTGTTTTTTATTTCCTGGTAATTTTAGTTTATCTAACATCAGCACGAGTTTTTCGCTTTGTAATGTGCAAGCAGTATGCTTAGCGACTTCAATACTGGTTAAATTAAATACATCACCGGTTTTGGAGTATCCCAAAGGTAACATTATTACAATATTGTTAGCATCCAATTGCTTCTGAATTTCATGTGCTGCAATACTGCGAACTTCTCCAGTGTGCAGGTAGTCCACACCATTACGGATGCCGACGGGTTTAGCGCGGACATAGTTACCGCTAACAATATTCAGTTTCATACCAGACATTGGTGTGTTGATGAGTCCGATAGAAAATAATGCTTCTATATCTGTCTTAACACTTCCTGCAACTTCTTTGATGATATGTAAACTTTTTGCATCCGTGATGCGCCAACCATCTTTAAATGTGCTGGCAGATTGTTTATCCAGTTTTTTGTCTATAAATGTGCGTATGCCTAGTACAAGCACTAGCTTTACCCCTAAGGTATGCGTGAGCGCTAAGTCATGTATAAGTGACGCGGTATTTTCTTTGCTCAATAATGTATCGCTTATGTACAGCACAAAGGTTTTGCCACGATGCGCATAAATATATGGCGTGGCTTGTCGAAAGCTTTCTAGCTGAAATGTTGATTCTTTTGGCACAGTTTTAAATACTTAAAGCTAAATTAATTAGATCGGTAATATATTTGTTAAGTCTATGAATTCGCATAGATTATCTTTATTAATCTTTTGCTATCTTAGACCTCGCTAGGACTTTATAATAGATGAAGAGGATTTGCATACGGTAGTGGTATTCCACCGGCCGGTCGAATTTTATACACCTAATCATATACTTTAAACCTATATTTGGAACAAAGAATGCGAAAAATACAGCTAATTAATGCTGGTTTATATATTGCAGCAATGCTTATTATCAGTCCCGTCACTCATGCTGGGGGTGAGACCGTGAAGTCTCCTATCCTTGACCGAGTAAAAGTACTGCATAAGGCGCCTGAAAATCTAAATAGCTTAAGTCTCGAACAGTTGAATACCGAACGAGACACCCGCCAGCGTGATCTGACTGTTATTCGACAGGCGAGTGACGAGCCGGAGGTTGCAAAGCAGCAATTACTTGAAACGATCATGGCGCATGATGATGTGCGTTTGAAAATTGCTAAAGTCATTCCAGTGATGATTGAGGACTATAAAATTGAAGGCGATTTTCGTGATGCATTAATGGGCTATAGCAATACCTTTGAAGTGGATATGCGCGAAGCTAGGAAAGATGTGCAATCTATTGGTGATTACAAATCATATGATTTTCGATTTTCTGCAGTCTATATGTCTATGATGTTTAAGTTTAATGAAAATCCTGATTTTCATAAAAAATTAGTCACTGATATGGAAAATCCGGAAACCGCTATTGGCGGCTATAGAAAAGAGTTAAATGATTCTTATGCTAAAGTTGAACATGATAAATATTTAATACAGAATATTTATTCTGTTGAAGAGCTAGAACAAGCAATCGCTGCAATTGATGAGGAGATCTCAAAGCGTAAAAAGGCAGAATTATAAAATTTAATGTAACGTTAAGGTTGGGTAAGTAAGCTTAACGTCAAGATTTATCTTACTTTATTGTACTGGGAGTTGGGTATGAATAGATTAAAATATACATCCTTAAACAACATGGCATCTGCCATATTGTTTTCTATGCTGTCCGTAAATATGGTTTATGCGGATGAAACAACTTCTCAAGCACAGCCTCCACCAGAAATCGTGGTCGATGCACCTCCCCCTACACAATCTCCAGTTAAGCAAGAAAGTGATGTAGCTGAAACTGAAACGGTAACCATCTATGACTCTAAAGTGTTGCCAGGATTTCGTCCCTGCACAACGGAAGATTACCGCAATCAAGATCGTGATCCGGTAGCATGTCAAGATGAGGAAAGTGCGCGTGATATTTCTACACGTGATCGTCAAAGCGTTCCAGAAGATTTAATCGTTGAAGATGATGCGGTGCCACAAGGTAATATCTATAAACTAAAGTTTGAGCGTTTTAAACGCAAGAAAAACTAAATTGTGAGTGCATGGATGCACGAATATAAGTTGCAACAGAGAAGTTGTTTCAGATTCAATCTTTCTTTTACTAAATTGACCGCTTTGGGTCGAAAGCGGACATTCTCAATCTTTCCAAAATGGAATTTATTCGATGTGTTATTTGAAAATTAATTTAATTCAAGGTGATTAATATAGAAAAAGAAAGCATAGCTAAATGGATATTATTGTTTTGTGCATTATCTATTGGTTCGCTATTGATGCTCCTTTTTATATTTTGTGCAATTGAGCCAATAACTGGGATTCCGATCGAAGAACCACATAATCCAAGTCTTTTTGAATTATTTATACTACTTCCAGTAGTTCTTCTTTTATTCATACTTGGAATGATTCTTGGCACTTTCATTGGATTATTATTAATACGGCCTTTTATTAACGAACTTGAAATTGAGAGCATGGTAAAAGCTCCCTATGTAAAAGGCATAAGTAATATAAGCTTGAGACTGATAAAAATTGTATATAGGAAAAATTAATGATAGCTATTTTTAATAAATTTTATGTCCGTTATTGGCAGAAATCGGACATCGTTGGGATTAATTAATTTTAATCTGCAACGTCATCCTTGACGCGTGTTATATATGCACGGCTGCTCCCGACATCCTGCCTATCGCGGCACTTGTGCATCCTGCACATCGTCCTTGTGCTCGCCACAGGGCTAAAGTTTCTGGTTTAAATCGATCTGTGTCATTCAACTTTTAAAAGAAGTTTATAGACAGATATCTTGGATGGCTTTTTGCAAGAGGTTGATGGTAGGTTGAATTGAATTCAGAGATAAATATTCGTTTTGTTGGTGAGCTTGATCGATAGAGCCTGGGCCTAGCACAACTGTTTCTATTCCAATTGAATTAAAATACGGTCCTTCGGTACCAAACGCGACACTTGAGGGAGTTTTGTTGCTTAGTTGTTGGGTAAGTTGAACAATTTTTGAGTCTTTGTCGGTTTTAAAAGCGGGTACGCCATCAAACAGTGCTTCAAATTCTGTATGCAATCCTAGCGGCTTGGTTATTTTAATTATTCGCTCATGTAAATCGTCACGCAGCGTGGGAATTTGCATGCCCGGTAATGGGCGTAAATCGATGTGTAATTCGCAGTCTGCGCATATTCGATTAGGGTTGTCACCGCCGTGAATATGTCCGAGATTTAAAGTAGGAATGGGCACTACAAAGTCATGGTTAATATATTTGTTGGCAAGTTCTTGTTTGAATTGCTCAAGTTCATTTAGAACTAAACGCATGCCTTCCAGTGCATTGTTACCTAAGCTTGGATTACTTGAATGCCCGGCTTGACCAAATAATTTTATCGCTTCCATGCACACACCTTTGTGTTGGTGTACAGGCGTTAAGTCAGTTGGTTCGCCAATAATGCAATATTTGCCAAGCTTTTGGTGCTTGTCCTTAGTGGTTTGAACTAATGTTTTTGCCCCTTGCATGGTAGATTCTTCATCTGCGGTAGCAATAATCGTTAAGCGCTGTTTTAAATTTTTATTGGTGAACTCTTTTGCAGCTTCGATGGTGATGGCTAGAAAAGATTTCATATCAGCAGTGCCTAAGCCAAAAAGCTTGTCATCCAACTGTGTGGCTTTAAATGGATCGGTATTCCAGCCGGTTTGATCAAAGTGCACGGTATCTGTGTGGCCAGATAATATTAATCCATTATTACCTTCATCTCCTGCAGGGCCAATCCAAGAAATTAAATTTGTTTTGCCTTCTCCACTTGGAATTATTTGACTATCAAAGCCTAAGTCGTTTAACCAGTTTGCGAGTAAGTTGATTA
>JBOEHC010000042.1:0-4386 GCA_050633765.1 Gammaproteobacteria bacterium
CCTACTACGAGCCTAGATGGAGTTTATTTAGCAAAATACGATTTTACAGAAAAGGAATATTACATAGGCATTGTTACCGCAAAACACCCTGATCAAGAAAAAACCTATACGGCTGTGTTCCCTTTTCAAGTCGGTGGTAGTAAATGGGGTTATATACCTGCGATAATTGGTTTGGCGATATTTTTACAACTAAATTATTGGTTAATGAGTGGAGGTTTTTCTCGTATACGGAAATATTTTAAAGCATGAAACGATTAATACTTTTTTTTATAACTTTACTACTATGTAATTCAGCCTTTTCTGAAACCGATTTAGCATCAAGCAAGATTTCGGATAATGGACATTTTCAGGTGAGCTATATTAGTACAATGCAGCCAATAGAGATTAATAACCTGCATGCCTGGAAAATTTTTATTAAAAATAAAGACGGTAAAGATATACCGAATGCAGAAATTCACGTTGTTGGAGGAATGCCTGACCATAATCATGGTCTTCCAACACAACCACAAATTACAAAGAGTTTTGGCGACGGTTGTTACTTGCTCGAAGGCATGAAGTTTCAAATGCCAGGGTGGTGGACCGTTACTCTGACTATCACAAATGAAGATATAACGGATACTGTTACCTTCAATCTTAAATTATAAAGTCGCAAGTGCTGAAGTTTTCCCAAAAACTTTTCATTGCAATGGCTATCATCATCTTAGTAGCCTTATTAATATGGTGGAATAAACAATATAACAACCCAGTTCATTGGACCGCAGATGAAATTAAAATTCTGCAATCTCTATCCATAAACAGTTTACCCCCTCTTCCAATGGACCCTAGTAATAAGGTTGCAGATAATCAAAAAGCTGCAGAGTTTGGCAGGCAATTATTTTTTGATGAGCGCTTTAGCCATAATTCAAAAGTTTCATGCGCAACCTGCCATATCCCCGAGCAGTTCTTTACAGATGGCCTAACCACGGCCGCGGGCGCTCAAGCCGGTGTTCGCAATACACCTACACTCGTTGGCACCGCCTATAGCCCTTGGCAATTTTGGGATGGGCGTAGCGATAGCCAATGGTCCCAGGCGCTGGCTCCACTAGAGAATAATTTGGAACATGCAGGTTCACGCAACCAAGTTGCACATATTATTTTCACTGACAAAAACTATCGCCAACAATATGAATCGTTATTTGGGCCGATGCCAAATTTATCGGACAAGCAACGTTTTCCGGCTGCAGCGGTTCCAGCGTCATCCCTATCCAATAACAAAGAACTTAATAGCGCTTGGGAAGCAATGAATAGCAAGGACCAACAAGCAGTTAATATAGTATTTGTGAATATGGCGAAATCCTTAGCTGCTTATCAAAGATTACTGCACCCTTCTGCATCAAGATTTGATGACTATGTTGATGGTGTAATTAACAATGATTCTAAAAAGTTAGCATTACTTAGTAAAAACGAAATTGCAGGCTTAAAACTATTCATCGAAAAAGCAGAATGTATAAATTGCCATAACGGACCTCTGTTAACGAATAATGAATTTCATAATACAGGTATTCTATCTGCGGCACGCCAATTACCAAGCATTGGCCGTGCAAGTGGGATTCGGGCTGTCTTAGCAGACCCATTTAATTGTTTAGGTGACTACAGTGACGCAACAAAACAGCAATGTGCAGATTTACGATTTGCTAAATCAGGCGATGAACTCATTGGTGCGCATAAAACCCCAACATTAAGAAATATTGCTGCAACCGCACCCTATATGCATGCCGGACAGTTAACTAATTTAGAAGAAGTCATCGAACATTATGACCAAGCACCTTTTGNNTGGGACATAATGAAGTTAAACCATTGAAACTGAGCATCAGAGAGAAAAAACAGCTAATAGACTTTCTACATAGTTTATCTGGGCCATTGAGTACAGACGCTAAATGGCTTAAAAATCCACACTTATAAGACAGTATTTGATCTCCTATTTCTAAAGCAATAGTAGTGCGGTGAATACAACCTATCCTGTTAAGGATATAACTAATTTGCTAATTTTATTAGAATTAAACCCGCTATAATCCCCTCTTAATTTTGGAGTCAACGATTTGAACGCTACTATTTCAGCAGTTCGCACCCAGGCAAGTGATTTATTTGAAATAAGCAAGCCACGTATTGCTTTATTAGTCTTGCTTACTACATTTACCGGTATGTGGTTAGCAGGTGGTGGCTATGTGTCCATAGATTTAGTGATTTATACACTGATCGGAACTGGTTTAGCTTCTGCCTCGAGTGGTGCCTTAAATAATTATGTAGATCGCGAGGTCGATAAACTCATGGCACGAACGCGTAATCGTGCATTGCCAACATCTAGATTACATCCACAACAGGCTTTATGGCTTGGCGGACTATTAAGTATTTCTTCTTTTGCAGTTTTATATTATCTAGTTAACCCTTTAACTGCATATCTTGCACTAGGCACAACTTTTTTCTATGTGGTGATTTATACCATTTGGTTAAAACGTAGCTCCCCACTGTGCACAGAAATTGGTGGCGTAGCTGGCGCACTACCACCTGTCATCGGCTGGGCAGCAGTAACGAACAGCATTAGTTGGCAAGCCATGGTGATGTTCCTAATTATGTTTATATGGCAACCTCCCCATTTTTGGGCATTAGCGTTATTACGTGCAGATGAATATCGTCGCGCTAATCTTCCTATGCTACCAGTAGTAAGCGGCATGGAAGTTACTAAGTTTAGAATGCTACTTTATACAATAGTATTAATTCCTGTCAGCACCACCATGTATTGGTTTAATTTAGCAGGGCCAATCTACTTGGTAGCAGCATTAGTGCTTGGAGCTATTTATTTAGTCATCACTATAGATTTTGCGCGCAAACCAATCACGCACCAAAGTACAAGGCGCTTATTTGGTTACTCAATCATTTACTTATGTGGTTTATTTGTATTTATCTTTGCAGATTGTCGATGCATATAACTCACTCCTCAATATAATTAGTTACCAGTTATAGGTTCCCTTATTTACTAAAGTCTTTATCTTAGCGGCCGATATAATATCTGACGCCACTATAGTGTTTACATATATAAAGACTGTGAAAACATTAGTAATTACTAGCATATTGTTTCTCATGACTAGTCAGGATGCAGATTCTGCAATCACTACCATTACCTGTAACTATGACACCTTTGCCTCAATTTTAAAGGTAGAGAAAACAATAGAAGTAATGCAGTTAATGTTTACAGTTGACACTGAAACTAGTGATGCCCAAATAATACGTAAAAATGGCGTGACAGATGTAAAGCTATATCCATCTGGCGGTGGATTCACATTTTTAGAAGTAAATGAACGTGGCAATATCTTGACCACTACGGTTGATATACACGGAAAGTCTGCACACAGTAGAAATACAATTCTAGACAGTGAGCTTATTCCTAGCCAGTTTTATGGAACCTGCGACTATAACTAAAACACAGCCCGTTAATCATCTAGCCCTGATCATGTATTTCACATGGACTACGTAATTCCTCAGGAACATTCGGTGGGCATATTCCACATGCCTCATTACCTGGTACAGCAAAGTCTATTTTTCTTGGATAGGGTAAATCTAGACCGTTCATGATGTTCACAAACTCATCCTTTGGCATATCATTGCCTAATCTAGGATTGCGCGCCTTCTCTTGCGCAATGCTACTTACGTGACGTCCTGCATAATCGTGCCCAGGATAAACAAGCGTTTCATTTGGTAAAGTAAAAAGTTTTTCGTTAATACTTTCAAAAAGAGTCGCTGCATCACCTGATTGAAAATCAGTTCTTCCGCATGCGTCAATGAGTAATGCATCGCCGGTAAATACCATTTTCTGCAACCCTTGGTTAATTAGATATGCATAATGATGGTCCGTATGCCCAGGTGTAAACAGCGGGTGTAATTCGACTGACCCAATGCGAAATAAATTACCTTCTTCTACATACATATCTGCACAGGGCAAATCTGCTTGTTTAGGATAGACAATCTTACTTTTAGTGAGTGCCTTAAGCTTCGTGGCACTAGTAAGATGATCCGCATGTATATGTGTATCAATAGTATAAACAAGCCGCATACCTAATTCATTAATCAACTCTAAATCACGCTCCACTGTTTCTAAAACGGGATCAATCAATGCAACAATGCCTTGTTGCTCGCAGGCTATAAGATAGGTATAGGTAGAAGAACTCGGTTCAAATAATTGACGAAAAATCATGACTTACTTTCGGTTAGTTTTTATATATGAATTATTTATGAGCAATCTCTTTGTCTGTAAAAAGATAGTCTTTTAACTCTTTGTCGAATCGTGGATCTTTACGACGTATCCATTCCAACACCATTGCAGCATGCTCTTTTTCTTCATCACGATTATGC
>JBOEHC010000043.1:0-36709 GCA_050633765.1 Gammaproteobacteria bacterium
CCCTGAACCGGCCCTTTGAATTGCGTAGTCAAAACACGAGTTGGTAGCATTTCCATCTGCTGCGCCGTCGCCATCATCCAACCTTTGAATAATTTGATTGACTAAATCATCTGTCACGTCCAGGTGTGCTGAAAAAAATACACCATCGTTAATAATGTCTTGGGTCAAAACCTCCCAGTCCATACTTTCAGAGTCATCACTAACAATTAGAATATTTGGTGCGACAGCAGGAGTAAGCTCTAGTGGCACATCTGAAATATCTAACGGACCAGCTTGGGCCGTAATACAGGCACTTAACAATACCCACAAAAACAGCAAGCATAACGCTTGGAAGTAAATTATTTTATTTGAGATTCTCATCGTAAGGCCTGCACGGTTACCAATCTGCGCCATATACAGATTGCAAAACCACTTCTGTATTATTGTTACCGCCTGTGCCTCTCGCCGTTACACGAAATAACTGAATAGTTTTCCCTGCTTCGCCTTCACCATAGCCTTGCACTAATAATTGCGGTGCGACTTGAGTTTCGGAGATGTGCTGAATGATGTAGCGCGGATCGCTAGTCACATTGTTAGGTTTTGTATACCCATCACTTGCAGAATAGCTACGCGAATCATTTGCAAGCCAATTTACATTTTGCCATAGCTCGGGGTCAGAATTGTCATACAACCCATCCGTACCGTCAGCATCAAAATCAATTAAGTTAGATGTACCTACCTCTAAAAATGTTTCAGCTGCTTGCAATGCGGCTTCTGCAGTTTGCAATGCCACCAATGTATCTCGCGTGTTACCTGCCATACGCTCTTCAAGTGCTGCGCCTTGCATACTGGTAACTGCGATTAATGACATTACCAGTAACATCATTAAACCTACAAATAATACCGCGCCTTCTTGTTTTAATATATTGAGTTTCATCATTAGTTTGCTACGCGATTGCGTAAGTTAATAGTAGTATTTACAACATATCGCAATCTTCTATCTCCACCATGTGCAGGGATAGAAGAATCTGAAATTAAGGTGCCGGCTACATTATAAGTACCCGTGTCTGCTTGCGTGACAACCTCATCACCTGTCGCCATTAACAAGCCCAAACGGACAGAAATTACATTTAACCATTCCGTAGCAGCAATAGTTGCAGCGGTTTCAAAACGATCTGCAATTTGATCGTTATTTATATCAAGACCATAGAGAATCTGCATAGACTCGACACCTTCAATCAACTCTTCCTCCCACATCACCGCGGTTTGATTACCACCTGATAATCGTGCTTGCAGATAACGTTTTTTTAATGAGTTTACTGTTGGGTCTTGCGTGCTTGGTGCAACGAAGTAAATTACTGGTTCATAGGGTGTTATTTGCGCATCATCTCCATACGAACCAATTGCAGTGGTGGTGTTACCTGGCGCTATATTTGTGTTGTTAGCAAAACTAATGGTGCCATCTGTAGTGCTATTTCCTGGAGAGCTGTTTTGAATTTGAAATAAAGAAGCTTGCCTAGGATCGCATGCAATGGCGATCTCACCTTGTTGAAATTCATTTGATGGGAATGAACCTTGTACCGTAAATGTATTAGTAGAATCATCGAGTAGTCCAACACTCATAGAGTACAAACCACCTTTTAAAATCGCTACGGCATCTGAGCCTGCAACTACATCACTACTTATTTCTGTTGGGAAGGTACTTGACCCACCTTCATAACCACGAATACCAGAATTAAAAAAATCTAAAAACCAGGTCGAAGTGCCATTAGTGACCGCGTTATTTACTATGGGAGGAAAACGACAGGGTAAATAACCTGCCATTCTAATATCGCGCGAAATAAACTCTACGCTATAGCGTAAACTTTCTTGAATTCGAGCTAGATTGTCGGTCATCCGATAAGTTTGTTTACTGCTGATATACATAGCGGTAACACCACTGACCAAAAATAAGCCTAGTAACAACGCAACCATTAACTCAATAACTGAAAAACCTTTTTGCATGGAAGAATTTTTCATAACTCGGCCATAACCATTACTGATTCCATAGCAGCGCCCTCGGCCCATTGCACAGTAACCGCCACATCATCTCCATTACGCACCACGCTACCATCTCCGGCTGGTAAAACTGAATTTAAATCTAATGGTGTAACGCAAATAGAATCATTTTCGTATGAGCCCAGCGCACATTTCCACTGCGTAAGTTCATACCTTGCAAGTTGTGCTGGTGTACACGTTGCAGTCGTGGTTTGGCAATTGGTAATACTTGCGGGAATATTTGTTAAACCACTATCGTAATTACCGTTATTAAAGCCGACAGGATTGGCACGCATTTTATCGATCAAGTCATATGCAAAATAACTTGCTTGAGATTGATAGTAAGCACTTTGATTACTTTTCAAACTAAATAATTGCATTCCGGCCATACCCAACAAACCAATCGATAACACTGCTAGCGCTACAAGCACTTCCATTAAGGTAAAGCCTTTATTCTTATTAGCGTAGCTATTTATATTCATATAATTTTTTAATTCTTTATGGCGTACAAGTAGTGATGGGGGTATTTAAACTTTCTTCAGGAATTCCGTTTGCGTCCAAAGGGGCAAGTCTAGTTCTGCCACCTTGGTTAATAAAAATTGCACGTGCTTTAGTAAGCGTATTATCTTTACATAAAACGATACGCCCAGTTGGCGCTCCACCATTACCTCTATAGTTAAATGTACTCAAGTTATTCGTTCGCATGGTGTAATTACTAGGCAAACTTTCATTGACGCGAATTAGTTCTTCACCTACATCCGTATAATCGCCATCACCGTTACCATCTGAAAAAACAATCCAGCCATCTTCATACCCTACTCCACTACAACTACTTCCATCTGAACTGTGGCATATGGTTATATTTTGATTTCTACGCACAGCCTCACTGCGAGCAAAATGCAACGAAGAAACTAGTTGGTTGGTATAAGCACTTAACTGATTACGCTCAATGACTCGGCTAAAACCAGGCACGCCCAACGTAAGCACAATTGCGGCTACAGCAATTGCGATCATGAGTTCGATTAATGTAAAAGCAGATTCGTGTTTTTGCATCTTTGTTAAAGTTGCGAACACACGACGTGAAAATAACAAGCCAACTCTTCCTGCAGGCTTATTTCCATGTATAAAATTTCAGTGGCACCAATTTCTCAGTACGCATTCCTTCCTGACTTACCCGCCGCGATATTTCGCGATCTAATATGTTTACTAGGATAATTTATGGGCACATCCAGTGCTTACTACCTAGAGTAGTCCTATTGTATTAGGTTCTATAAGTAAATTCTTGTTCCAAATAGGAAAATTTTTGGGGTTAGCTATGTTATTGCAATGTGGAGAGTTTTTATCCTTATAAAATATAAGGCTAAGAAGAGTGGTCTGGAATTATACGTACTGGAATTAAAAAACCCACGGTTTTGAGGCCGTGGGTTTAGAAAGCCTGCTTCCCTGTAGGCTAATGCGTAGTTATTTTACTCAGCCATACCTGGTTAATTAGTGACCTAGTTCACGCTATACCACCAGTCGAACGCCGCATATCGAAGCAGCTATACCGGCTATCAAAATTGAGAAATTTTACTACTATATTAGACAAAATCACGTACTACGTTGTAGTGCTACCTCTACATGATTGCGTTTTTCCTCTCCTAACAAATTTGCAATAAGTTCCAATGTAAAATCCATTGCTGTACCCGGTCCACGAGAAGTTAAAATCTTGCCATCTTTTTGTACAGCAGTACCGGTAATACTAAAATTAGTATTATCAAGCGCTTCTAACACACCCGGATAAGCAGTCGCTTTTTTATTATCAAGCAAACCTGCGCATGCTAAGACTTTTGGCGCTGCACAAATTGCTGCAACATATTTTCCATTATTGACTGTGTTTTTAATCATGGCGTGAATACGTTTATCTGCATTTAAATTATCAGCGCCTGGCAAACCTCCTGGCAGGACGACCATGTCAAATTCTTCATGGATGATTTGATCTAATGTTGTATCTGCAAGAAGTTTTGTTCCGCGGGATGCGGTGATTGGTTTATCATCTAAGCCCGCAGTGGTAACTTGTATGTCTGCACGACGCAGTAAATCGATAATCGTGACTGCCTCTAGCTCTTCACAGCCCTGAGCAAGTGGAATTAATACGTGAGGGACGAGTACATTTTCCATTGTTTATCTTTTGCAATGTTTATTAGCTTACTTACCGTAACTAACTGCACATCTTCATTACTTAATTTTGAAAGTTCTTGTTCAAGTACAGTCAACGTAGAGGAATGCGGATGCCCAATAGCTAATGCATATCCTTGTAACTTTGCGAGCTTTATTAAACGTCTTAGCTGTTGCCTAACAAAATTTTTATCGTTAGCAGTTGAATCTAAAAATATATCTCGGCGCATATTTGGTATGTGATAATTTTGTGCAGCATCCGCAGCGACTGTTCTAGCCGATGTTTTACTATCAACAAAAAATAAATTTTCATCTCGATTGGCAATAGTTTGCATTAACCATTCCATATGATTTGGATTACTAGTCAACAAACTTCCCATATGATTATTAATGCCTTTGGCATGCGGAATCGCATCAATACTAATATCTACAACACGAATAAATTCTTGCTTAGACATATTTGACATGAGGCCACCGTGTCCGAGCCGTTCTGACTTAGAGGCTTGCATAGGCAAATGCAACATGACCTCTTTACCATTTTTATGCGCAAGTCGCGCCAATTTAATCGAATGGGGTCGAGCAGGAAGAATAGAACAGGTAATTGCAAGATCGGAGTCTATTACTCGTTTTCCAATGGATAGGTTATTGCCAATATCATCAATGATGATCGCAATTACAGCAGGCTCGGCCGCCAAACAATGCAATGGGGCTGCAGTTAGCAGCCCAAAAACAAAGATTATTAGATTCTTAAAACGGTAACGAAGCACGTAGATGTTAGATTTTAGCTTGTTGTGTGCCTGGCATAGTTTTTAAAATTTTCAACGCTTCTTCCAATGCATAATCTGTTGCGTCATCCTTAGTTTGTTTTGGAATAGTCACAATAGATTTTGGCTCTCTTGCTTTTGCATTAGCAGCATTATTTTCGTTCTCCAAGTGCCCATCAAGATCTGATTCTGAAATAATGCTTAATGCACTACTTTCTTCTTCTGATGCTCCCTCAACCTTCAATAAGATATCTGGAACGATTCCTTCGCTTTGAATGGATCTACCTAACGGTGTGTAATATCTAGCCGTGGTTAATTTCAATGCCGTACTATCATTTAACGGTAAAATAGTTTGTACCGAGCCTTTACCAAATGATGTAGCACCAATTACGGTCGCACGTTCATGATCTTGCATAGCACCCGCTACAATTTCAGAAGCTGATGCGGAACCTTGATTAATTAACACAACCAGTGGCGCACCGTCTAATGAGTCACCTGTGCTCGCAGCATATTTCAATTCTGAATCTTCAACACGTCCTTCAGTGTAAACAATTAACTTATTATCTTTTAGAAATACGTCAGAAACACCCACTGCACCGGTTAACACTCCACCAGGATTATTTCGTAAATCTAAAACCAATCCTTTTAGCTCAACACCTTCGTTTTTCTTTTTCAAACTTTCTAACGCATCCAACAAACCACGAGTAGTTTTGGATTGAAAGTTTGAAATTCGCACATAACCGTAACCTGGTTCTAATACTCGATTTCTTACGCTGCGCACACGAATCACATCGCGTGTTAAAGTTAAATCTAACGGCGCATCTTCGCCGTCGCGCACAATGGTCAGCACAATATCCGAACCTTTCTTACCACGCATTAGTTTAACGGCTTCCTCAAGCGTTAAACCTTTAACAGATTTATCATCTAACTTAATAATCAGATCACCAGCTTTAACCCCTGCACGATCAGCAGGTGTGTCATCAATTGGTGCAATAACTTTTACAAAACCATTTTCCATCCCTACTTCAATACCAAGACCACCAAATTCTCCTGAGGTACCGATTTGCAGTTCACGAAATTGTTCTTCGTCTAAATATGAAGAGTGAGGGTCCAATCCAGATAGCATGCCGCGAATTGCATTTTTTAATAAATCACTATCATCAACATCGGTTACGTAATCTTGTTTAATACGCGCATAAACATCAGTAAAAGTACGCAGATCTTCAAGCGGTAAAGCGGATGCCATTTCTTTATCTGCCCACACATTGTGTGCCAAAGATAAACCTAACCCAATTACCACTCCCCAGATTATTCCAATTTTTAGGGGGTGCTTAAAATTCATTACCGCTCTCCTAGAATGTTCTTTCGTCACGTTTATACCGTCCATTATGAAAGGAAAAAATAGATTCGCAACACATTAGATAGCTAAGTACGGCTAAACGTTCACAAACTTAGACTACTAACACGTAAATGAGGCATTTCTACTCATATATATACATTATATGTTGGTTCTCGTAGCCGCAGGCCCGACCATCGGCCATAATTGCGCCAATCAATGCCTTATTTAGTAGCGAATCAGTGGTAGTTACGAGTAAATTTATCCAGATACAGCAACTCTGGAGGCTGCGGGCTTAGCACACCACTTTGCAGGATTAATCGGACTACCCTGCTTGCGAATTTCAAAATACAGGCCTGATTTATTATTGCCTCCACTATTACCTACAGCAGCTAGCTTCTCTCCTGCATCCACCCATTCACCAACCTGCTTGAACAAGCTCTGATTATGACCGTAGAGACTCATATAGCCGTCACCGTGATCAACAATAATCAGCAAACCTAATCCACGCATCCATTCAGCAAAAGCCACACGACCATGATAAATGCTACGTACATTGTTGCCTTCTGTACTGGGAATAAATACTCCATGCCAATTTGTATTTTTGCGTGCAGAATTACGTTTTTGGCCAAACTTGTTACTCGGCTTTCCCACTACAGGCCAATACAACTTTCCTTGTGATTTACTAAACCCTCGGCCCTTATCAATAACAGGTATATCCGCCAAAACTGTACGAAGTTTTTCAATTAAACTCTTTAGTTGCTTCTCATTGCTTTCAAGATTTGCAAGTTTCTCTTTTTCAGAGGAAACATTATTATTTAGCGAGCTTATGGTAGCTTTACGCTGATTTTGCGCCTTTTCTAATAATTGCTTTTCGCTCAAAAGATTCAACTTAGCTTGTTTAGCATCCTGCTCTGCTTGCAAGATTTTTGTCTGCACCGTATTAACAGATTGCAATACTGTTCTGGCTTTTTCAATTTCACTCAGGCGCGCACGATGTAAATAATCGTAATACATCAAATTACGACCTAACTTTTCTGGTTGTTGTTGATTCAGCAATAATTTAAGTTTTTGTTGGCCGCCATATTGATACTCAGAGCGAATCTGTGCATATAAAATATCGTGATGTTTTGATAGCTGCTTTTGTAATTGTTTTTCCTCTAACTGTAGTCCTGCTATTTTTTCTTGACTCTGCTTAAGACTTTTTTCAGTTAGTGCCAACTGTTGGTTTAAGTCACCTATACTTTTCTCCGACATACGCAATTGCTTTTCTAAACTACCTAATTCACCGCGCTGCTTTTCTAATTTTTGTTGTGAGCTGCGGATTTGCTGTTGTACTTTGGTAAGCTTTTTCTCCGTTTCTTGCCGAGAGGGCCCGGCAAATACTGAGCTCAGCAAGGCCGTACTCACAAGCAATAGCAGCAAATACTGCAGCATTTTATTGATATATTTGAAATTGGGTAGCCACATGGATTCAGCCATTATACCCGTCAAATTGTAAATATGAACTCATAACTTATTGATTTATAGAGTTTATTAATGTATTAGACATTTATAATATTAGCCGATACTATATATCTATAAGTTTGCACGGAAGCGAAAACCTACAACACAGGATCTAATATGAGTATAGCTGCAGAAGAACTTATCTCCAGAGAAGAAGATATAGAGCAAGCATCACGGTCTCTAAAAGCCATGTCACATCCTTTGCGTTTAAAAATTCTATGTGTCCTGGGTGATCGAGAAGTCAGCGTACAAGATATCGTCGAAAATGTCGGCACTTCACAAAGTAACATCTCTCAACACCTTGCAATTCTTCGCGACAAGGGCATTTTAGCTTCTCGCAAAGATGCAAACCGCGTGTTTTATAGAGTGGGTGATGAACGAACGCTTAGTTTAATTAACATGATGCAGCAAGTGTTTTGTTCTGCGCATTAATTCTACTTTTCCTCTTCACTCTAAATTCTAAGTTAATCATCAATGCAAGCGTATATTGAATTTGCCGGACGGCACCCGCTACTATTTGTCGCACTAGCAGCCGTAATCGCCTTAATAATTATGACTGAATTACGGCGAGCCACCAAAGGCTATAAAGAGGTTTTACCAGCCGAAGCGGTTAGATTGATCAATAAAGAAGACGCTATGGTTATAGACGTGCGCGAAGCGAACGAACTTGCGCAAGGCACAATTATTGATTCTAAACACATTGCATTAAGTGCACTTCCAGAAAAAGTTGATAATTTTTTGAACGATAAAAACAAACCAATATTAGTATTTTGTAAAATGGGCAATCGATCATCACAAGCTAGCAAGCTGCTTTTAAAGAATAGCTACACCAATGTGTTTAGTTTGAAAGGTGGTATTAATGCTTGGATTAATGATCAACTTCCTATCACTAAAAAATAAGTTAAAATATATCTATGAGCACTCCTGAAATTACCATTTACACTGGCCATCGCTGTGCGTACTGCAATGCAGCAAAAAAGATGCTGGATAGCAAAAATGTTGCTTATAACGAAATTAATATTCATGAAGATCCTGCTAAAGCGGAAGAAATGGTAGAACGAACTAAGCGCCAAACAGTTCCACAAATCTTCATTGGCGACACACATGTTGGTGGATTTGATGATATGGCCGAATTAAACAGTGAAGGCAAGTTAGACGACTTGCTGAATTTAGGTGATTAAAAAATTCCAGAATTTTTTAGAGAAAGCACAATGTAATTCAGTCATAATATGCTATTCAAGCAATTAAGCTCTTAAGAAGATGACCGAAAAGCCCGCCCAAAAATTTGAAATTCAAAAAATATACGTAAAAGACCTGTCATTCGAAACCCCTAATTCTCCAAAGATATTTACTGAGAAATGGAATCCTAAAACGGATGTTCATATTCAAACTGAAAATGAAAAGCTTGACGAAAAAGTATTTGAAGTAGGCATCACTGTTACAGTTACTGCTACTCAAGAAGAATCCACCGCATTTTTAGCCGAAGTAAAACAAGCAGGAATTTTCTTTATTGAACATTTTCCTGAAGAACAACATAAACAGTTATTAGGTAGCTACTGTCCAAATATTCTATTTCCATTTGCACGAGAAACGGTTGCAGAGCTAGTAACTAAAGGCGGATTCCCGCAGTTATTACTTAACCCTGTTAACTTTGATGCACTCTATCAACAACATTTGTCAGCCGCCAAAGAACAAAAAAATAACCCCGAACAAATAAAGCATTAACGAATTTATACTTAATTTATGATTACTGCAGCGGTACTAGGTGCTGGATCATGGGGCACTGCACTTGCCATTCAATTAGCGAGTAATGGCCACAACGTTCGTGCGTGGGATCATGATACTGAACTCATTACTGCATTGTCGGCTGATCGTGAAAACAAACGCTATCTTCCTGGCAATACATTTCCTGCAACACTCACTGCGGAGCATGATCTTGCGACTGCCATAACGGATGCCGACTTTATACTGTCTGTAGTCCCAAGCTATGCAATGCGCGCCGCATGCGAACAATTAGTATTGTTGCAACATACTAAAAAATTCATTTGGGCTACCAAAGGGTTCGAAAAACAAACCAAAATGATGATGCATCAGGTCGTTGAAGATGTTTTAGGATCTGATATTCAATCTGCTGTGTTATCAGGCCCCTCTTTTGCAAAAGAAGTAGCCAGCAGCCTACCAACCGCAGTCACACTTGCTTCTGGCGACATAGAATATGCAAAAGAACTGGCTACATACTTTCATAGCGACAATTTCCGCGTTTATGTTAGCGATGACGTAGTGGGTGTTGAGCTTGGCGGCACAGTGAAAAACGTTTTAGCGATTGCTGCCGGCATTGTTGATGGCCTTGGTTTTGGAGCAAACGCTCGTGCGGCACTCGTTACAAGAGGCTTGTCCGAAATGATGCGTTTAGGTATTGCACTTAAGGCAAATCCAAAAACATTAATGGGCCTAGCAGGTATGGGTGATTTAGTTTTAACTTGCACGGATGACCAGTCACGTAATAGAAGACTTGGTTTGGCACTTGCACAAGGTAAAACGGCACAACAATATATGGACGAACTCGGCCAAGCCGTTGAGGGCTTTCATGCAGCACAAGTCGTTCATGATATCGCTCAAGATTTAGGTGTTGAAATGCCTATCTGTGATCAAGTCTGGAATGTTCTAAGCGGGAATCTAGACCTTAAAACTGCTATAGCGCAATTACTTGGTCGAGAAATGAAACAGGAATCTTAATTTTTTCCGTTCAACAAAGAGGTTCTGATGTATCACTATACGCCGTTAGGAAAAGCCGTTTTGACGCCACGCTTCGTATAAAATAATTCCCACTGAGTTAGCTAAATTAATACTACGTGACAATTCATGCATGGGGATTCTTATAACATTGCTTGCTTGATATTGCTCAAGCACATTGTTGGGCAAACCTCGAGTTTCGGGCCCAAAAATAAACGCATCACCAACTTGGTAACTAGGTACATCATAATTTGTGCGTCCCTTCGTGGAACATGCGAAAATCCGACTCGGTTTCAGCGTATCTAACATGGCTTGGTAATTTTGATGTTCAATAACACTGGCAAATTCGTGGTAGTCCAATCCTGCTCTACGCAATTTTTTTTCGTCTAAATGAAAGCCCAGTGGGTGGATTAAATGCAAATCGCAACCCATATTGGCGCATAACCGTATAATGTTGCCCGTATTAGGTGGAATTTCCGGCTCAAAAAGAATGACGTTAAACATAATTTAAATGACTAATAACAAGCCTCTAAATAAAACAAACGATAAATTAGCGATGGAGTTCTGTGGCTTATCGCTAAACTCACCATTAGTTTTACTATCTGGTTGTGTTGGGTTTGGTGAAGAATATACACGGATTGAAGGATTCTCCAATACTGATGTAGGTGCTGTGTGCTTAAAGGGCACGACTGGCGAACCTCGCTTTGGCAATGCACCCCATCGCATTACCGAAACACCAGAGGGTATGCTGAATGCCATTGGCTTGCAAAACCCTGGCGTGGATTTTGTCGTTAATGACATTCTGCCCACCCTCGATTTTTCAGAAACTCGATTTTTCGCCAATGTTTCTGGTTCAACGATAGAAGAATATATAGAGGTCACACAAAAATTTGATGACTCGCCCATCGATGCCATCGAAATTAATATCTCTTGTCCGAATGTTAAAGAAGGCGGGGTGGCTTTCGGCAATGATCCAGATATGTCCGCGCGTGTAGTAGCCGCATGTAGGGCTGTAACGAAAAAACCAATCATTACCAAACTTTCACCTAATCAAACCGACATTAAACTTAATGCCAAACTGTGTATAGAGGCGGGTAGTGATGCCTTTGCCGTAATAAACACTGTTATGGGCATGGCGATTGATATACATAAAAAGCAGCCCATCATCCACAACAATCAAGGCGGCTTATCCGGCCCTGCCATAAAACCTATTGCCTTATTAAAAGTGCATGAGGTGTATCAAGTGAGTAAACTACATAATGTTCCTATCATTGGCCAGGGTGGGGCCGTGAATGCAACAGACGCCATTGAGTTTTTACTTGCAGGTGCCACCACCGTTGGGCTTGGCACAGGGCTTTTTTATGATCCACTGTGTTGCAAAAAAATTAACGATGGAATTGTTGAGTACCTAGAGAAAAACAATTATCAGCATGTAAATGAAATTATTGGTAGCTTGGAATTACATTCAGATTAGTACGCCTAATTAAAGTTAAGCAAACATGCTACTCAATGTAATCCTAATTTACCCACCACTTCTTTACCTAAACGCTTCCCATAAGACCAAAGCTCTCGACCTTCCTCATTACATTCCAGCTTCACGAGTCTTCGATCGCAATTTTCCACACTACGTATGCGAGAAATAAAGCCTTTTGCCTCAAGAAGTTCTAATGCTCTTGAAATTTGCGATGTCGCGATATTTAGTTGTTTGCTTATTTTAGTTGGTGTTGCAAAATTTGATTGAGCCACTTTATCAAGTATTCTCCA
Source organism: Gammaproteobacteria bacterium (assembly GCA_050633765.1). Classification (GTDB taxonomy): domain Bacteria; phylum Pseudomonadota; class Gammaproteobacteria; order UBA4575; family UBA4575; genus JABDMD01. The sequence goes on from JBOEHC010000043.1 coordinate 12,277, forward strand.
CTCTGCTAGGCTAATGCCTTTCTTTTTTAGCATTGCCTCCATTTCTTCAAAAACACGATAAACAACATTAGAGGCAACAGCCACATCATCAAAATCTAGGTTATACGTCATTTGAATTTCTTTTAGACGATCATCAACCATTCTGCCTAATTCAATTAGAAGACTATGATCTTTTGCATTCGCAGTTCGTGGGTGGGTGTCCATAATACAAAGCGTACCAAGATTTTCTCCTTCAATAGATTGCAATACATAACCCAGGTAATACCTCACCATAGGCGCATTAATTACTAAAGGGTTATCAATAAATCGGGGATCGGTTTTGGTATCAGTAATCTCGAATAGTCTTGAAATAGGATCATCCGTAATGCTTTGATTTATAGCGTGGCCACATATTGAAATATCACGATCAATTTCTGAAATATCTAACCCTTGTGCAGATTTAAACCACACACGACTTGTATCAACCAAACATACACATGCCATAGGGACATTAAATGCTTGCTTAGCAATATGCGTTGTTCTCTCATAGATACTTTCTGGACTAGTATCGAGTAGCTCCAAAGAATGTAGAGCTCTTATTCGGCTTTTCTCAGTAGGTGGTATTGGCGCATCCTTCATTTATTGCCCCTATTTTTATAGTCTTATTGTTATTCGCTGTAGCAACTATTGATATAATAATACAAACAATAACTTAATATTACATTTCGTATTTGTTAAATAAGTAAATCTTTGAGTTAATCAACAACATTTAGATTAATTAATAGCCACTAACTCATCCGTTGACTAAAGACATAGATCTTTCATTCAAGAATTTCTGTTTTTATTTATTATAAAATAAAAATATATATTTAATTAGAATCACAAAATACTTTATTTTCAGTATCTTTCCTTATTAAGGATTCTTTCGATTATTGTAGTTATGTATAACTATTTTACTCTTGAGAAATGCGTAAACATTATTCTCTTAACGAAATCTTTAAGCATAAATTTGTTTTAATTAACCAAGATGGTGCTTGTTCTCTACCTGTAAATGGCATTATGAGAGAAGATAAAACTGGCGCAATACTTATGCCTGAAGATGAAAATCTATTGAAAAATATTCATACTCTTCGATTCTATAGTAGCCCAGATGAAACGCATGACTATGTGATTTCAAGGAGTTTCAGGGATCATCATCGACCCCTTGGGAAATGGCTCATCAAACCATTTGTGGTTTTATTCTAAATCTGTTGTTGATTTTAAATAGTAATAATATTATGTAAGCGAGTTTTTAAGAATCATATTCTAATAAAGTATTATTGGATCGAATTAATTTACACCAAACGTAATTTACGATTGAAACAACCCTAATTCCTGTATCTTTCTAGACAAAGTATTTCTACCCCAACCTAAAAGTTTTGCGGCTTCTTGGCGTTTGCCATTGGTTTTTTTCATCGCTGCTTTAATCATTATTGCCTCGAACTCAGGCAAGGCGCGCCCTAAAATGGATTCATTGCCTTTTGATAATTCTCGGTCTGCCCATTCACCTAATAATGCTTGCCAACTCGCAGCATCAGCTACTGCCATTTCATCTTTAAGCATTTCAGCTGGTAAGTCCTGCATACGGATTTCATTGCTAGATGCCATTACGGTTAGCCACCTGCACACATTTTCTAACTGACGGATATTTCCAGGCCAAGCTAAAGCACTTAGATATTCCACCACTTCATCAGAAACTTTTTTAGTTTCAGTTTCTAGCTCTTTGGCAGAAGCTTTCATAAAGTGTTGTAGCAACGCCGGTATATCCTCTTTTCGTTCACGTAAAGCCGGCAATACTATGCGTATAACATTAAGACGATGGAAAAGATCTTCACGAAAATCTCCATTACGCACTCGTGCTTCTAGATTTTGGTGGGTCGCTGCAATGATGCGCACATCTGCTTTGATTGGCTGATGCCCCCCTACTCGATAAAAATTTCCGTCTGAGAGCACACGTAATAAGCGGGTTTGCAAATCTGCAGGCATATCGCCTATTTCATCTAAAAATAACGTGCCGCCATTAGCTTGTTCAAAACGGCCTTTGCGCTGCCCTTGCGCACCTGTAAACGCGCCTTTTTCATGCCCAAATAATTCAGACTCTAATAATTCACGCGGTATAGCTGCCATATTTAATGCAATAAACGGCCCTTGCGCTCGAAGACTATTATCATGCAATGCATGTGAAACTAATTCTTTGCCGGTTCCTGACGCACCGTTAATTAAAACAGTTACATTGGAATTAGACAGCCTTCCAATTGCTCGAAACACTTCCTGCATTGCAGGTGATTCGCCAATTATTTCCGGAACTTCTTCGATAACATCTGCAGGCATAGCAATGGTAACGGCGGCTTCATCTGCAGCAAGGCATGCGCGCTTAGTTAGTTCTACGGCCTCATCCACGTCAAAAGGTTTAGGCAGGTACTCAAATGCACCTTTTTGATAAGCGCCTACAGCACTTTGTAAATCGGAGTGAGCAGTCATAATTATAATTGGCAATGATGGGTGCTCATTTTTGATTTTATCTAACAGTTCAAATCCATCCATACCAGGCATGCGTACATCAGTAAGAATAGCGATAGGCAAATTGCTCTTTAGTTCATGTACAGCTGTCACTGCAGAATCAAATGTCATAACAGGTATTTCTGCTTTTTGAAACGCGCGCTCCAATACCCAGCGCATCGCTTGATCATCATCAATCACCCAAACTTTTGAAGTGCTCATAATCTTGTGCTTAATTTTTAATGTTAAATCGTAGATCGCTATTAAGTGGCAACATTACTCGAAACTGGGTATGACCCGGTACAGAATCAAATTCTATTAAACCATCATGCAAGTTAACTAAATTTTGTGAAATGGGCAGACCCAGGCCCGAACCCTCTTTTCTACCAGACACCATCGGAAAAAAGATTTGTGATTTTAAATCCTCATTTATTCCTGGACCATTATCAGTAACACTAATTTCAACTGCTAAACGATGCATCACGTCACCTATCGTATATTTACGCAACACTCTGGTTTTTAATGTGACGTTACCAATATCATCATTACTTATATTATTACTTACTGAATAAACTGCGTTACGTACAATATTTAAAATAGCTTGAACCAGCATGTCACGGTCAGCATGTATGTCAGGAATACTCGGGTCATAATCCATTTTAAACTCGACTCCAGTAGGTGTTTCTGCAAGTGATAAATGTCGTATATGTTCTAAGACGCTATGCACATTTATTGGTTTTTTAATGGGTGTGATATTAGGACCAAACATACGGTCGACTAGTTTTCTTAAGCGATCGGCCTCACTAATTATGACGTCGGTATATTCGCACAAAGATAGATCAGCCAATTCAGCAGCTAACAACTGCGCAGCTCCACGCAGACCACCTAAAGGGTTTTTTATTTCATGCGCTAGTCCACGCAGCATATTTTGCGTGGCTTGTGTTTCAGTTAATAGATGTTCTTCACGACTTATTCTCACCATGCGATCAACTTGCGATATTTCAAGCAAACAGACTGACTCCTCACCTTTAGTATGCATAGGTGTTGTTGAACAATCGATAATAAAGTCATTGCCTCCTAAACGTTTCATGCACACTTCACGCTGCGTAATGGGGTGGCCGTTTTGAATAGAATCTTGTATGTGCTGAATAAGATTTCCATCCGTATCTTGAATAAATTCAGTTAAAAGTCGATTCAATGCATGACGTTTACCTGTACCTATAATCTCTTCCGCAGCAGGATTGAGATATTTAAGACTAAGATTCCTATCCACCAAAAAAATGGCTAGCGCCAAGTTATCTAGTATCCGTTTATGCTCGGTATTTATATCAATAGCGTCCATTAGGGCTGGCAATTCACCAAATGTGTTAGTCGGTGTTTTCGTCATAACTACTTGATTGCAATAATCGATCCAACCGTTATGCACGGTATTAGTACATAGAAACAAGTACTTAGTGGTAAATCTTCACTTTTAACGCACTATTATAGTGCATATAGGAGATGAATATTGTGCTTTGTGCACTAATACAGAGCTAAATAGTACATTTCCTAGCGAGTGCACTAGGTAGTTAGTACTAATTTGTTGCTGGTGGAGGAGGTGGTCGAGTAGGTAATTTAGTATTGCTTGGAAAACTTTGATTCGTTGTGGTTGATCCAGAATCTCCATTATTATTATTGTTGCTATTTTCGGTGTTTTGCAATGCTGAGAAACGCTGCAAAGTGACCTTAACTGGAGCTGCGCTGATTTTAACACTGCCATTTGCATCTACAACTTTTACACCGATTGTATGCGTGCCTCGATCAACATTTTTTAAAGCTGTAATTGTGCTCGTTCCACTGTAAACCTCAGCACCATTAACCGTTACAACATACTTATGTCCGTTGCGAGTCTGCAATGCTGGCGCCACGCGAAAGTTAATTGTCAGATTGCCATTATTATCACGGATTGTGGAATCGTTACCAGGTGCGGTAATTACGAGTTCAGTATAAAGATTTTTATCTTCTTCTCGCTTAACATTACGATTACTACTTGTAGTGGGTAAAGATTTACTAGGAACTAGGGTAGGTAGCTTATCTGTCTTTACTTCTTCTGCATCAGCACAGGCATTAGGAGAATCGGTATAGACCGTATTGCCATTAGCATCTTTGCAGGTATAAATCTCAGCTTGCACATGGTCTATGCAAAAGCAGATTAAGCAAATCACGACGATAGCGAGGCTAGTACGCATTTCAATGGTTCTCAAATAAATTCTACCAAGTACATTCTAATAGAATAGTACTCTTAGATATTTATAAGACCCAGGAAAAGCGTCTCAAGTTGCAAAAAAAAACGCCTAAAGCTACTTTTTCAAGCTTCAGGCGTTATGAGCAATAGTTTTAAATCAGTGGTTTAACAACTGTAATACATATCGAACTCAACCGGATGAGTAGACATGCGTAGCTCGGTTACTTCATCCATCTTCAATTCTATGTATCCATCTATGCAATCATCAGAGAATACGCCACCAGCTTTAAGGAACTCACGATCATTGTCCAAAGCTTCTAATGCTTGATCAAGCGAAGAACAAACTGTTGGAATCTTAGATTCTTCTTCTGGAGGTAGGTCATATAAATCTTTATCGTTCGCAGGACCTGGATCAATCTGGTTTTGAATTCCATCTAAACCAGCCATCATCATCGCTGCAAAAGTAAGATAAGGATTGCCGGTTGGATCACCAAAACGTACTTCGATTCTGCGTGCTTTAGGATTTGATTCATAAGGAATGCGAATTGAAGCCGAACGGTTACGTGCAGAGTAGGCCAACATTACCGGTGCCTCAAAACCAGGTACTAAACGCTTGTAGCTATTGGTACTAGCATTAGAGAATGCATTAATCGCTCGTGCATGCTTAATAATCCCGCCAATATAGTACAACGCGGTTTGTGAAAGATTACCGTATAAATCACCCTGGAATAGGTTATTGCCTTCTTTCACCAATGACATATGAACATGCATACCACTACCGTTATCACCAACAATAGGCTTCGGCATAAAGGTTGCTGTTTTCCCATAGTTGTGAGCAACGTTGTGCACAACGTACTTTAAAATCTGATTCCAATCTGCCCGTTCGGTTAATGTGCTGAATCGAGTACCAATTTCACATTGGCCTGCTGTTCCCACTTCATGGTGATGAACTTCTACGGGCACACCCATTTCTTCTAATACTTGGCACATTGCAGAACGTAGGTCTTGCAATGAATCAACAGGAGGGACTGGGAAATAGCCACCTTTAACACCAGGTCGGTGCCCAATATTGCCATCTTCAAAATGCTTTCCTGAATTCCAGGCTGATTCGTCAGAGTCAACTCTGTAAAATGAACCAGACATCTCGATGCCCCATTTAACATCATCAAATACAAAAAATTCAGGCTCGGGACCAAAATTAGCCGTGTCTGCTATTCCTGTTGAATTTAGGTAGGCCTCAGCACGCTTAGCTACTGAACGCGGGTCACGACCATAACCTTCCATTGTTGCAGGTTCCAAAATATCGCAACGTAAAATCAAAGCTGAATCACTAAAGAAGGGGTCTACCAATGCTGTACTTGGGTCCGGCATTAAGATCATGTCTGATTCATTAATACCTTTCCAACCCGCAATTGAGGAACCATCAAACATTTTGCCTGACTCAAACACACTTTCTTCTACAGTAGAGGCAGGTACCGAAACGTGTTGCTCCTTGCCTTTGGTGTCCGTAAAACGGAAATCAACGAATTGAACATCTTCGTCTTTTAATTTTTTGATTACATCACTCGCGGACATTAGGTTCTCCTTAGCTTCAACTCTTAAGTGTCTTAATTGGTGTCTTTATAATGGTGGTGAATAATTATTATGCTTGTAGCTAGTTGCTAGCCACATTCATACTAACTTGCTTTAATTTTTATTTATTCATAGCACATTGTGTGCCATTCGCCTTAAAACGCACTCTAATAAGGCCGACGCAGCATTATACGCGGCTTTTTAATGAGATGTGAGAAGACAAATTGGAATCTATGCACCATTGCGGTGCCATGATGCTCTCTAATTGTGCGTGCTAAGCACCAACATTATTCGCTGATCAATATAGGCCCTCCCATACAGTGATATGTGCATGTCTTAACTTTATTTACAACCTATATTGGTCGCGCGCATATATTCATTGCTAATTATAATGAATATTGTCTACGTTCATGTCACAGACGATACCTCACTGTTTGCCCAGATTTGTCACCATGGGCCCAATTATGCGGACAAATTAAGTCCATGTGATAACTCGGTCACACTCCTTCTCACAGGCATATTTCATAGAAACTACTACCCATCAGTAGGTTACAAAATTAGCCTCAAGTAGACGTAAATCTGGCACAGGCCTTGCTCTAGATATAACAACAAACTTATTTATTGCGAATTCCATAGTTTTGGACGAGCAAGTTAAACATGACACGGAGGTCATTATGGGCGTAACAACTGATGTATTTACAACTGTATATATCGTATGGATCGCCGCAAGTATGGCTGCATTAGCTTGGGCATATCGAGACACGGTTAAAGAAAAACTTTGTGGCGATAACAAGCGCGGCTAGAAACGAAGGCTAGATACGGAAAGGATTCATTTTAAAGCAAGGATGCTTTAACACATACGGATGTGTGTGCAATGAAATGTAGAGTGATGCAAGCAATTAGCTTGCACAGCAGGGAACACCTCAGACAAGGATGTCGCCTCTACAATTTTTAGGAATAAGCTTGTAGCAATGGATGGTTACAGCTCGCAAGGATGCAACAAGATAACTCATCACTAGAGGAGTTTATCTAAACCGACTTAGGGAAGAGGGCTGCGAGACATGGATGTCGCCCTGCAGCGCTTATATCAAAGGCAAGCCTAGCGCTTGCCTTTTTTATTTCAAATTTATAGCTATTTCTCAGTCTATATACCTATTACCTCCCGCAAGCCATAGTGCCTACCTGATCTGCTGGCAGCCAGCCCAGTGCATCGCTATACTCTCGCTGCGCATAATGCATCTTAATCATGTCTAATTCCCAAAAAACAAATAAGCTAATTAGCTTTCAAGAACTCATTCATCGGCTCGAGCAGTTTTGGGCGACACACGGCTGCGTGATTGAGCAACCTTATGATCTGGAAATGGGTGCGGGCACTTTCCATCCTAGTACTTTTTTACGCGCTATTGGGCCAGAACCCTGGCGATCCGCTTACCCACAGCCCTGTCGACGACCAACAGATGGCCGCTACGGAGACAATCCAAATCGCTTACAACGCTACTTTCAGTTTCAAGTTATATTGAAACCATCGCCCGATAATATTCAAGATTTATATTTAGAGTCTCTGACATCATTGGATATCGATCCTTTAGTTCATGACATACGGTTTGTTGAAGACAATTGGGAATCACCGACTTTAGGTGCATGGGGCTTAGGCTGGGAGGTTTGGTTAAACGGAATGGAAATATCTCAATTTACTTATTTCCAGCAAATTGGTGGATTAGACTGCAAACCTGTGACGGGTGAAATTACCTATGGTTTAGAGCGCATTGCCATGTATCTGCAAAATGTAGACAGTGTTTATGATTTAGTTTGGTCACAGCATCCTAACAACACTATTCTATATCGTGACATCTATCATCAAAATGAAGTGGAACAATCCACTTTTAATTTTGAGCATGCCAATACCGATGCATTATTTAATTCATTTGATAGCAGTGAAAAAGAATGCCAGCACTTAGTTGAACAAGATATTCCTGTAGCGGCTTATGACCATGTTCTCAAATGTTCTCATGCATTCAATTTATTAGATGCTCGCCAAGTTATTTCTGTCACTGAGCGTCAACAATATATATTGCGCATTCGCAAACTTTCGCAAAATGTTGCTAAAAGCTATTTAGAAAGCAGAGAAAAACTTGATTTTCCTCTTGAAAAAAAACAGCCGAAATCTTGAGCCAATAAAATGGATGACAAAAAGGACTTATTAATTGAAATAGGCACTGAAGATTTGCCTGCCAGGCTCTTGCAAAATATTTCGAATGAACTTGGTGAATTGCTATGCAAGCAGCTACAGTCCGCAGAACTTTCATTTGCTAGTCATGAAGTCTATTCCACTCCGCGAAGACTAGCTGTCATAGTTAATGACTTAGATGTTAAACAAAAAAATCAAACCATTGAACGAAAAGGCCCAAAATCATTAGCTGCTTTTGATAAAGAGGGTAAACCCACCCAGGCAGCAATAGGTTTTGCACGATCTTGTGGAATTGAGGCTGATCAACTACAAGTCGACAATGACCCTGACAATCCTAGACTCACTTTTAGTGAGCACCGCACGGGGCAAAATACAAATGAGTTACTGCCTACTATTATTGAAGCAGCAATAAAAAAAATCACCGTTCCAAAACGCATGCGTTGGAACCAATCTGATGCAGAATTTATTCGACCAATTCGTTGGCTATTGGTAATTATGGGTTCTGAAATTATTGATACAGAATTATTCGGCCTCAAAGCGAATAACGTAACTAGAGGCCATCGATTCCATACTACAAAAAACATTATTATCAAACATCCTTCCGCCTATAAGGAGTTATTAGCGTTAAAAGGTCATGTGCTAGCTGATTTTAATGAGCGACAAAATAAAATACTTAAGCAGGTGGCTGCGGTGGCCAAAAAAATAAATGGCACACCTTCATATACACAAGATTTATTAGATGAAATCACTGGATTAGTAGAGTGGCCGAGTGTTTTGCTAGGAGAATTCGATTCGCAGTTTTTGCAAGTGCATAAGGAACTATTGATAAGCACCATGCAAGATAACCAAAAATATATACCGTTACTTGATAACGAGGGTGAGCTATTACCTCAGTTTATTATTGTCAGTAATATTGACAGTAAAATCCCAGAAGTAGTTAAACATGGAAATGAAAAAGTTATCGTACCGCGGTTCGAAGATGCAATGTTTTTTTGGCAGCGTGATAAAAATATAAAATTAGAAGAAAACTTAAAAAAACTCAACAGTGTAGTTTATGAAAAACAACTTGGCACAATAAAGGATAAAACCGATCGTACTATTAAGCTTGCCAGCTATTTAGCAACGATTACCAAAGCAGACAAAAAATATTGCCAGCGCGCTGCTCAACTAAGCAAATGTGACTTAATCAGCGAGACCGTTGCTGAATTTCCAAAATTGCAAGGTATCATCGGGCGCAATTTAGCTTTTTTAAGCAATGAAGATGAACAAGTCTGTTCTGCAATAGAAGAACAGTATCTACCTAAACAAGCAGGAGGTGATTTACCAACATCGCCTGTTGGTATTACGCTTGCCTTAGCTGACCGCATAGATACTTTGGTCGGCATATTTGCTATCGGAAAAAAACCAACTGGATTGAAAGATCCTTATGGACTTCGTAGAGCAGCACTAGCAGTATTGCGGATTATTATTGAGACGCCATTAGATATAAATATAAACGAAACACTAGAAAAGGCCGCTGAATATTTCCCAGCAAATTTACAAGCTGAAAAAACAGTACTAGAAGTTAGTGAATACATTAAGGAAAGATATCGCGCATATTTTTCAGACCGTGAAGTTCCAATAGATGTAATTGATGCTGTATTAGCGAATGACCCTGCACACCCCAGCGANNACCCTACACACCCCAGCGATGTGGCCATGAAGATTGATGCACTTATTAATTTTCGCAAGCACGCAAACGCAGAAAGCCTTGCTGCTGCAAATAAGCGTATTCGTAATATTCTGAAAAAGGTTGATCGTAGTAGTATTGGAGAAATAAATACAACGCTATTTAAAGAAGACGCTGAAAGCAACTTATATAAAACTATAGATGGACTTTCTTCTGAGGTAGAAAACTTTTATAAAAACAATAAGTACGAACAAGCATTAAACAAGTTGGCAGAATTACGTAATCCAATAGATAGTTTTTTTGATGATGTGATGGTGATGGATAAAGATGAAAAATTAAAAGCGAATCGCATTGCATTACTATATAAAATCGACTCACTGTTTATGCAGGTAGCAGATTTTTCCAAACTGCAGTCGTAAGACAATTTGGAGTTACACCCTTATGAGTGAATTAAAAGCAGTAGTTCTAGATCGAGATGGGGTTATTAACGAAGAGTCAGATGAGTTTGTAAAGACACCTGAGGAATGGATACCAATCGAAGGTAGCCTGAAGGCCATTGCTAAACTTAATCATGCAAAAATTAAAGTGTTTATTGCTTCAAATCAATCAGGTATTGCACGCGAATTGTTTGATTACAGTGCCCTCAATCAAATTCATCAAAAAATGTTATCTGAGCTCGCTCAACATGGTGGACATCTTGATGGTATTTTTATCTGTCCCACACTTGAAGGCGAATGCCGTAAACCAAAAACCGGCATGCTGATTGAAATTGAAAAACGCGCAAACTTGTCACTTGAAAAAGCGCCATTTATTGGAGACTCGCTACGTGATGTACAAGCTGCTATCACACATGGCTCACAACCTATATTAGTTCGCACGGGCAATGGCTCGGTAACCGCACAAAGTGAGCAATTACCTCGCAATATTCCAATTTATGACGATCTTGCCCAAGCTGTAGATACTTTGCTTGCTGAATAAGCTTTACCGCTATTAATTTCTACTGATGTTACAAACATTTCGATCGCTAGTGTTTTTATCTGGAATGGCGATACTCACTACATTCTTCGGCTTTACCTGTTTACTGACAGTTATTCTTCCTTACAGGATGCGTTATCGATACATCACTTACTGGAGCACTTGTAATTTATGGTGGCTGCGCATTACATGTGGACTAAAATATGAAGTGGTTGGAAAGGAAAACGTTCCTGAACATGCTTGCATTGTTATGGCCAATCATCAATCTACCTGGGAGACGATGGCCATAGGACCGATTTTTCCACCTTTAACTTGGGTAGTTAAAAGAGAACTATTTTTTATACCTGTATTTGGCTGGGGCTTGGCGCTTACCCAGCCGATCGCACTGGATAGAAAAGCGGGCAGAAAAGCAGTTGACCAACTTGTAGACCAAGGTGTTGAAAAAGTAAGAAGTGGCCGATCAATATTAATTTTTCCTGAAGGAACACGTACGCCACCAGGCACAAAAAGAAAGTTTAAAATTGGTGGTGCATTGCTGGCTGAAAAATCAGGCGCGCCAATTATTCCTGTCGCGCATAACTCAGGTAGTTTTTGGGCAAGAAAACAATTTACCAAAAAACCTGGAACCATCAAAATGGTAATTGGGAAAGAAATTATTACTCAAGGAAAAACCGCTGAGCAAATTAATAATGAAGTGTATAAATGGATCAGCACTCAACGAGATGAAATTGAAATTTAGATTAGGTGCTATTATTAGAAAAATACTCTCTTGTAGTTCTTAAAGATAAAAATAATATAGCAATTATGGCTAGTATAATATAAACAACATACAGATATTCTTGAAGACCTAGGTTACCAATTTTCCCTTCTTCATTAGGTCGAAAAACAATGTAGAGCAAGAACACTAGATTTAGACTTGAGATTATAAAAATAATACACGCGCCTATACGCGCAATGTGATGTTTCTTAACTAAGCCGATGGCAATCAACATTATCGCCACACCTACAAAAATCGATGTAAACCCGCTATAAGCATATATCGTTGTGAAGCCATAATAGATAGTAAATAATCCTTCAATCGCGCAAATAATTGCAACTAGCCATACACCTACTCTAACAATATTAGTACTCATTAATTCTAAGGACATGGATTCGGATATTGTTGATGAATAAGTTCTATCTGCGCTAAATCTTCTGTACTAAGTTTTAGGTTAACACTATCAATATTTTCTTTTAACTGCTGCATTGTAGTCGCACCAATTATACTTGCGGTAACAAAAGGGCGTTTGTTTACAAATGCTAATGCCATCTGAGCAGGAGAATAGCCGCGTTCACATGCAAATTGCGCATAGGCAGCAGTTGCCGCTACACCTTGCTCATTACTGTATCGAGTGAAACGTTCAAATAATGTTAGTCGTGCATTTGCAGGTGAATCGTTAATGTATTTCCCGCTCAATACACCGAAACCTAATGGTGAATATGCCAACAGACCCATTTGTTCACGATGCGATACTTCCGCTAAGCCCACCTCATAACTTCGATTCAATAAACTATAAGGATTTTGAATGCTTACCATAGAAGGCCAGGAATTATTTTGTGCGAGTAATTGATATTGCATTGCGCCCCACGGCGTTTCATTACTGATTCCTAAATGACGCACTTTGCCTTGTTCAACTGCTTTAACTAAACAAGCATACGCATCCTCCATTAGCGTTACAGTGCATTCATTACTTTCTGCTTCATCATGCTCATAACTTAGAGGGCCAAAATAGTTTGTATTTCTTGCGGGCCAGTGAATTTGGTACAGATCGATATAATCGGTTTGCAACCGTTTTAGACTGGCATCAAGTGCTGCGTTAATTTGCTCCGGTATTAACTGCACACCACCACGCAGGTAATCCATCATTCCTGGGCCAGCCACTTTGCTTGCGAGGATAATATCTTTTCGTTTACCAGTTTTTTTAAACCATGAGCCTAGATATTTTTCTGTTTGGCCTTGCGTATGCTCTTGGGGTGGCACTGGATACATTTCCGCCGTGTCGAAAAAATTTATGCCTTGGGTAAAAGCATAGTCCATTTGCTCATGTGCTTCTGCTTCGGTGTTTTGCTCACCATAGGTCATCGTGCCTAGGCAGATTTCACTAACAAGTATCCCGGTTTTACCTAACTGATTAAATTCCATATTCGATGTTCAATGCAGCTCATGCAAACAAGACAAGCACTCCTGTATATCCATATAAGCGATTATGAAAAATCTCACCGTTGGCAAAAAAACCAACTAAGGGAAAATCTCCTAACTGGTCTTGGATCATTTTTAGCTCTTCAGAATCGTCGCCAAATTGATATCGGCCTCGACCCAGGCAAGTATAATATAATCCACCACGTGGCATATCTTTTAAGCGCGATTTCATTGTCACTATCATTCTTAACATATCATCACGCGCGCTATTCCCATCACGACGACAAAACATAAATTTTGCACCTTCGTATAAATAATCCCCCACTGCGATGATCTTCTCTTCTTCATCGAAACCAATAATATTCCGGACTAAGTAGTCGCCCGTATCAGAAAATTCAATCGGCAAACCAGCGAAGATATATCCTGCTATTTTATTTAAATCTTTTGCCAAGACTTCTCCGATATCATCACGCAGCACATCTAGAGCGGGACGTCCGTCTAATTCAATTAACAAATTCCGATCTGCTTTGGTAATGACATGCTGTTGATCTAATGGTGTGCAACCTTGAGTATGCCCAATGATAGTTTTCACTTCTGGCGAAAAAAATATACCAGACACACTTCCTTGCACAACATCGTTAGCGACTTGATAGTTTTCGGAATTGGATGAGGTTAACCCGCCCACTAAATATGCTGCGGGGACAGTCTCTGATATTTTTTCTATTATGTTGGGAGTAGCAGGATTGCTTGGATCACCATATATAATTCCAACATGTGGCAACTCTTCTTTACAATAACTTGAAACCTCTTCGAGAAGCTTTTCTTCTGCCATATCATTGGTGCCAATAATTGAGAACTGCTGTGCATTGATATCTGCAAGCATTACTATCAAAGTAGGCTCATCATAATATTCAACACCAGTACTACATACACCAAGGCCTAAGGTGCCTAACCAATTTTGTATGCCTGTTTCTTGTTTTAAGCGGCCAACAATATCCTCTAAATCTTCACTAAGTGTGTCATTTGCATAAACGAATCCAAGTTGATATTTACCGCGAACATTGCCTAGTTGTTGTAAACAATCACTCACAAGCTTTCTAGGCACTGGACCTGTTGCCACACCAAGCAAAAAGGGTTCGCTCATATTTTTAAAGCTCTAGTCATCGAACAATTATCCTGTTTGTGATGTAGCAACAGAAGGCTTTCCTAAAAGCATATTTATTACTGGTGTAAGCAATAGTTCCATTGCAAACACCATTTTATCTGCAGGCATAATTAGTTGATTAGATTTGATACTAAACGAGTCTTGAATTCTTTCACGAAGCTCGTCAATATTAAGCGTGAATTTTTCCGGCCTGCGTAAATGCACAATTACTAAACTTTGATCTATGGTAGGAATTTCTTGGACATCAAATGGATTCGCAGTATCAATGATAGGAATACGCTGAAAATTTACATCGGTACGCGAAAACTGTGGCGAAATATAGGTAACGTAGTCAGGCATACGCCGTACAATGGTATTAACTACTTCTTGATGTGAATAGCCGCGCTCTGCACTATCTCTACGAATTTTCTGTATCCACTCTAAGTTGGTAGTAGGCGCCACACCAATAAGCAAATCCACATATTGAGCAATATCAAAATTCTCCGTCACTAAGCCACCATGCAAACCTTCATAAAATAGTAAGTCACTATCCTCGGATATGGGTTGCCAGCTAGTAAATTCTCCATGGTTTAAACTCGGGTAAGGTAGAGCTTCTTCTTCACTATGTAAATAAATCCGCTTTTCACCTGTACCTGTTTTTGAATAATCACAGAACAAAGCTTCAAGGCGATCAAAATGGTTTCCGGCAGGAGAGAAATGTGTCATACGGCGGCCAAATAAATCTGGCACCTTGATGCGCTCAAGCATTTCAGCGCGAGTATATTTATGAAAGCTATCGCCTTCGATAACGACTGGATTCACTCCAATATTAGTGAAAATATATTCGAATGCTTCACGAACAGTAGAAGTACCCGCTCCTGATGAGCCAGTTACCGCAATGATGGGATGTTCGACGGACATGTACTCATCCTCTTTTCTTAGTTCTATTCTCTTTCACGGCAGATGCCTCAATCAGTTTCCAAACCTGATTTTGGGTCAGTCTTGATGATCCATCCTTCTCACAAATATGGATAAGTCTGCTGTGACTACACTCTGCTTCTTATAAGGTCAGCAATGAGTGGTCACTCACTTTACCGCTTTCCAGATACAAAACGAAATCTGTGTACTTGCGCAATGCAAAAATATCTATAACTCTATATATTAGCGAAGATTACATTTATGGCTTAATAGCGCATATCAAGATAGTTAGATAAGTACATGTAAATCACTGCAAGTTTCATTCTTGAGTTCTGACTATTTGGCCAAAAACCTATATTTTGAGCTTATCCGCCGCTATTTTAGTAAATTGATAGTGTGACTAGGAGTATCAGTTGATCACAGCACGACAATATACCCGTGAATTCATTAGTCGGTTTATTCCTTATTTGAATTGGCTTGGTGAATTAAAAAATCCCCAAATTGTAATAAAAGATTGTCTTGCTGGCTTAACCGTCGCCCTAGTTTTAATTCCGCAATCGATGGCCTATGCACAACTGGCCAATTTGCCTGCTTACTACGGTTTATACGCATCCTTCTTGCCAGTAATTATTGCTTCTTTATTTGGCTCATCTCGACAATTGCAAACTGGCCCGGTTGCTGTAGTTTCATTAATGACGGCTGCTGCATTAGAGCCATTAGCCACTGCACATCCTGAAGGTTACCTTGTATATGCCGCAATACTCGCCTTTATTGTCGGTATTTTTCAATTGTCACTGGGATTATTACGCCTTGGAGTATTAGTTGAGTTTTTATCTCACTCTGTAGTAATTGGTTTTACTAACGCCGCCGCTATTATCATTGGTACCTCACAATTATCGAAATTATTCGGTGTCACCGCAGAGTCAGGAGATCATTTCTACCAAACTATTTGGAATGTGCTTGTTGAAGCAAGTAAACATACACATATGCCAACACTTGCAATGGGTATTTTGGCATTGGTAATTATTTTCGGATTAAAAAAGTATGCACCGAAAGTTCCTGGTGTACTCACAGCAGTGGTGGTTACTAGTTTAATTTCGTGGCTAATTAAATTTGAGACACTGGGTGGCAAAGTCGTTGGTGAAGTTCCGCCTGGCTTACCAAGCATAGGGGTTCCAGAATTTGACATGTCAGTAGCATTAGATCTTATCGGCAAAGCAGTCGTCATTGCCGTAATTGGTTATATGGAAGCCATATCCATTGCTAAGGCCATAGCAGTACAAACTCGTCAACGAATTGATGCCAACCAAGGTTTAGTAGGGCAAGGTTTAGGTAACATCGCCTCAGGATTATCAGGTGCTTATCCTGTTGCCGGCTCATTTTCACGCTCTGCTGTGAACATGGCAGCTGGCGCTAAAACCGGATTCGCAGCAATTTTCACCGGCGTACTTGTCGCCATATCATTAGTTCTATTGTATTTCAGCCAATACCTATATCACCTCCCGCAAGCTACTTTAGCTGCGGTGATTATTTCTGCAGTAATCAACTTAATTCGAATTAAGCAAATTAAATATGCCTTCAGAGTTCACAGCCATGATGGCTTCATTGCTGTACTTACATTTGTACTAACGCTGATTTTTGCGCCACATTTAGAACAAAGTATTTTTGTCGGCGTCGTGCTGTCACTTGGTCTATTTATGTATCGTACTATGCATCCTCATATCACAATTTTATCGCGAGGTGCAGATGGTGAATTAAGAGATGCCGGATCGAATATTTTAAAAACCTGCCCGAACATCACGCTTATGCGCTTTGAAGGCCCATTGTTCTTTGCCAGTGCAATGTATTTTGAAGAAAAAGTTTTGGAACGTGTGGCAGCCAAACCTGATTTAAAATTTATTATTGTTGACGCAGAGGCTATAACAGAGATCGATGCAACAGGGGAGGATATGCTCCACCAACTGTCCTTACGCTTAGCTGCATTAAACATTGAATTTGTATTCGCACGTACCAAACGACAAGTTATGGATGTATTTGTACGCACTGGTTTTGCTGGATCTGATTGGTTAGATCATTTCTACCGACATGATGAGAACGCAATTGAATTTGCTTGGCAGAATATTAGTAATTGTGCACAAGAAGTTTGCCCTCTTGCTAAAGAGCATGAATGCCCAGCACGTCGTTTGAACCCAATTAAGCTTGACCCACAAAAAGACCCTCGTGAACGCTAACGACTCTTTTTACTATATATTAAGTCAGACACGCGATGGCCTAATTTTTCACCGCGTCTTTCAAACTTTGTTTGCGGACGCTGTTGAATAAAACTGGACTCCGCAAGATCTTTAAATAGATTGCTCTCTTGAACTTTTTCTTGAATATGTTCTGCATAAGGTTGCCAATCGGTAGCAATATTGAGTTCGCCATCAACCACTAATTTTTCTGCAAGTAGTTGTAAAAAGGGAATTTGGATTAAACGCCGTTTATGATGACGTTTTTTTGGCCACGGATCAGCAAACCAGATTAGTGCCGCCATAAAACTATTAGCAACAATATTATTTTCTAGCAACTCCACCACATCAATATTAATAGCACGAACATTCTCCAGTTCTGCTTCGAATGCATTACGCAATAAATTTCCTATACCTGGCCGATAAACCTCAACACCTAAGAAATTTAATTGCGAATGTTGTGCAGCAAGCGTAATTAGAGACTCGCCATTACCGAAGCCAATATCGATTACAACTGGCTGTCTATTTTGAAACACTTGTTCTAAATCTAGTCGTTGATTCTGCTTTATATTTATTCCGTATTTTGGCCAGTGTTCTTCTAACGCTGCGCGTTGTGCTTTAGTAAAACGCCCTTCGCGACGCACAAAACTACGAATAAATGAAGAAGTTTGCTGCAAGAAATAATTAAAACTAGTAGTTGCTTAAAGGAAGCTTCCATCAATGGGGGAAGAGGCCGAAGCATAACGACGACGTGGCATGCGGCCTGCAAGAAAAGCCTCACGACCTGCGATAATTGCATTTTTCATGGCTGACGCCATTAAAACGGGCTTAGTTGCTTCCGCTATTGCGGTATTCATTAACACACCATCGCAACCTAGCTCCATTGCCACTGCAGCATCAGAAGCTGTTCCCACTCCTGCATCAACTAAAATTGGTACTGAAGCATTTTCAACAATGGTATATATATTATGTGGATTGCGCACACCCAATCCTGAACCTATCGGCGCAGCAAGGGGCATTACTGCTACACAACCCATCTCTTCAAGTTGCTTTGCGACAATAGGATCATCATTGGTGTACACCATTACTTGAAAATCTTCAGCTATTAACGTTTTTGCTGCTTCAATTGTATCGATCACATTTGGATAGAGTGTTTTCTCATCTCCTAAGACTTCTAGCTTTACTAGGGAATGTCCGTCTAGTAATTCACGCGCTAATCGACATGTGCGAACCGCATCTTTAGCGTTATAACATCCTGCTGTATTAGGAAGAATAGTAAATTCACTCGGTGGAATCACATCTAGCAAGTTAGGCGCATCTTTTTCTTGGCCAATATTAGTTCTACGAATTGCGACAGTAACAATTTGTGCACCACTTTCAACAATGGCTGCACGGGTTTCTTGTAAGTCTTTATATTTTCCGGTACCAACTAGCAAACGCGAAGAATAATGTGTACCAGCAACACAAAGAAGGTCTTGCTCTTGCTTGATGTTAGTTTTTGGTAGTGGGCTTACTGTCATGATGATACAACTATGTTACATTTATTCATCTTAGATGAATTACTTTACGATTGGGTTATCTATCAAATCAAATGTCTAAATTTGTTACTACTAATTTCGTTAATATACTACTGTTAGCGCTATGGCCGGTTTCCATATTGACGCATATTTACTGGTTGCCAGAGTCTATTAGTGTACCTGCTATTTCAGATGCTGGTTATGTATCCATCATAACACTGACTTTTGTTGCTTGTACCTTTATAACCATACTCACGCTAGTCTTTAATACAAACCTTATCTCATCAAAATTAACTGCCAGTGCTGCTGCCTATGTGTTAGCGATCTATTTTTTACGTGAAGCCGATATACATCGTTTAATCACCGCAGAACATGTAACTCGGGGTAAATTTTATACTATGCAAAGTATACCGCTCTGGCAAAAACTTTTTGCTGCGGCTGTCTTTTTAATCCTCACGGTCTGTATTTTGTATTTATTAATCAAGTACGCTCGTACGCTCTGGAGCAAAGTACGAGCCTTAGAACCCTGGGCTGTAGCGTTATTTTTATGGTTTACTATTTTATGTATATCTCAGTTATGCGATAAGTCAGGGTTGAATCATACGCATTTTGGTAGAGTAATTGAGGAAAACTCAGAATGTTGGGCAGCGATATTTCTTTTTCTCACGACTATACAACTAATTCCAACATTGACGGTATGCAAGCAAGATAAGTCATTTACATAAATCATCCCCCACCAATAGCATGGATAATTTCTACTTTGTCCCCAGATTGTAAAACACGGTTTGAAAATGTGCTTCTCGGCACAATCTCTTGATTAATCTCTAATGCCAACTTTTTATCTTCTATGCCCAGTTCTTGTAATAATTGTTGAGCCGTGAGACGTTCACTTACTGATTTCAATTTGCCGTTAATTTCGATTTGCATTGTTAATGCTCTACTATAATTCTCTTATAAAGTTTGCGTTATAAACAGTTTAGTTTATTTTGATAGCGTAAGACATGGATATGACAAAGAAAGCAAACAAAAAAGTAGATGTACTCATTGTTGGTGGCGGCATTATAGGAATGCTTACCGCCCGTAATCTTGCGAATCAGGGTCTGAATATTGCTCTCATCGATAAAGGCAAGCTAGGCGGTGAAGCAACTTGGGCAGCAGGCGGAATTTTATCCCCTCTAAATCCTTGGCAAGAAACAAGCGAAACGAAATTATTAATCAATGAAGGCAGACAAAATTTTGCAACGCTTGCAGAGGAGTTAAAGCAAGAAACCAATATCGACCCCCAACTCATTAAGTCGGGAATGTTGGTATTGAATGTTGATGAGAAACAGCAAGCACTTGATTGGGCTAAACAAAATAATGAGCCTATAGAAGTTCTAAAACACCTAGCGTTGCGTGGGCTCGTACCAAATCTATCAGAAGATATTGATGAAGCACTTTTTTTACCAAATATTGAACAAATTAGACCGCCAAGGTTGATTGCGGCCCTGCAGCAATCGTTGCATCTACGAAGAGTCAATGTTTATGAACACACTGCTGTTACTAAGATACTAGTCGAGGCTAACAGCATTACCGGTGTGGCTACCGAATTTGAAAATATTTCTGCCGGAAAAGTTATTCTCTGCAGTGGTGCGTGGACTAAGAATTTATTGCCAAATAATTCTGCTATTAAACATGACATTGAGCCGGTTCGAGGACAAATGCTTCTTTATCAACTACCAGAGACAACTTTTTCTCAAATTGTTATGCAAGAAAACTCATATCTAATTCCAAGACTGGATGGCCATATATTATGTGGCAGTACAGTTGAACATGTGGGTTTTGAAAACAAAATTACCCAAGAAGCACTGACATCTTTACAAAATATAGCCCACAATCTCGTACCACTCCTAGCCAGCCACCAACCTATAAAGCAATGGTCAGCATTACGCCCCGGAACACAACGAAATGCACCATACATATGTAAGCACCCCACCATTGCAGGGCTGTATATAAATAGTGGGCATTATCGGTATGGAATCACCATGAGTATCGCATCGGCTAGAATTATGCTTGAGCTGATTACTGATTCGCTAAATTCATCACAAACAGTCGCTTACGCCTAGTGAATAATTGTACATTCACTTACATTTACAAGGCGTTAGAACAGCAAATAGACTTTGTCTAATTTATGTCTATAATTCAATCCATGAGCGAACTCAATCGTTTCCCAAAATCACGTGCTGATGTAGTTGGCATGTTACGTAATTCGGGTATCACGCCAACCCACCAACGAATAAAAATAGGTGAAGTATTATTCTCGTGTAAGCAGCATTTATCTGCTGAACAAGTACTTGTGGCCGTTAACCAAGACGATGGTGAGGTTTCTAAAGCGACGGTTTACAACACTCTTGGAGTGTTAGCTCAGCATGGGTTAGTTCGTGAAGTGATCGTGGATCCATCTAAGGTTTTCTATGACTCAAACTTGAGCAAGCATCATCATTTATATTATTCAGATAGTGGCGAGCTTGAAGATCTCGAAGATGAAAGTGTAGAAATTTCAAAATTGCCAAACTTGCCTAGTGACCTACAGATTGAAGACGTGGATGTGGTCATACGCGTTCATCGTAGCGAGTCGGTATTGAGCAAAGGCTCCAATTAATATAAAAAATAGTAACTTGTAGCATTCACTAGAAACTGCATCCTGCTTATCTAGCACATCCATTATCCATGATGGTCGTCCTTGATATATCTCATATTCGTACGGCCGCTCCTGACATCCTGTCTCTCGCGGCACTTGTGCGTCCTTGCACTTACCACTTTTCCCAGATTTCGAATAGGGTGTGATTGCCTTTTTTACGTGTTCGTATACCGGTTGGGCGTTCAATAGAATTTGCTTTTTCTACTGCCAAGTCATAGGAATTGGAGTTAGTATCACCGTCTCTTGATTGGAAGTACGTTACTAGAAACCAACCACGCTTATTCAAAATAGCGCTATCTTGGCCATCTAATGATTCTAATTCATCGCTCATTTATTACCCTAAACCTGAATACACAAATATGTATGGGTCCCAACAACTTTGGATTAGCTTATGATGACTAAACACTGCCACCCCTATATGCAATATTTATAATTAGTTTGTTCAGTGATTATATTAAACAGTGATCATGATTAAAAGTCTACTTGTCGACGCTTAAAAGTAATTAACCTGTATTAATCATATGCTTATATAGCTTAACGATCGCTCTCAAAAAATTATATGCAAAATTTCTCTAACAAAGTCGTATTTTTACTATTGATAGCCATCGCTGCAATGTTACTTACCCTAGGGCTCGTTGCACCTATAATTACTTTTAAGAAATTCTTTTTTATTCAGAATACATTTTCTATTTTGACTGCTTGTTGGAATCTTGTTCATCAAGGCCAAATATTCTTATTTTTAATAATCGCTACGTTCAGCGTTGTCATGCCCATCTTTAAATTATCGATGTTGACATACTTGGTATTGAGTAGTGCGAATATAGGCCATAAGGCTAAAAAAATCCTCAACCTCATGCACCGCTTTGGAAGATGGTCGATGCTAGATGTTTTCATCGTGGCTATTTTAGTGGTAGTTGTAAAGTTAGGGGCTATAGGAGATGTAGAAAAACATATAGGCTTATATGCCTATGCCGGGGCCGCCATTTTAATCATGCTACTAACGAATAAAATAGTGAATCGAGTAGAACAACAGAACCATTAATCTATTTTTCTGATCAGCTGCAACAATAGCCGATGTGTCTTAGTCACTTTTATTAACACAAACTGAAGAGCTACTCAGAAGTTTATTAAAAGTTGTCCAAAAAATTTACGGGATTTGTAAACATAAAGCAGTTTGAAAGTGCCATCCATGGCTTGGGGACTTCCTTATGTTAGTAAGACTGCAGTGCTCACAATTAGTTCGAATAATTCGCAACTAACACATAAAACAACATCACATTATTACCCTAGCTATAAATGCTGCTTTAAGATTAGAAACTAGTTTTACTATTTACAATATTTCACAAAACAGGCTGGAATAAACGGTATTTATTCAAAACAAAATGACACTAAAAATAAGGTTTTAAGCGAGCATTAAGAATTTTTTATCTAATTTGTTAAGTAGGAACTATGCATGGCGTATTTGTGTCATAGAGTTACAGTGTTTTTTGTCCTATAGGATCTTAATTGCAGTATAGTAATTACTAAAATTTCAATGTAGTTTTCTAAGATTATTCAGGGGCTTAGCAAAATAAATATATCAGCATGAAGGTATTCGTTCACTCACTATTGGTAATCATGTTTTGTACTATTATTAGTGCATGCAGTAGTAGTTCGTCAAACAGCTTACCTTCTATTCCTTCGCCATCTTCTAAGTCTGAATCAGACTCAAAGTCTTCAGAACAAACTGCTTCTGAGCAAACACAAAAAAAAGAATCGGCTGAACAAAAACAAGCAAACAATACTAACGAATCTTCTTCACAAGATGCAGCTAAAAAGGAAAGTGAAATATCCCAGGCTGGAGGAGCACAAACCGATGAAGAAAAAGTTGCTATGTTGGATAAACAGCTAGAAAAAGAATTAAGTGAATATGATAAGCAGTTACACAAAGAACTTGAAAAAGCTGAAGACCAAAAACAAGCCAAAGCAAGAGAGCGTGAAGCGATAGAATCTGCTGAAGATGGAATCGATGCGGATGAAGAAGACAAATATTTTAATGGCGAAGACGAAGAAAATGCAACAAAAGGCGGTGGTGATGAAGAACAGCTTGCAAAAACAGAATCTCAACAGCCAGCTAAAGATAGCGAAGCAGAGAGTGAAAATAAATCTGATGCTAGTGAAAAGGGCCAAGGTAACAAAGGCACCGCACCTAAGAATATTCCTAGTGGCAACGACGATGACGTAGTAGCTAGGCAATTACGTGAAGCAGCTGAAAAAGAACAAGACCCTGAATTACGAGAAAAGCTTTGGGAAGAGTACCGAAAATATAAAAAACAACAAACAAGTGCTACAGCACCTACATCTAATATTAAGTAACCATAACCATGAATAATAATAACTATATTTCATATTTTTTAATTTTACTTTCAATCTTTATTTTCAGTGCTTGTTCGACAACAGCTGTAAAAGTAGATGCGCCTGAAGAGATCGAAGCAGAAACAACTCAGTTGCAAGAAAGCAATTTGCTTGATGTAGGCATTTTATTATTCGAAGAGGGCAAGGTTACAGATAAACAAAAAGAGAAAGAGGGTGTACACGAAGATATACGACAAGCTGAGTCACGCTTTATGGCTTACCATTTAA
>JBOEHC010000044.1:0-17516 GCA_050633765.1 Gammaproteobacteria bacterium
TTAGAAGCTGGCAGAATAATTGGCGAAATCTGTATGGGTGGTTTAGGTACTGTAAATCTCTACCATGCATCTGCTGTGGAAGACTGGCCACTTTCTTTGCATGTTCATACTTCGCATCCAGTGTTGGCATGTTTAGCGAGTCAATATGCAGGTTGGAGTTTGTCACATGAAAAATTTCATGCACTGGGCTCTGGTCCAGGGCGTGCAATCGCTTTAAAGGAACCCTTGTTTGAAGAGTTAGGATATGAAGACCAATGTGATAAAGCAGTATTTGTTTTAGAGGTGGATAAACTGCCTCCGATAGAAGTGATAGATAAGGTGGCTGAGACCTGTAAATTAGATCCCACTGCATTAACATTTGTTTTGACACCTACCAGCTCTATAGCAGGTAATATGCAGGTGGTTGCTAGAGTGCTTGAAGTCGCGATGCATAAAACTCATGAACTTCATTTTCCTTTAGATAATGTGCTTGATGGCTCTGCCAGTGCACCGTTATCGCCACCCATACCTGATTTTGTTAAAGCGATGGGGCGTACTAATGACGCCATATTATTTGCAGGACGCGTGCAATTGTTTGTAAAAGGTGATGATGCGGCGGCAGAAAAATTAGCGCAACAGTTGCCATCTAGCTCGTCACGTGACTACGGCAAACCATTTGCGCAAATATTTAAAGATTATGAGTATGACTTTTTTAAAGTCGACCCCATGTTGTTTAGTCCAGCATCGGTGATGGTAACAGCAGTTGACAGCGGTAATACTTTCCGTGGTGGAAGATTAGATCCTGAATTGTTGGAAAAATCGTTCGCGTAAACGATATTATTAATTATGTCTAAACATATTGCGATCATTACGGACGATCCTGGTTGGCATGGAAAGGAGTTGCATGAGGCCTTTGCTAGAAAAGGGTATAGGTGCACAAATGCTTCTTTAACAGATTGCTATATCGACATTAGTGATCGGGCTAAAAATAATAGCAGTTTATTTATTCCCGGCTTTGAAAACACATTGCCTGATGGTGTGTTTGTTCGCGGTGTACAAGGTGGAACGCTTGAGGAAGTTGTGTTCTATCTTGATGTATTACATGCGTTGAATGAATTAAACATACTGGTATACAACAGCGTGCGTGCAATTGAACGTAGTGTTGATAAAGGCATGACTAGTTTTCTTCTAGACAACGCTGGTATTCAAACACCACCCACCTGGGTGGGTAATGATGTGCATCAAGCTTATTCTTTCGTTCGGCGAGAATTAGCATTGGGGCATAAAGTAGTCGCTAAACCATTATTTGGTTCGCAAGGCAAAGATCTGCAGTTAATTAATACTCTTGAAGATATCACCAATTTTAAAGTGTATAACAAGATTTATTATTTACAGCGATTTATTAAAACCGGCCTTGATAATGCCTATGATTGGCGTGTATTTGTGATCGGCGATCAGGTTATTGCTTCAATGCGTAGAGAAGGAATGGATTGGATTAGCAATGTTGCCAATGGGGGGAAATGCTATTCAGCAGTCATAAATGACCAATTTGCCGATATTGCTAAAGCCGCGGTGACGGCAGTAGATATGCATTATGCCGGAGTTGATATTATGCAAGATTTAGACGGCAAGTTATGGGTTACAGAAGTAAATAGCATTCCTGCCTGGAAAGGTTTACAGAGTGTGAATAATTTGGTTGTAGCCGATAATCTTGTGGAGAACTTTATCGCTTGCATGCAAGCACGAGAAGGTATCACAGTTGCGAGTTAAATACTTTGGCTACTTTTAGCTACTAATTTATTGCTATGAGTCTATTCGAAATCGTTTCCTTGTTATTGTGTTTAGCTGCTGTATTTTCTTATATAAATTATAAATACATTAAACTCCCAACAACTATTGGTATCATGTTGTTGAGTTTGTTGTTTTCACTCGTATTACTTCTATTTGGAGAGTTTGGGTTTTCTCTAGATGAACAGGCTGCCGAACTTGTTAAAAGCATTGATTTCAATGAAGCATTATTGCATGGCATGTTGAGCTTCTTGCTTTTTGCTGGCGCACTACATGTAAATATAAATGACTTGCGTGAGCAGAAATGGGTTATCGGCACTTTAGCCACAGTCGGTATTATCTCTTCTACATTCATAATTGGTACAACCATGTATTACATCTTGCAATGGTTAGGTATACCTGTTGCATATATGTATTGTTTAGTATTTGGTTCATTGATTTCGCCTACTGATCCCATTGCGGTATTGGGAATATTAAAATTAGTGGGCGCGCCGAAAACCTTAGAAACTAAAATTGTAGGTGAGTCATTATTTAATGATGGTGTAGGTGTGGTTGTGTTTCTAGTATTGTTAGGGATTGCTACAGGTGGTGATGAGATGACCACTACGCATGTAATTAAGTTATTTTCAGTAGAAGCGATTGGCGGTGTTTTCTTCGGCTTAGGACTTGGTTTCCTTGGATTTTTTATGCTGCGTGGTGTGGATAACTACCAGGTAGAAGCTTTAATTACCTTAGCACTTGTATCTGGCGGCTATGCGTTTGCAGAATCAATTCATGTATCTGCGCCGATTGCAATTGTGGTGGCTGGTCTATTCATTGGTAATCAAGGTAGGACTCTAGCTATGTCAGATAATACCCGTGAACGACTAGACGATTTTTGGGAATTGATAGATGAAATCCTTAATGCCATTCTGTTTTTGTTGATAGGTGTCGAATTGTTGATCCTGACCTTTACCAATCAATTTATGATTGCCGGATTACTTGCGATTCCAGTGGTGTTGCTTGCAAGATTTGTTTGTGTAGGCGTACCGATTAAAATTATGAGTAAGTTTAGAACATTTTCTCCATATGTAACGACTATTCTAACTTGGGGAGGATTACGCGGCGGAATTTCCGTTGCCTTAGCGCTTTCAATTCCTGATGGACCTGCAAGAGAGCCTCTTCTAGTGATTACTTATTTTGTTGTTGTCTTCTCGATTCTCGTGCAAGGGCTTACTATTAAAAAAGTCTTGGCTTTTTCACAAAAGTAATTGCTGCTAGTGTGCATCTCTAGCACACAGATATATTTGTAAATTTCTAACAAGTCTATGGTTGACTTGCAGTCAACCTAAAGATGTTCTTGATAGTTATGTAAATTTCAATAAACCGTATATGAATAGCTTAAGCGAATTACAAAAACAGCTGATAAATCACTATTTGCATGTGTGCCGCTTGGACGTTGAATCGCTTAAGCCAGGCAATATTAGTGTGCACGCTGATGCCAAGGATCTTAGTGTTGATGCTTTTTTGAGCAGCGCGAAGGTCAGTGCTGAACCGATCACCGAGCTTCAGTCAGCATTGGGGCTGCGAATTCTCAATGCCATAACGGCTACCGAAGCGGCTGTTCACACCAACACGAACCTAGGTATGGTGTTATTGATGGCGCCTCTTGTGCAAGCCAAGCTTGAGATGGTTGAAAATGAGTCAATTGAAGCTTCATTAAGTAGGGCATTAAATAGAACATCGATTCAAGATGCGAGGCATGTATACCAAGCGATACGTCTTAGTAATCCTGGTGGAATGGGGCAGAAAGATAATCAAGATATTTCTCAAGAACCAACCATAACTCTTTTAAATTCAATGAATATTGCAGCAGATTGGGATCAGATAGCTGCTCAATATTCAAACAATTTTAAGGAGATTTTCAGCTTTGGTGTACCAAAATATCGAACATTAATGTCAAAATGGCAGGATGAAAAATGGGCGACGACAGGGGTATTTGTATCTTATTTGGCACATTATCCAGATAGTTTAATAGAACGTAAATTTGGGCTGTTAAAAGCTAGGGAAATTAGTGATATGATCTCGGATCTTGAGATGGAGCTCTACCGTTCGGACTCACCGAGTAGGTACGAGGCACAATTATTAGAAATTGACCGCCACCTCAAGCGTAACCTAATCAACCCGGGAACCTCAGCGGATCTCACTGCAGCTAGCATCTTTGCGGCAGGTCTCACCAGTAGTGTGGGTCAGTTGTAAAGACAGTGGTAGGTCTTCAGACTTTGTCTGCGGTTTTCAAAGGGAGATTATATGGGCCAAATCACATGACGAGGCCTGTAATTTGTATACAAATTAGAAATATAAATTTAGGAGAATAAGATAATGGCATTAATCAATAGAGTTATGACTGGAGAGTCGCTTGTTAATGATAACGACCCTTCAGGCACTATGGCTGAAATTGCGCACATCGATTTATTAATCGGTCCACGTGGTTCTGCTGTTGAAACAGCTTTTTGTAATGGCTTGGTAAATAACAAGGACGGCTTCTCAACTTTATTAGCTGTTGTTGCACCAAACCTACCTTGTAAGCCAAACACTATGATGTTCAATAAAGTGACCATCAAAGGTGGCGAGCAAGCAGTGCAAATGTTTGGCCCAGCTCAAGCAGCTGTAGCTAAAGCGGTTGCAGATAGTGTTGAAGATGGCACTGTTCCTGCAGACGAAGCTGATGATGTATTCGTTTGTGTAGGTGTTTTCATTCACTGGGAAGCTAAGAGCAACGAAGCTATCTATGAAAACAACTACAAAGCAACTAAAGAAGCACTAGAGCGCGCCGTTAAGGACGAGCCTAAGGCTGCTACAGTTGTTGCACAAAAAGACAGCGCGGAGCACCCATTCAAGGGCTTCTAGGCTACTTTTAGAGCACAAGTAGAAATGCCCCGAATTTTTATCGGGGCATTTTTTTGCCTAAATTTTGTATAGCGATTTTTCTTATATAATAGTCAGCACTCAGATTTAGTGGTATCCCTATGCAGTGTAATGAATGTAATAAAGAGCTTGGTAATCATATTAGCAATGAGCATTTGTATGCTTGCTGCGGCTTGACCTTGCAGGAGTATGCGCTGCGTCACCATGTGCCGTTAGATTTGTTGCTTAATGCTGATCAGATCAATCAGCAAGATGATGTTGCTGCCTATTTAAAACCGAATTCAACGTTAAATCAGCAGATACAAGATGTGCTAAGTGGTTTGTATATGGCGGATGCTATTCAACAAGAGGGTGACTTTACTTTTGTTACATTGGGTATTCGTAGGCTAGAACAATTGCTTTGGTATCAAAAATCATTACATGCAATAGGTTTCCAATTTAAGCAAGAATATTTTTATGAGAACGCTAGTCACCGAGTTATTGCCAGAAATTCACTCAAGGTGCCAAGCGCATATTTGCCGCCAAGAATTGTAAACAGTACTGACGAATCTTTTTTGCAACAAGTTGCAATATTGATTGCTCATATTGGTGAATTGCATACAGGTTATTTATTTATAGATTTTCCGAAAACTAGCGATGCAGAGAGAATAGAATCAGAATTAGCAAAAAATTATCAAATTCGTTTAAAGCCTTTAGCTGCTTCTGAACATAAAGAAGGCCAATTAATGAGGTGTGAAACGCTAGAAGACACTACTCGATTAATTAATCTCTTGTCGGAGTATTTGCAAGAAATTCCCAATG
This sequence comes from Gammaproteobacteria bacterium, assembly GCA_050633765.1. Classification (GTDB taxonomy): domain Bacteria; phylum Pseudomonadota; class Gammaproteobacteria; order UBA4575; family UBA4575; genus JABDMD01. Next base: position 5,476 of record JBOEHC010000044.1, read on the forward strand.
CGTGCGAAAGATTTTTTGATAAACATGAAATAGCAACGGTAGTAAAAGAGCTGGTTTTTGATTCGGCTCATTTTATTACTGATCATCCTGACAAATGCGTGAATCTTCACGGCGGAAGATATGCGATGAACGTTAAAGTCAGAGATCATATTGATCCTTTGACTGGTTTTGTTTTGGATTATGGCTATTTGAAACGTATCGCTAAAGAAAAAATAGTTAATCAGTTAGATCATCATAATTTAAATTACGTAACGCCTGAGCTGTCGTGGCGTTCAAGCACTGAATTGTTAAATATTTTTATTTGGCAACAATTGATTGAGTATCTTCCTGGGTTAACTGAGTTGCAAATCTATGAAACTAGCCAATCGCACTGTAGTTATGTGGGTCCGAGCTTAGATGAGTTGCAGAAGAAAGGCGAAAGTGCTTTGTTGAGATATTTTGTTTCAGACGAGTTAGGGAAATCACAATTGCGTAATATTCTCAGTCAAAGTTCTCAACGGAGGCTTAAAGTTATTGGCTAATTAAGTCTATATCTTTAGTTGTTATATTTGAATTATGTAAAGCAGTTGAGATAAGTGCGCCTGTAAAATTTAATGACTTTAGTTTTTGTATATCACTTAAATTTCTTACGCCCCCACCATAATAAATATTAAAATTATTCGTCAGCATATTTTTATCTAATTCATGAGGGAATTGAGAACCACATTTTGCACCGACGTTACTTAGGTTTAAAACAATTACATCCTTTGGCCATAAGTGTATATGTTGCAGCAAATCTATCGCACCCAATAATTTGTTGGCTTTGTAGTCTAAAGAAAGGATGAAATCATGTTTTGGATATTGATTGATCAGAGAAGAAAGAGCTTCCGTGGAAGGTAATGACTCCGAAGACAAGATCAAACGTAGATTATGATTATTAGGTAGTTGCAGATAGTGCTTGATTAGAGTGTAGCCGGTATCTAACCAGATGGTAAGGTTTGGAAACTTCTCACAGATAGATTCAATGATATTAATGTGATTATTCTGTTGCTCTAATGCGCCTAAATCAGCAACATAAATTGAACTGAAATTGGAAATGGTTAATAAATTCGTGATTACATCTAATGGATTGGGAGATGGAGATATTTTAGAGTCAATTGCTTTGTACTCTTTCCTGTTTCCTTTAACTGCATGAACGACGACCCCTTTGCATAGGTCTATAACCGGAACAATTTGCATTACATATCGTATGAATATATTGATTTTTGAGTATATCACTGGTGGAGGTTTAATAGGCGAGACCTTGCCTTCTTCTCTGGTGAGTGAAGGCGACTTAATGCTTAATGCGGTAGTTGATGATTTTACAGAATTAGCTAATGTTAAGGTATTACGTGACTATCGCTTGTCGTCGAGTAAAAATGTAAAAGATGTTTTTCTCGTTAATGCTGAGCGTGGTTATGGGCAGCTAATTGATGAGATGGAAGATCAGATAGACGCCTTGTTAATCATTGCGCCAGAAAGTGACGCAATTCTAGCAAGATTATGTGAAAAGTATTCTTGTCGAACCTTTATCCTTCTTAATAGTGCAGTGGGTAGTATCGAATTAACTGCCAATAAACTAAGTACTTACTTGTATTTTCAATCTAAGAATATTGCACAGATTCCTACATATGAAATTAGTAATATGCATTCTGTAGGTAAAGGAAAAGTCATCATTAAACCAAAAGATGGAGTAGGTTGTGAAAATTTGTATATATATGAGTCAATAGATAAAGCAGATATAAAATTACAAACAATGGCTAGCGACAATTATATTGTTCAACCTTATGTCCAAGGGCAGAGCGCCAGTCTCAGTTTACTGTGTTGGAATGGAAAATGTTTATTGTTAAGTGCCAATATTCAGAATATTAAAGAGGTAGGAGGCAGTTTAGAATTAAAGCAATGTGTAGTTAATAGTTTAGATTGCAGTCAGTTTATTGAATTTAGTAATCATTTGATAAAAGCCATAGCCGGGCTTAAAGGTTATATTGGGGTCGATATTTTAATCACAGAAAATGAAATACTTCTGATTGAAATCAATCCTCGGTTAACAACATCTTATGCTGGATTAAAAGCTGCGTTGGGAGTCAATCCTGCAGAACTTATTTTGAAAACATTTGTTGATCAGAAATTACCGTAACTAATTGTTTCTAATAATTCTAGTATCGCCATAGAGGTTGGAGCTGCGCGTGCAGCCTAAAGTGATCGGTTGGGATATTGGTGGTGCACATGTAAAAGTTGCTTTTGCTAATGAGCAATCGATATCTAATGTCTACCAGCATGCCTGTCCGCTTTGGAAAGGAATAAACGAGCTCAGTCATTGCATTGAATCTGTACAAAAGCAGTATGATACTAATCAATTTAGTCATGCGGTCACCATGACGGGTGAATTAGTAGATCATTTTGATACTCGACAGCAAGGAGTTCAGGCTATTATCAAAGAAGTCTCTAATAAACTAGATACTTCTAAGGTGTATTATTATGCAGGGGATGATGGGTTTTTAGATGCCACGCAAGCAATGCAAGAATGTAATAAAATTGCCTCAGCAAATTGGCTAGCCAGTACCAATTATGCAGCATCAAAATTAAAAAATGCATTGTTTATAGATATTGGTAGTACAACAACGGATATTATTGAAATCCGTGAACATAAAGCAAATTACACAGCTTATACGGATGAGCAAAGACTCATTGCAAGAGAATTAGTTTACTACGGAGCAGTCAGAACACCTGTTTTTGCTATCTGCAAATCTGCGCTCGTTAAAGATCAACAAATTCCAGTTATTAACGAATATTTTGCTAATACTGCAGACGTATATCGATTGACTGATGAGTTGTCTGAATATGCAGATCAAAGTGAAACGCTTGATGGGCGTGATAAAAGTGTAGCTAGTAGTGCAGTTCGATTGGCGCGCATGTTTGCAAATGATGCGCAACAAGATGAATTAGAGATATGGCGCAATGTGGCTAAGCAAATTCGCAATGCACAAATTCAAATAATTAAGGATGCTTGTCGGCATCAGTTTATGAAAAAGAATGTGTCTTTAGCTACGCCAATAATAGGTGCAGGGGTGGGACGTTTCTTGGTTAAAGATCTCGCACAACAATTGGGTAGAGACTATATAGATTTTGAAGAGCTTCTAAATGTTGAATTATTAGATAGCAATTTTAGTGTTGCAGATTGTGCGCCTGCTGCATCCGTAGCATGTTTGGCTTCATCTATTGTTGGCGTTAATGGTGCAATTTGATGAGTGATTATTTAATTGCCGAGATTCCATATTCGCAAGATAGTAGCGTATTGTTTGAAAAATTTTCTGATGAGCCGTGGGCTGTCTTTTTAGATAGTAATCAACCGAATGCAATTCATGGAAGATATGACATTATTAGCGCCAGACCATATGTTACAATAACAAGTAAGAATAATAAGAACAATATTGACTCATATACAGGTTCTTTATCTGTTCCTGGCGATCCGTTTTCAGTCGTTAGAGAATATCTTCCATGCGACCTGCAAGATCACAAAAAAAGCTCAAATAAAAACCGATTAAAGCTGCCTTTTGTAGGAGGGGCCATTGGCTACTTCAGTTATGATTTAGGCAGATCTATAGAAAAGCTTCCTTCAATATCAGAAGATGATTTAAGTCTTCCAGACATGAAAATTGGAATCTACTCTTGGGCGATTGTTGTTGACCACGTTAAAAAGAAAACGTTAGTAGTTGGGGATAGTTCTAGCCTTCGTATGCGCAGAGCTTGGGATGATTTAAAAAAGTATGTTCTAGATAAGTTTGCCCGAAAATCGATATCCGATGAGTTTAAAGTTTTAAGTGAAGTGCAGTCTAATATGACGGAAGCTTCCTATGCAGCAGCATTTAATAAAATAAAAACGTATATCCGCGAAGGCGATTGTTACCAAGTAAATCTTGCGCAGCGTTTCAATGCTAATGTGCAAGGGGATGCGTGGCAAGCATATTGTCTTCTTCGACGTATTAATCCATCACCGTTTAGTGCCTATTTAAACTATGCGGATTATCAAATTCTTAGCAATTCTCCAGAACGGTTTTTATCGGTTGAAAATGATGTCGTACAAACTAAACCTATTAAAGGCACGCGACCACGTTCACATCTAACTCATGAAGATGATGCATTATTGCAAGAACTTGTTAATAGTAAAAAAGACCAAGCAGAAAACGTCATGATTGTAGATTTATTGCGTAATGATATTAGTAAAAATTGTGAATTAGGCTCTGTAAAAGTACCAAAGTTATTTGCTATTGAAAGTTATCCTAATGTTCACCATATGGTAAGTACGATTACTGGTAGATTAAGAGATCATCGTAGCGCTATGGATCTATTGCGCGGTTGTTTTCCTGGAGGTTCTATTACCGGCGCGCCAAAACTTCGCTCAATGGAAATAATTGAGGAATTAGAGCCACATCGTCGCAGCATATACTGCGGTGCGATTGGTTATATCAGTAATGATGGCAATATGGATACCAATATCGCTATACGTACCATTTTACATAAAAATCAGCAAATGTACTTTTATGCTGGTGGTGGCATTGTGTATGACTCGAAAGTGCATGCTGAATATCAAGAAACATTTGATAAGGCTGCTGCAATAATGAAAGTGCTAAATCAAGGTGCGCAACATGCACAGCAAGGATAATTTAACAGCAGATATTTGGGCAATTAAGATCGGTGGAAGTTTATACGATAGCAAGCATTTAATTCCATGGATGAATGCTTTGAGTGCATGCTCAACTAAGAAGATTATTATAGCTGGAGGAGGTCCATTTGCTGATCAAGTTCGAAAGGCTGATGAAAAGTTTCAGTTGAATCAAGAGCTTTCGCATAATATGGCGGTAATGGCGATGCAACAATTTAGCCAGCTATTATCCTCACTCTGCCCGACAATGTTGCTTGCTAATTCTGTGAGTAAAATACATCAATCGTGGAATGAAGCAAACGCGGTCATATGGGAGCCATACGAAATGGTTCGTGATCAATGTAACTTGGATAAATCCTGGGATATTACCTCAGATAGTTTAGCCGTGTGGTTGGCGAGCATTCTTGGGATAAATAACATATTATTAGTAAAATCCGCGAAACAAATTTTAAAGGAAACTGATTTAGTTGCACTTGCAGATAATAAATGCATTGACCCAGGGCTACTTGAGCTATCGAGAAAATTTAAAATAAATATACATATTTTGCATAAAACTAAATCGTGTGATTTTCAGAACTTACTTAAAGCAGTCTAATAAATTAATTCTAGAGTTTTAATATAAACCTATGTTTCAAAATATCATTAACTTGTTAACAAGTATTGTAGTGCGTAAACCTATTGTAACGCTAGTATTAATGTTTGCGTTGGTGGCGGCTTGTGGTATTTATATTCAAAATTTAAATATTGACGCTTCACCAGATTCACTAATGTTGGAAAGTGATCCTGATCTTAAATACTATCGTGAAGTGCATCGTCATTATGGGACTGATGAATACATCATAGTGGGCTTCAAACCTAATAAAGCTATGCTTGAGAAAGAGAGTATTCGATACATCAATGATATTTCTAATAAGTTTAAAGAAATTGAAGGCATATCAGGTGTTACTTCATTAAGTAATGTTCCGCTTTTATTGCAGCTTAAAGAAGATGAGAAGACAGGTCAGACTAGTTTTTCAAACTTATTAACTCCCAATGTTGACATTAAAAAAGCTGAGCAAGAATTTACCTCTAGTCCAATTTATGTAGACAACTTAGTTAGTAAAGATCTTAATACAACTGCTATAAAAGTAGACATTGAAAAGAATGCAAAATTAGTGGATTTGATTGAGCAGAAATATGAGTTGTTAGAGAAACAAGAAGCAGAACCTAAGATTGACCAAGGCAATGATGAGCTCAAGCAATTGCGAGATAACATTAGTGTCGAAAGGTTTATTATTAATCAGCGTTATAAGCATGTTCTTGATGCAGTAAGAGGAATTCTTGCTACAGAAGATAATAAAGGTCAGTTCTACTTGGCAGGGGCGCCACTGATTGGCAATGATATGAAAGAGTATGTGGCAAAAGACATCCGTACTTTTGGCGTAGCTATTCTCGCTATCATGGTTGTTGTTTTGTTCTTATTCTTTAGAAAGCCTGCATGGATATTCTTGGCGCTTATATGCGCAGTTTTAAATGTTATATTAGTAGCAGGTTTAGCGTCGTTATTGGGTTTTCAATTAACCATTATCTCCTCAAATTTTGTTGCCTTGCTGATCATATTCTCAGTTACCCTTTCGATACATGTCATTATTCGTTATCAAGAAATTCAAGCGCTACATCCAAATGATAGTGTAGAAGATGAAATAAAAGCGACTATATCTCAAATTATTACGCCATGCTCTTACATGGTGCTGACATCAGCCATTGCTTTTCTGTCTTTAGTGGTTAGCGATATTAATCCTGTGATCATCTTTGGCTATATCATGATACTGGGGTTGTTTTGCGCGTTCTTGTTGACCTTTACTGTTCTACCTGCACTGATTAAGTTAATTAAGCCAAAATCTCGAAGTCATGAAAAGGATAAGTCGGCAGATTTTCTTGAAAATGTGCTTGAAGTAATTGTTAATAATAAAAAGCTAACCTTAACTATTCTAGTTGGGATGTTTGCATTGAATATTTATGGCATTAGCCAGCTTACTGTTGAAAATAGATTTATAGATTACTTTAAAAAATCGACTGATATCTATCAAGGTTTAGAATTGGTTGACAAAGATCTTGGTGGAACAGTGCCACTAGAAATAATGTTAGAAGCTGACCCAAATCTTGAAGAAGCGGTGGACGATTCTGAAGAAGATGAGGAATTTGGTGATTACTTAACTGAGCTTGAAGAGACGCAAGATGATTTCACTGCAAAAAGTTACTGGTATAACCGCAGTGGCATCAAAAAGATCGATAAAATACATCAATACTTAGAAGCTTTGCCGCAAATTGGAAAAGTATTGTCTCTATCTAGTACTGAAGAAGTGTTTAGAACTATTAATAAAGGTGAGCCCTTAGAGGATTTCCACCTATCATTAGTTTATTCGAAAGTACCTGAGAATATTAAAAATGTTTTAATTTCACCCTACGTGTCTAGTGATGGGAGCCAGGCGAGAGTATTGGCACGTATTAAAGATTCAGACCATACTTTAATTCGCAATGATCTATTAACTAAAATCAATACAGACTTGAATGCAGATTTTGTAAAGAATGGTGAAACAGTGCGTCTAACTGGGATTAGTGTTCTTTACAATAATGTTTTGCAAAGTTTATTTAAGTCACAAATCTTAACGCTTGGCACCGTATTCATTGCCATACTTATCATGCTGATTATTTTGTTTAGAAGTTTTAAGCTAGCAATTATTGGTACCTTGCCAAATATTTTTACGGCTCTATTTATACTGGGCTGTATGGGTGTATTTGGAATTCCTTTAGATATTATGACTATTACCATAGCCGCTATCACGATAGGAATTGGAGTGGATTACGCTATTCATTATATACACCGTTATAAAAAAGAATATGCAGAAAGTGGCAACAATTACCAGGCGATACATACTTCTCAAACAACAGTTGGAAAAGCGCTATATTTTACTTCAATTACGATTACCCTAGGTTTTGTTGTATTAATTCTCTCTAACTTTGTACCATCTATATATTTTGGATTGTTAACCAGTGTGGCAATGCTCATATCACTATTTGCAACTTTTAGTATCATTCCTTTATTGCTCTCTATTATGGAGCCATTAAGCGTTAATAGTCGTTTGCAACATTAAATTTATTGGTCTTTCAGACATATTAAAATTATTTAAATATATCTAAACCACAATCTTATTTAATCTCTGTATCCCACGCCACTGCAGTGCTTTCTAGTAATATTGCGTCATACTAGTCAGAATTAAATAACAAATATTGTTAAAACCAGGTAATGAGAATGCATAAGGAGATGTGGAGAGGGCGTCTATGTAAAAACAGAAAAATTTGTAAGAGCTGAATTAGTTGGTATAGCTAACTAATAATTTTATTAAACTACAAGTTTGTTATCTCATATTGGTTATTAATGTTGTGAATATGATCGTGACTAACATCGCATTAATTATAATAATTTATGCTTAGTATGAAATGCTGAATATTTACACAGGTGAGTTGAGAGTGAGTGATACAAACTATAATCAAAAATTTAAAGAACGTAGAGTGGAGATGCCTCAGGCTTTCCCGCTAATGGATAGCAGAGGTGCAGTGATTGCTAGTGAACGACGACGTGGTATACCAGACCCTAGATTTGGTGGAATTGAGCTTACAAAATTAAGTCTTTCTCAGAAAGAGTTTGAAGACTATTTTGATAATATTAAGCAGTAGCTTTCAAATTAATAGAATAAATTTTGATAAGGCTTAAACACTATCATGTTGGGCTTGATCGCAAAGATGAGCTTGTTTCCCGGATTCGATTTGAATCGTAGGGTGAATAATTTCAAATCGATCATGTAATTCCTTGCTGAGATTATGCAAAAAATTATCATCAACCATAGTTGTATCGCGTACTAGATGTGCAGTTAATGCTACCTGTGTTGTGCTCATAGCCCAAATATGTAAGTCATGTATTTCAGTTATCCCATCTTGCTGAAGTATAAAGTTTCTAACTTCTTCAACATTGATTCTTTTTGGTACACCATCCATTGCTAAATTGAATGAATCACGGAATACACCCCATGTACTGATAACGATGACAACTACAATTAGTAAACTTATTGCTGGATCAATCCACAATAATCCTGTGACAAATATAGCAGCTCCAGATAGAACAACTCCTAGTGATACCCCCGCGTCTGCTGCCATATGAATGAAAGCTGCTTTAATATTCAAATCATCATGCTGGCTGGATAAAAATAACAATGCTGTGGCAGTATTAATGAGCACACCAACAGCGGCAACAACTATAATGGTTATAGAATTAACTTCTGAGGGGTTGGAGAATCTACCTAATGCTTCCCAGGCTACGATACTCATTGTCATGAGTAGGATTAGGCTACTAATGAAGGCAGCAAGTATCGTGCCTCTACGCAGTCCATAGGTTTTTGTGTTTGTCGGTTTTCGCTGAGCTAAATAAGTAGCTCCCCATGATAAAAGCAGTGCTAGCACATCACCAAGATTGTGACCTGCATCTGCAATCAATGCCAAAGAATTGGATAAAAAACCAAAGATTGCTTCAACGATTACAAATATTAAGTTTAATGCTGTTCCTACGCCAAAAGCGAGGGTATAGTTTTTTGGAGTAGGATGTCTATGCGAATGTTCCATTTTCTTATTGTATAAATTTTAATGCTTACGTTACACGTCGTTTTAGTAGTATGTAAAAGAAAAATGTAGCTATTGAAGCAAGTAGGTGTTTAATAGTATGGCCACTAACTATTTGATTCAATAATTCATAAATTTGCTTATCAAAGTGCTCCGCTAGCTTTGAAAGTGTATAAAAGACAAAGGCATAAATTAAATATTTTGTTTTCAAATGCTTGGATTTGTAAACAGAAATGATAATCAGTAGCAATGCCATAGATACAAATTGTACCCATGCATAAATGCGCAAATCATCGGTGAGGTGCCAATAGCCAACAGAAATAATTCCTACTAAACACATAGGTATTAATAACCATTTCTCGAGCTTAGGATTTACGTAATCAGTAAGAACAATTACAAACAACGCCATGAAACCAACTGCCATGGGTAGCCTATCCCAAGTCAAGGTTTTGTTTTCTGGGTTAAAGTGATAGTAAGAAGACCCCAGCGCAACAAACAATATAGAGATAAATAGTATTAACCAGCTCCAAGAACTGCTAATACCCCAATTTTTATAAATACAGGTTAATCCTAGAAGACCTGCAAATATAAAAGGTAAGTTTGAGGCTACATCAAAAAAATTATTTATGCCGAACATTTTTCGGCTATCAGCAAAATTATGATATGCAAGATTTTGTGAGATGGGATCAATAAAAAACAATGCCACAAAGGATAGTATGACAAGTGAAGCTAATAGAGAATCTCGCCAATTGATAGAATAGTTAAATTTTATTGGCATAACGACTAACCTTTAAATGCTTGGGCTGATGCTAGGTATTCTAGTTCTTCAGCAGTGCTGGTCCTATTTAATGCTTTGTTTCTATGAGGGAAGCGACCGAATTTTAAAATAATATTCTGGTGGTGTTTCGCAAATCTTATATTTTTATCCAGTTTGGCTTGTTCAAATAAACGAACCGAGTCATTTTGGTCATTAACATCTTCGCTGTGCATGAGTGGCATATATAGGAAAGGTAGCTCTAATGAGTTAAGTTGATGGTCATATTTTTTAGATATGGCTAAGCGAGAAACATTGATAGCTTGGCTTTCAGTAGAATATGATTTTGCGGTTCCACGAAACATATTTAACGGAAATTGATCCAATACTATCGCAAGTGCTACAGAACCTGATGGAGTTTCTTGCCAAATATCAAGTTGATGGTTAGAAGCTTGCTCCCATAAAGTTTGATACTTCGTGCGAATATCATTATCAAAATCTGTTGTTGAGTTAAACCAAAGCTTCATTGAAGACTCTGAAAACCAAAATGATAGGATGTTGTTGTAGTTTATCAATGTAAATATCTTAATGATGTAAAATAATAAGGTAAGCATTATCAGTGGCTAAGCAGTCTTAAATGCGTATGTATTGGGTTAATTAAATATGAGAAAATGGCTTATTGTATGCTAGGAAGTCTTTTCACAATACGTAATAGTTTTGCGAGTTCTTTTTCAATTTCTTTGCGCTTTATTTCAAGGTATTTACGTAGCTGTTTTTTACGCATAAATAAAAAGAATATTTTTATATTATCAAAAATAATATGATATTCCTTGCGTAGTTTCAGTGCAAAAGGTGCACTGATAATTACAGTTGCCNNCGTAGCTTGAGTGCAAAAGGAGCACTTATAATGATGCTGGCCAGATAAATGAATGCCCATGTCATGTCAAAATAACGATATATAATATAAGTTTGTATCGACCAAAATAATAAAAAAAAGAATATTCCAAATGTAATATTGGCCGTATCATACTGGTCCGTACCTTTTGCAATGCGACGAGCAACATCTCGTGTGAGTTGATAAGGGGTAAAGTTATTAATAATTCCCCATATTGCGATAGGTAAGCCAATTAACAAAATGCTAGCCAAGCGTAGAATATAGACTATGACTAATAAGGGCTTATATTCGATAGTTAAATGGTAGTCACGAATTCCACAACATTTGCATAAACGTTCAAAGCCTCGAAGCTGGTTGACGAGAGTGCGCACCTTGTCGGGTTCATAGATTTTTAATAAGCCTTGAGCGTCGATCAGTCGTTGCAGCGCTTGAAAGCGCTGTTTTAATTGTCCTTTTCTATATTTTCCTCTACGTAGTGCGAAGAATTTCTCTAAACGCGTGATTAAATATATATCCTCCCAAGAATCAGCATTAAGTGTTACATTGGCGAGCCCATATTTAATTCGATCGGTAATGAGTTCTACAGATTCAAATGAATCTATTGGTTTTTTTGTAGTTAGATCAACAGTTTTTCCATACTGTACTAATACATCACTACGGAACTTGCCCTTGCGAGAGAATGTCAATCCAACTGGAATCACTACAGGCGCTTTGGCATTATGTAGTTTTGCGCCTAAGGCTATTCGTGCAGCGCCTGTTTTTAATTTGTTTATATGAGGGTCTGAGTGACTTTGCCCCTCTGGAAATATAATAATGGTTTGGTTGTTTGCAAGTAATTCATAACATTTAACAAATGAGTCTTGGTTTTGAGTGGGATCACTACCAAGATCATTGCGGCGATATATAGGTACTGCGCCAATCATATTTAATATTGGTTTAAGAAAAGGATTTAAAAATAAGCCACTGCGTGCAAGAGGTCGTAAATCTTTATTAATTGAAGCCTGTAAAACTACGACATCGATTAGCGCATTAACATGATTTGCACATAGTAAAAG
>JBOEHC010000045.1:0-10513 GCA_050633765.1 Gammaproteobacteria bacterium
TGATAGGAAACTGGGCGGCTTGCATGGAGGTACGCCGGTCGTTATGGTTACGCCTTTCCAGTGGGTTAATTTCGTTCATCTCAGTCCCTAAAATAACAAGTAACAATGTTATTGTTTTTATGAGAATACCCTACCTAAAATAGGCCTGCATTTATTGTGAGCAATTTCACATTTTAATTGAATTAGGAATCTAATAAACATGCAATCATCCATTAAAACAAGCATTTACAATGACTTATCAATAAAAAAGGTTGCTGAAAATGCATGATTTATTAATAACTAACTGTTCCTTGGTGAATGAAGCGCAAACTATCGAGTGTGATCTTCTGATTTCTGATCAGCGCATTGAAAAAATTGGAAACGATCTGCAAAGTTCTCAAGCAAAAAGAGTGCTGGATGCTAAAGGTAACTATGTGATTCCTGGCATGATTGATGATCAAGTACATTTTAGAGAGCCAGGCCTCACGCATAAAGGCGATATTGCAACCGAGTCATTAGCAGCTATAGCAGGTGGCATCACCAGTTTCATGGATATGCCGAATGTAAAACCTCCTACCTTAAGTTTGGAATTATTAGATCAGAAATATGCGGCTGCACATCAGCGTGCGAGAGCAAATTACGCATTCTATATGGGTGCCAGCAATGACAATATCGAAGTGCTCAAGCGAGCGCCTATAGATCGAGCTTGTGGTATCAAAGTGTTTATGGGTGCTTCAACAGGCAATATGTTGGTAGATGATGATGATGTTTTGGATGCTATTTTCAAGCACGCGCCTGTGCCGATTATAACGCATTGCGAAGATTCACCTTTAATTAACGAAAATCTTAAAAAATATCAACAACAATACGGTGATGATATACCGATTGAGTTTCATCCACTTATTCGTTCTGAAGAAGCTTGTTATCGCTCAAGTTCTAAAGCCGTAAAACTGGCTAAAAAGTATGGTACGCAATTACATATACTGCATTTAACAACGGCAAGAGAGCTTGAGTTATTTACCAAAGGTAATGTTAAGGATAAACACATTACAGCTGAAGTTTGCGTGCATCATTTATTTTTTAGTGAAAAAGATTATGCAGATAAAGGTTCCTTAATAAAATGTAATCCCGCTGTGAAAACTGAACAAGATCATCAAGGTTTATTGAAAGGCGTGCAGGATGATTTAATAGATGTGATCGCAACAGATCATGCACCGCACACTTGGGAAGAAAAGCAAGGCAATTATATGACAGCACCTGCAGGTTTACCGTTAGTGCAACATGCGCTAATTGGCGTATTAGAGCATATGCATGATGGTGTGTTGAGTATTGAAAAGATTGTAGAAAAAACTAGTCATAACGTTGCTATTAGGTTTGACGTTGCAGAGCGTGGGTTTGTGCGTGAAGGGTATTATGCAGATCTTGCGATTATTGATGTTAATAAGCCGCATACCGTTACAAAAGAAAGTGTACTTTATAAGTGTGGATGGTCACCTTTTGAGGGCAAAACATTCCGTTCTAGCATTGCCGCGACTATTTTGAATGGTCAAGTTGTTTATGAGGACGGAGTATTAACTGATGAGCCATTTTTCGGTGAGCAGTTAAAATTTGACCGTTGATGCTGCTATGTCTCGTCTAGTTAAGTTGCATGTTCTGTTTTTATTTATTGCGCTGTGTATTGCTTTCGTATTAATTCCACTGGATCAATTTTATTTTAAAGACAATTCAGTAGAAGAAATTGAACAATATTATCGTGATGCGATTAGTTTTTCGTCTGGTGAATCTTGGCAGATTGTGTTTACGTGGTTTTTGGGGCTCACGTGTGGAAGATTAATCATCAGGGCCATTAATGGAAAAGCATTATCTGTCACAGAACCAGAATCAGTATCGATGCCAAAAACAGATCAGATTAAAGTGCTATTTGTATGCATGGGTAATATTTGCCGTTCACCAACTGCGCACGGCGTATTTCAGAAGTTAGTTGATGAAGATGGATTGAGAGGTGAAATAGCAGTCGACTCTGCGGGGACCTATGCATATCACGAAGGAAAGGCACCAGATTCTAGGGCAGTTTCTATAGCCGCTGAGCGTGGTTATAACTTATCTAAGTTGCGCGCTCGGAAAGTTGTTGAAGATGATTTTGAGAGTTTTGATTACATTCTTGCAATGGATGGAGATAATCATTCAGATTTGTTATCCCAATGCGGTAGTCAGCATAAGCATAAAATAAAATTGTTTTTAGACTTTGCCACTACCACTAAACATTCTGAAGTACCTGATCCCTATTATGGCGATTCAAAGGGTTTTGAAACGGTATTAAATTTGGTTGAGGCGACTAGCAAAGAGTTGCTTAAGCATATTAAGCGCAAACACATCAACAAAACTCATTCGCTGAGTTGAATAACATTCAACAAATGAGTGATGTAGTTAGTCTGCAATAGCTTGCTAACTATCTATGGGTTAGTGCTTGTGTTTGATGTGCTGTTGCTAGACTCGCTATTTCCAAGGTTTGATGACTTAGGCGAACTAGCAGTCTGAGTACTGGTTGCGTTGCCTTTATCATTATTAGCATTACGATTATTGGAATTGCGATTATTAGTTGGCTTGCGAGAATTATCGTTTCTGCGTCTATTATTTGAATTATTGCGTCTTCGATTATTTCCACCAGAACGATTGTTGTTGCGTCTATTGTTGCCACGATACCCATCGCGCGAGCGATTATTATTTCTAGTTTGAGGTTTACTAGATTTTGGTGGCTCTTCAACTTCTTCGGCCGCAAACCAAGAGAGTAATTTGCTAAAAAATCCTGACTTAGTTTCAGAAGATTTACTTTTTAGTGCAGGAGGTGTTGCATTAATACTTTTAACGGCAGGCTGCTCAGCTTTAACTGCAACTGGTTTGTGCAAGTTAGCCTGTGTTTCTTGTTCTGGAATAAGTTCATAGCTAGGTCTGCTGACTATTTCTTTTCCTTCATCTCTAGTTCTTTCGACATTGAAATGAGGAGTTTCCAGATTAGGATCAGGAATGATAATAATTTGAACTCGATTTCTTGCTTCAATATCTCCAATGTTGGAACGTTTCTCATTTAACAAGAAACTTGTTACATCAACAGGTAGTTTTGCAGTAATTATGCTGGTTTTGTCTTTAAGTGCTTCTTCTTCTATTAGACGAAGTACTCCGAGCGCTAATGATTCAATGCTACGGATAGTTCCGTGTCCCGTGCATCGTGGGCACACAATTTGACTAGATTCTTCAAGTGAAGGGCGTAATCTTTGGCGCGACATCTCTAACAAACCAAAACGAGATATTCTGCCGATTTGCACGCGAGCACGATCTATTTTTAACGCTTCACGTAAGCGGTTTTCTACTTCGCGTTGATTTTTATTGGCCATCATGTCGATGAAATCAATCACAATGAGTCCGCCTAAATCTCGAATTCGCAATTGTCGTGCAATTTCGTCCGCGGCTTCCAGGTTAGTGTTGGTAGCGGTCTCTTCAATATCGCTGCCTTTGGTGGCTCTTGCAGAGTTGATATCAATTGAGATCATGGCTTCAGTGTGATCAATAACAATTGCACCACCTGAAGGTAAAGTTACTTCTCGATCAAATGCAGATTCAATTTGTGATTCGATTTGATAGCGATTAAATAGTGGGACGGTATCTTCATACAGCTTGAGCTTTTGAACATTATGCGGCATGACGGTCTCAACGAATTTTTTAGCGTCGTTGAAAACTTCAGGGTCATCTATAATTATTTCGCCAATATCTTCACGTAAATGATCACGCAAAGCACGAATGATGACATTGCTTTCTTGGTAAATAAGAAACGGTTTGTCCTGTGTGTCTACAGCGTTATTAATGGCTTGATGAATTTGTACGAGATAATTTAGATCCCATTGAAGTTCTTCTGTTGAACGTCCAACACCCGCGGTACGAACGATGGCACCCATACCTTCTGGTATTTCTACATCTGATAAGGCTTTACGTAGTTCTTCACGGTCTTCGCCTTCAATGCGTCGAGACACGCCACCGGCTCTTGGGTTGTTTGGCATGAGTACTAAATAACGACCTGCCAAGCTCATAAAGGTGGTGAGGGCCGCACCTTTGGTGCCGCGTTCTTCTCGCTCTACTTGAACAACAATTTGCTGACCTTCACGTATTTGATCTTTAACTGAGAAACGATCGCCAGAATTAGCAGAATCGCTGAAGTACTCTCGTGAGATATCTTTAAAAGGTAAGAAACCATGTCTTGTAGATCCAAAATCTACAAAGGCAGCCTCAAGGCTTGGTTCTACTCGGGTGATGACACCCTTATAGATATTAGCTTTCTTTTGATTTTGAGAGGGTAACTCGATGTCGAGGTCGTATAGTCGTTGTCCATCGACCATACCTACACGTAGCTCTTCTTGCTGTGTAGCATTGATTAAAATTCTTTTCATGTTTGGTGGTATCCAAAGTCGTGTTCCTTCGGGATCGTTTTGTTAAACAAACATCCGCACGAAGTCCTGTCCAACTAACCGAGTTGGAAATACCAGTAGGCAAGGATTGTTCGGCAGGTAATAGCCGAAGGAAATATAATATAGTGTAGATAAAAATCATTTATGTATTGTTATGAGGCGACTGTGATATTTAAATTTTCACAGCGCGTCTAAACTTACGCTCTACAAAGTTAAGTCTTGTAAAGTGTAGAAATTCATATTTTTGTGCAAAAGAAATATACGTAGTCAAATTCTGATTTGATATGGCTTTTTTGCACTGTGCGTTAAGATTAAATTAATTGCTTACATAGCACATAGCTGACTATATCAATCTAAGCGATGCTCAGCAAATCTATAACCTATCGTTTTTATTGCTATTTTTCCCAGTCTGTCAGAAGGTTATAAGTTAGTCTATGAGCGGTTAAACATGAAACATAAAGGTTCTATATATACAGTTGATGCGGATCGAGATGGTCAGCGAATCGATAATTTCTTGTTTGCTCGCCTAAAAGGAGTGCCAAAGGGTCTTATTTATCGATTAATAAGGACCGGTAAAATCAGGGTAAATTGTAAAAGAGTCAAACAAACCTATCGTCTAGAGGAAGGTGATGAGGTAAAAATTCCTCAAATCGATGCGACCGAATCTGCAACCCCTACAATAAGCGAGACGATAAAACAGCAGATTGATGCCTCGATTATTTATGAAGATGACAATATCTTAGCAATTAACAAACCTGCAGGTTTTGCTGTGCATCCTGGTTCTAAAATCAGATATGGCGTGATTGAGGTAATGCGAGCGCTCCGTCCTAAAGCTGCGTATTTAGAATTAGTGCACCGCTTAGATCGTGAAACAAGTGGTTGCTTATTGATTGCTAAAAACAAACGTAGTTTAAACGCTCTGCATGACTTAATGCGAGATAACAATGTAAACAAAATAGGTGTGCAAAAAAGCTATTTTGCATTAGTTAAAGGCGAATGGGATTTGGGTGAGAAAGTGGTAGATCTGCCCCTACAAACCAAGGGATCTAATTCTCAAGTAGATGAGCACATGAATCGTTGGAAAAATGCTCTAACAGTCTTTCGACCTATCCAATATTTTAAAAATTTCACTCTATTAAATGCTCATATTAAGACAGGGCGAACTCATCAAATACGTTTGCACGCAGCACAAATTGGTTTTCCCATAGTGGGTGATTCTAAGCATGGTGATTTTGTCTTTAATCGTGAATGCAAGAAAATGGGTTTCAAACGTATGTTTTTGCACGCTGCCGAATTTTCATTTCAGCTACCCAATAGCGATCAAAGGACTATAATCCAAGCGCCAATGAGCAATGAACTAAAGGGCTTTATAGAAGGTCTAGACTCATGAAAGGATAATTTACCGAATTGAATGGATTTGATTTCTAATAAGCCATGAGGTTTACTGAAATTTAGATGCACTTGTAATTTATTAAGAATTTAACTGCAAAGGGTGACAAATACATGGAGCCAAAAATTAATTTAGATAAGATTTCCAAAGACGATCGTTCGGCTTCAGGTTGGGAGCGTGAAGCAATCGTAGATTTAGCGCAAGCGGGTCTAAAAGAACAACGTCGCGCACGTAAATGGGGAATTTTCTTTAAATTGCTTGGTTTTGCTTATGTGTCTATATTTTTAGTTAGCTTGTTAGCTCCACATTTTGCAAGTTTTTCTGCTACTACTCAGCACACTGCTTTAGTTGAGCTTGCAGGTGTAATTGCCGATGGCGAAGAGGCAAGTGCAGATAACGTGGTTTCAGGTTTACGTGCTGCGTTTGAAAATAATAAATCCGCAGCGATTATTCTTCGTATTAATAGCCCTGGCGGAAGTCCGGTGCAAGCGAACTATATTAACCGTGAGATTACACGCTTAAGAGAATTGCATCCTGACAAACCCATTTACGCAGTGGTAACCGATATTTGTGCATCAGGTGGCGTGTTTGCAGCCGTTGCAACCGATAAAATTTATGCAGATAAAGCCAGTATTGTAGGGTCAATTGGTGTGCGAATGGATGGCTTTGGATTTGTAGGCGCGATGGAAAAATTAGGTGTGCAAAGACGATTGATGACGGCTGGTGAGCATAAAGCAATTTTAGATCCATTCTCACCTGAGAGTGAATTTGAAAAGAAACATGTGCAATCTTTGCTTGACGAAATCCATCAGCAATTTATTGATGTTGTGGTAGAAGGCCGCGGTGATAAATTAGCAAAAGATAAAAATATGTTCAGCGGTTTATTCTGGACTGGTGAGCAAGCATTAGAACTTGGATTAGTTGATGGGTTTGGTAGTGCCAGTTATGTGGCAAGAGAAGTTGTAGGAGTTGAAGATATTCAAGACTACACGTTTCGTGAAGATGTGTTCCAACGCTTTGCAAAACGCTTAGGTACTGCTATGGTGGAACCGATTATTAAAGCGCTATCCTTTCCAGTGCTACGGTAAAATTTTATCTTGGCAAGGCTACGCCCTCATTATTTAACATTGTAGTTAACTTAATTAACGGCAAACCTATTAGCGTATTTGGGTCATCGCCTTGCATTTTCTCAAATAACGTAATGCCCAAACTTTCTGCTTTAAAACTTCCTGCGCAATCGTAGGGTTGGTCTTTATCTAGATAAGTAATAATTTGTTTTTCACTAAGTTTGCGAAAAGTAACTTGAAAAGTTTCACAACTGATTTGCTGTGAGTTGGTTTTAGTATTAATTACACATAAACCAGTAAAAAACGTTATACGCTTGCCACTAGATGCTTTCAGTTGCGCAATAGCATTTTCATGATTGCCAGGTTTGCTAATAATTTTACCCTTTAATACAGCGCATTGGTCTGAGCCAATCACCAATGCATTTTTTAATTGTGATGCAACAGCTCTGGCTTTTTCAACGGCCAAACGAGAAACATAATTTTCGGCAGACTCCCCAGTTTTAATCGACTCATCTATTTCTGGAGGTGAGCAGGTGATATCTGGTATCAAGGGAGACAACAGTTTTTTGCGATATTCGGAGCTTGAGGCTAAAACAATGTTCATAGATGAAGCGCTGTAAGTTCTTTCGTATACTGGTATGAGTTTATTGAGTAATTAAGTATGTCACAGCAACAATTAAAACCACTTCCAATTCGGTTCGATCCGGTGAATTTTGCCGATCATAACCGAAAGCTAGATGGGTTAGTGGCCACGAGAGCAATGACCCGCCTGATGGAAAATGTGCTGTCAGCTGAGCCCATGGCAAAGGCTAAACTCAGTATTTCGCGTGGATTATATGGGTATCCTTTGGTTACGGGCCAAACCATAGCAACAGTAGGCATGCGTTGTGAAAGGTGTCTGGATGAGGTCAGCATTGAACTTAAGCCAAAAATTAAAGTATTAGTGAAGCCGGAAGAGGAGAATTTACCTGAAAATGAGCAAATAAAAGGTGAAGAAAGGCCTGAGTTTCATGAATATGATGGCAAAAGCTTGGTATTGTCAGACTTAATTGAGGAAGAGTTGCTACTCACGTTACCTCTAGTCCCTAAACATCAGGATATTTCACTATGCAACCAAGATATGGTAGCGTGGCTCGCCGCAAATGAAGCTCCATCAGAGGAGCAGGTAGCTTCCAGCGAGAGGAAAGAAAGCCCATTTGCTATACTTAAAAGCGTTGATTAGTTTGGAGAATCAAAATGGCAGTACAAAAGAGTAGGAAGACTCCTTCAAAGCGTGGAATGCGTAGAGCGCATGATGGCTTGTCTACCGCAGCATTATCGATTGATGGAACGACCGGTGAAACACATTTGCGTCATCATGTTACTCCTGATGGGTATTATCGTGGTCGTCAGGTGATTGTGAATGCTGACGAATTTGAAGACGAAGACGAATAAACTGCTATTAATAAGCTGGCGCTAAATACTAATTCAATATTTTCGTTAGCTTACTTTGTTTTACATTTAGTTTTCTATCCTAGATTAACTAATAAGTTTCAATTTCTTAACTGAGAACATCAGTGACTAAATTAACCGTTTCACTTGATGCAATGGGTGGTGACTTTGGTGCACCTGTAGTTGCTAAAGCAGCGGTCAACTATTTGGCAGAAAATCAAGATGTCGCACTCATCCTAGTTGGTGACCAAGCGAAAATTAGTGCTGAACTCAATAAGCTTAATGTAACACCATACGAACGCCTTAAAATCCATCACACTAGTCAGCAAGTAGAGATGGATGAACCACCGTCTCAAGCGCTGCGCAACAAAAAAGATTCATCGATGCGTGTGGCGATCAATCATGTAAAAGAAGGAATTTCAGATGCAGCAGTAAGTGCGGGGAATACTGGTGCTTTGATGGCTACTGCACGTTATGTATTAAAAACATTGCCTGGAATTGATCGACCTGCAATCACTAGTTTAATGCCATCTATGTACGGCAAAACGTATATGCTGGATCTAGGCGCAAATGTAGGTTGTAGTAGTCAGCATTTATTACAATTTGCAGTGATGGGTGCAGTGTTAGCAAGTGCGATCAATGGAATTGATCAGCCAAAAGTAGGTCTACTAAATGTTGGTGAAGAAGAAATTAAAGGTAATGAGCAGGTTAAAGAAGCACATGAAGTGCTACGTCAAAGCGGCTTGAATTATATTGGCTATGTTGAGGGAGATGACATTTACTGCGGAGAGGTTGAGGTTGTGGTTTGTGATGGTTTTGTAGGTAATGTATCTCTCAAAACCAGTGAAGGGGTCGCTAAAATTGTGGCGCATTATGCTAAACAAGAATTTAGCCGAAATTTATTTACTAAACTTTGCGGATTAGCAGCCATGCCAGTCTTAAAAGCATTGAAAACACGTATTGATCCAAGGCGTTATAATGGAGCAAGTTTATTAGGATTACGTGGTGTTGTAGTTAAGAGCCATGGTGGAGCAGATGCGTTTTCATTTCAACATGCCATTGATATTGCGCGTATAGAAGCTAGTCAACAAGTTCCAGAAAAAATCGAATCACGCATTGAAGAATATTTAAAACAAGATAACGCAGCTTAAAGATTAAATAAGATTTAATTTATGACTTATTCAAAAATAATTGGTACAGGAAGCTATCTTCCAGAGAAAGTACTCACCAATAAAGATTTAGAAAAAATTGTTGATACATCAGACGAGTGGATTCAAGGGCGTACAGGAATTAAGCAACGTCATATTGCAGCAGATGGTGAAACAACATGTGATCTAGCCGTCAATGCATCAAGACGTGCATTGGAAATGGCAGGGAAGACCAATGCAGATGTGGACTTAATTATTATGGCTACCACCACAGCCGATAAAATTTTCCCAAGTACTGCATGTTTGTTACAAAAGCGCTTGGATATTCACGGCTGTGCAGCGTTTGATGTGCAAGCGGTTTGCACTGGTTTTGTATATGCATTAGCAATAGCAGATAAATTTATTAAAACGGGTGCTGCAAAATGTGCTTTAGTAGTTGGCGCAGAAACGTTATCAAGAATTTTAGATTGGAATGACCGAGGTACATGTGTGCTATTTGGCGATGGTGCAGGGGCAGTTGTGTTAGAGGCATCAGAAGACCCCGGAATTTTATCAACCCATTTGCATGCGGATGGAAGTTACGAACATCTTTTACATGTCCCACATGGTATTTCGCAAGGTTATGAGAAACTCAAAGCTGGTGAAGCATACCTATATATGGAAGGTAATGCCGTTTTCAAAATGGCAGTAAATACTTTAGGCAGAATTGTTGATGAGACTTTAGAGGCAAATAACATACAAAAAAGTGATATTGATTGGTTGGTTCCGCATCAAGCAAATAACCGAATTATTGAAGCAACGGCACGTAAATTAAAAATGCCAATGGAACAGGTGGTTGTTACTGTATCAGAGCATGGCAATACCTCTGCAGCTTCTATTCCTCTGGCACTAGATTATGCAGTGCGTGACGGAAGAATTAAAAAAGGTGAAACGCTGATGCTCGAAGCATTTGGTGGTGGATTTACCTGGGGCTCAGCCTTATTAAAGTTTTAGTTGCCATATAGTTTGGCGACCATGTCTACAACTATCTATAAAGCTAAT
>JBOEHC010000046.1:0-15091 GCA_050633765.1 Gammaproteobacteria bacterium
GTACATATGGGCTAGCGGGTGTGCCGGCCCAAAGCGCCACGTTGTTCACACCAGACATGCGCGACGATCCCACACCCATGGTACCTTTCTCGGCAATGAGCATCACTCTTTTATCTGGGTGTTGTTTTTGCAAATCCTGAATTTCTTGTTGTGCCTCGGGAGTAATCATGCACTGACCGTGTAGTTCACGATCCGAGCGAGAGTGTGCTTGGTGACCTGGCGAGAGTAAATCTGTAGAGATATCACCCACACCAGCTATATAGGTTATGAGTTGAATTTCTTCGTCGATATCGGGCAGCTGAGTAAAGAACTCTGCATTGGCATAGCTTTCAAGAAGTTCTTTTATGCGTGTATTGCCAGCTTTGTATGCATTCTCGAGTCGTTCGGTATCGGCTTCATAAAGAAATACCTGTGTTTTTAACACCTCTATGGCGGGTTCTGCTACGTCATTGTTATCGTCGAGGGCGAGATCAAGCAGTACCTCAACCGAAGGGCCTCCCTTCATGTGCGAGAGCAGTTCGAAGGCAAAATCAGGTGTTATTTCTTCGACAGACTCTTCACCGAGGATGATTTGCTTGAGAAATTTTGCTTTCACACCGGCCGCACTGGTGGTGCCTGGCAGTGTGTTATAAATAAAATACTTGAGCGAGTCTGCACGATGTTCATGGGCAGGGTCTTTAATCTGCTCAATAATCTCTGCTAGTAAATCAGCGCTATCGATGGGCTTAGGGTGTAATCCAAGCTCCTTTTCTCGAAGCTCAATTTCTTTTAAATAATCAGCATACAAACTCATTTAGTTATAAAACCTCTCTATCGTGCAGGTTAGAAGCGAAGAATGACGCGCATTTTATCTAATTACGCGTCCCAAGGGAGTGTGATTGTCGGACAAATCCACTCTCAGAATAACTGCCTGTAAGTGGTAAATGGGTCTGAAAATTGATGTTTATTGACGCTAAATGCCCTGTTCTAGAGCTAAAATGTTATCTAAAAGCGATTTTCTCCCTAACAGCAAGGTCCAGCGCTTTCCATTGGCTTGTTTCCAAAGAATAACCGCACGAATTCCAGCTAGTAGTAGTGCTCGTATTTTGCTGGCATTTTGATCAGTCTTTAAATAGACGGGATCGCCTTCAATAATGATTTTTGGCCCAAGTGGGCTGATACATTCTCGATACAGGCTGCCTAGGTCTTGGGTGATTTCATCAAAAGCGTTATCTACTGATTCATATTGATTACTAATTCGTTCAATTTGGCCGCCTAAGGAAGATAACGATTGTTTGTTTTCTTCTAACTTAGAAGCCAGATACATAAGGTTGATGGCGTAACGTGTTCGTTCGACCGCGTGTTTTTCACTTTTATGTTGCAAGGCAGATTTAAGTGTTTGTATACCTAATTGAAGGTTATTTATTGAGCCATATACATCGATAAATTGCTCGGTATCGATTTTTAAAATGCTTTCGATAGTAGGGATCATGCAGGAATGACTGCTATTGCCTTCCCATGCAATGTTTTGTACCAATGCTAATGACTGATATAAGCCTGTAAGTGCGATGGTTTGATCTTTGGAAACTTTGAACATGTAACGAGAATTAATTTATTTATAACGTTCTTCAATAATAGCACCACCTAAGCACGTGTCGTTCTGATATAGCACAACACTTTGTCCAGGTGTGATAGCCCATTGTGGTTCATTAAAGGCTATTTCATAGTAATGGTCTGATATTGAACGAATCGTACAGGCCTGATCATCTTGGCGGTAACGAGTTTTAGCAGATAAATTATTAACATCGTTGGGTGCGGTGCCTGCAATCCAATGAAAAACCTGTGTGGTGAGTTTAGAATGGTACAAAGATTCATGCTCACGCCCTTGTACAACATAAAGGCAATTTGTATCGATGTCTTTATGGGTAACATACCAAGGTTCTTCAGAATGAGTGCGCTGTCCACCAATGCCTAAACCTTGACGTTGCCCAATGGTATAAAACATCACGCCTTCATGGTTGCCAATAACTTTATCATCTAATGTTTTAATTTCGCCATTTTTAGCAGGAATATAGTTTTTTAAGAAATCACGAAATTTACGTTCACCAATAAAACAAATACCTGTGCTATCTTTTTTATCAAAGGTGTCAAAGCCTTTTTGTTTTGCAATTTTGCGGACCTCTGATTTTTCTAGTTTACCGATAGGGAATAGTGATCTTGATAATTGTTGCTGATCTAGAGTGTGTAGAAAATAACTTTGATCTTTGTTTTTATCTAAAGCTTTGCAAAGACTTGCTTCGTCATTATTGATTATGCAATTTGCATAATGTCCGGTAGCAATATAGTCAGCCTCTAATGTAAGAGCATGGTCTAAAAACGCACGGAATTTAATCTCTTTATTGCAAATGATGTCAGGATTAGGAGTGCGGCCTGATTTATATTCAGTTAAAAAATATTCGAATACACGGTCCCAGTATTCACTAGAGAAATTAACAGTATGGAGCGGTATACCTATTTGCTCACAAATTTTTTGTGCATCGGCTAGATCAATTGAAGCGGAGCAATATTCTTCGTCATCGTCTTCTTCCCAATTCTTCATAAACAAACCTTCAACATTAAAGCCTTGCTCTACTAATAGATGTGCCGCCACGGAAGAATCAACGCCACCCGACATGCCTACAATAATCTTGTTAGTCATACTGAGTGCGTTAGCGGTGCAGAAGAAGGATTGTTACCAATGCTGGTGAATGTCACGCATCATACTTAAATCTTGACGCTTTCCATCTAAGTAGTCTTTTAAACTCTCTGTAACCAGTGTGCTGCGAATTTTTGTTTCGGGTAAGGCAAGAATGTCGTCTTTGTGATGCCAGCTTGCATCTAAGATGCCATCATCCAGTTCTGTAGTAATTCGTTGTTCGCTACAATCTCCGCAGAATGTAAACCTAAGGAAGGTTTCGTTTTTTCGTGGATGTTGCCATTGGTATATGCCAACTATAGCGGTGGGGAAAAATTCCCAACCCGTTTCTTCTAAGGTTTCACGTTTAGCGGCTTCTATTAATGTCTCGCCAGATTCCCAGTGTCCTGCAGGTTGGTTGAGTACGGCCGTTCCTTCAACCATTTCTTCAACTAGGAGGAAATTGTTATCGCGTTCTATGACTGCAGCAACAGTAATATGAGGTTCCCATTTCATAATTTAGTTATAATTTCGTATTGAATTTAAGTTGTGTAACTGACTGAGTAAATTGGTAAAAACTAATTGACTTTGTAAACCGATTTTTATAAAT
Source organism: Gammaproteobacteria bacterium (assembly GCA_050633765.1). Taxonomy (GTDB): domain Bacteria; phylum Pseudomonadota; class Gammaproteobacteria; order UBA4575; family UBA4575; genus JABDMD01. Next base: position 3,264 of record JBOEHC010000046.1, read on the forward strand.
ATGTTTATAATATCATAAATAACAATGAGTTATTTTATATAGTTAATATATAATTTAGAAAACACTTGAAACCTACTAAGGTAGCACCCATCTTAGCTTATGTTGCATATCATCCATCAGTAGGCCAAATGGTGCGTTTTAGATATTGTAACTAGGCGGCAAAATAGTGCTGTATATAATATTAATTTAATAGCTTTACCTAACGAGTATGTCTGATCAAGAAGAAATTCGCCACGATGATGAGCTGGTTGTACAAGAGGCGAAACCGAAGATCAAGCAACCTCCGATGTACAAAGTTGTAATTTTGAATGATGATTACACCCCTATGGAATTTGTGGTACATATTTTAGAGAGCTTTTTTAAGATGAATCGCGAAAAAGCTACCCGCATCATGTTGCATGTTCATACACGAGGGAAAGGTGTATGTGGAGTGTTTACTCGCGATGTGGCAGAGACAAAAGTCGCCCAAGTTAATGATTATTCACGAATGAATAATCATCCATTACTTTGCGCCATGGAAGAGGCATAAGTAGAGGTTTGGGTAAAACGGTTAAGGATACAAGCCTATGCTAAATAAAGAGCTGGAATTTACTCTCAATGTTGCTTTTAAAGAAGCACGAGAAAAACGGCATGAGTTCATGACCGTAGAGCATTTATTACTTGCGCTAACACAAAATCCTGCTGCGGCTGATGTGCTGCGAGCATGTGGAACCAATTTAACTAAACTTGCCTCCGAACTAGCAGAATTTATTGGAGACAATACACCAGTCTTGCCTGAAGACGATGATCGAGATACACAACCTACCTTAGGTTTTCAACGCGTTTTGCAACGTGCCGTTTTCCACGTGCAATCTTCTGGTAAAAAAGAAGCTGAAGTAACCGGTGCAAATGTATTGGTTGCAATATTTGGTGAGCAAGAATCTCATGCGGTGTATTTGTTAGGTCAACATGATGTTGCACGACTAGATGTCGTGAATTTTATTGCGCACGGTATTTCAAAAGTTCCAATGGAGTCGGAAAGTGAATTAACTGGCGACCCAGAAATGGACATGAATGGTGACGCGCCTGCTCCTAAACCATTGGAGCGTTTTGCAAGTAATTTAAATGCGCGTGCAATTGAAGGGAAAATTGATCCTCTAATTGGTCGTGATGACGAAGTTGAGCGTGTGGTACAAATTTTATGTCGTCGTCGTAAAAATAATCCATTGTTAGTGGGTGAAGCGGGTGTTGGTAAAACAGCCATTGCGGAAGGGTTAGCAAAACGAATTGTTGATAAAAAAGTTCCTGAGGTATTGCAAGACGCTACCATTTACGCTTTAGATCTTGGTGGTTTGGTGGCGGGCACAAAATATCGTGGTGACTTTGAAAAACGTTTAAAAGGTGTATTGCATCAATTAAAAGAAGAAGAGGGTGCAGTATTGTTTATTGATGAAATCCATACTGTCATCGGTGCTGGATCTGCATCAGGTGGTGTAATGGATGCGTCAAACTTAATTAAACCGATGCTAAGTTCAGGTGAATTAAAATGCATTGGTTCTACTACTTATCAAGAATATCGCGGTGTATTTGAAAAAGATCGTGCATTGGCGAGAAGGTTCCAAAATATTGATATTGACGAACCATCTGTAGATGAAACTTTCCAAATTCTCAAAGGGCTGCGTAGCCGGTTTGAAGAACATCATGATGTTAAATATTCAGATAAAGCATTAAAAACAGCCGCAGAGCTTGCAGATAAGCACATTAATGATCGCCATTTGCCGGATAAGGCCATTGATGTTATCGATGAAGCGGGTGCAAATATGAACATAAAACCTAAGTCTTCACGTAAGAAGAATATTACGGTTAAGCAGATTGAAGATGTTGTGTCTAAAATTGCACGTATTCCACCTAAGCACGTGAGTACCGATGATACAACGGTATTGAAAAATTTAGAGAGAGACTTGAAGTTAGTTGTTTTTGGTCAAGACGATGCAATAAGCACATTGTCCACTGCAATTAAGATGTCTCGTTCGGGTATTGGTAATGAAGAGAAGCCGATTGGTTCTTTCTTGTTTGCCGGTCCAACAGGTGTAGGTAAAACAGAAGTTACTCGACAATTATCTATGATTCTTGGTATCGAGCTTCTTCGATTTGATATGTCAGAATATATGGAGCGACACACCGTTTCGCGTTTAATTGGTGCGCCTCCTGGTTATGTTGGGTTTGATCAAGGCGGATTGCTTACGGATGCCGTATTAAAAGCGCCACACTGTGTTTTGTTGTTAGATGAAATAGAAAAAGCCCATCCAGATGTATTTAATTTGTTATTGCAAATTATGGATCATGGAACACTTACTGATACTAATGGAAGAAAAGTAGATTTTCGGAATGTAATTTTAGTGATGACTACGAATGCAGGCGCTTCTGAAATGAGTCGCACAAGTGTTGGCTTTACAACACAAGACAATCAGTCTGACGGTATTGAAATTATCAAACGTACCTTTACGCCTGAATTTAGAAACCGAATGGATGCAATCATTCAATTTTCACCGCTCAATCAGAAAACGATTATGCACGTGGTCGATAAATTTGTTGCACAACTTGAAGCTCAGCTCGAATCTAAGAAAATTGAAATTCAGATTAAGCCATCGGCAAAGGAATGGATTGCCGAGCGTGGCTATGATGTGAAAATGGGTGCGCGTCCAATGGAGCGCATTATTCAAGAACACATTAAGAAGCCTCTTGCAGAAGAGATTCTTTTTGGTTGTTTAGAGCGCGGCGGCAAGGTGGTAGTGCGCGCCGAAGATATCAAAGACGAAGAAGGGCTGGAGATTGAATACTTAGAAGAAGTTACTAATTAGTATTTTATTTCGTGTCATTCTGTCAGTATTATTATTTTCCTCGAAAAGTAATTCTTCCTTTTGATAGATCATAAGGTGTCATTTCGACGGTGACTTTGTCGCCGGTCAAAATCTTAATATAGTGTTTGCGCATACGACCAGAAATATGGGCCGTAATTGTATGGCCATTCTCGAGTTCTACACGAAACATAGTATTAGGTAGGGTTTCCATTACGGTACCCTCCATTTCAATTTGGTCTTCCTTAGCCATACAGCTCCTACACGATATTAAGAAGTCGCACATTATGAAAGAAGAAAAAAATAAAACAAGCGATTTGATTTATGAGTACAATGTCGCGGTTTAAAATCCTCGTCAAATAACCTTATCAATCAAACGATATATATCTGTTAATTACCTGAATTACTAAATGAGTTACACATATCTATTTCCTGGCCAAGGGTCCCAATCTATTGGTATGTTGGCCGAATTGGCCGGAGAACATTCTGAAGTGAGCCAAACCTTTGAGCTAGGTTCTGAGCTGCTAAAACAAGATTTATGGGCATTGGCCACCAATGGGCCTGAAGAAGATCTTAACCGCACTGAGAATACTCAGCCAATTATGCTGTGTGCAAGTGTGGCAACCTGGAAGATTTGGGAAAAGCAATTTTCTAATCCCCCGTCACTAATGGCTGGACATAGTTTTGGTGAATACACGGCTTTAGTGTGCTCGGGTGCGCTTGATTTTGAAGCGGCAGTGCCACTGGCACGCTTTCGTGGTGAGGTGATGCAACAAGCTGTTCCAGAAGGACAAGGGGCAATGGCCGCGGTTTTAGGCTTAGATAACGATAAGCTCGCAGAGGTATGTGTAGCGTCTTCACAGGGAGAAATCGTTGAAGCTGTGAATTTTAATGCGCCAGGGCAAGTTGTTATAGCAGGAGATGCATCAGCAGTAGCTAGAGCTATTGATGCGGCTAAAGAAGCCGGTGCTAAACGTGCCGTGACGTTGCCACTCAGTGTGCCTTCACATAGCAGTTTGATGAAGCCTGCGGCAGAAAAATTACGTGACTTTCTAAATGACCTCACACTGAAGGGTCCTAATGTGAGTGTTATACATAATGCTGATGTGATGTCGCATGATGAGCAAGTAGGAATTAAGGATGCCTTGTATCAACAGCTATTCAATCCTGTACGTTGGGTAGAAACCATTCAACATATTGTTTCCCAAGGCACCCAGGCATTCGTAGAACTAGGTCCCGGCAAAGTGCTTACAGGGCTCAGTAAACGTATTGATAAAAGCGTGCCATGTTATGGTGTGTATGACTTAAAGAGCCTTGATCAGGCTTTGGAAAAAGCTCAAGAATTAGCGTAACAGTAGGTAATATGAGTCACTATGGATAAGCAAATCGCATTGGTAACTGGCGCTAGTAGAGGAATTGGTAAGGCAATTTTGCATGCTTTGGCTTCTGAAGGATTCACAGTAGTAGGTACTGCAACGAGTCAGGCCGGTGCCGAGGCTATTCAAGCAGGATTGGATGCAACCAATTACATGGGTAAGGGAATGGTGCTGGATGTTACTCAAGATGATTCAATCAAAACTTTGCTTGCTGGAATTAAAGAAGCATTTGGTGCGCCGGCTATTTTGGTAAATAATGCCGGCATTACAAAAGACAATTTATTGATGCGTATGAAAGATGATGAGTGGAATGATGTCATTAATACGAATTTATCTTCAATATATCGTCTTTCAAAAGCTTGTTTACGCGATATGATGAAGGCGAAAACAGGTCGTATTGTGAATATTTCTTCGGTTGTAGGCTCTTCGGGTAATCCTGGACAATCTAATTATTGTGCCGCAAAAGCCGGTATCCTCGGTTTTACTAAATCATTGGCGCAAGAAGTGGGCTCTCGCGGAATTACCGTCAACGCAGTGTCACCAGGTTTTATTGAAACGGATATGACGGATGAATTAAGCGAAGATCAACAGCAAGCATTGTTAAGTAGTATTCCATTAGGTCGTATGGGGAGTGTTAATGATATTGCCGAAGTGGTTAAATTTTTGGTTTCTGACGGCGCGGCATACATAACAGGAGAAACAATTCATATTAATGGTGGCCTATATATGGCCTAGAATATGTTAAATAATAGCGTATTCTTAACTTAAGTTATATTGTCTAAAGTCTTGTTTCTAATCAATAAAACCTTATTGAGACATCAACGTTATACTAATTTTGGTCTGTTAAAAGACCTAATTATTGGTATTTAGAGTGATGGCAAGGCGATAACCTTTTCAATACAATAGCGCCCGATTTAGGATGGTTTGAAATTTTTTGCAAAGAGGAAGCAGTTTATGAGTACTAACGAAGAAAGAGTTAAAAAGATTATTGTTGAGCAACTAGGTGTTAGCGAAGATGATGTAAAAGAAAATGCATCTTTTGTAGACGATCTAGGTGCTGACTCTTTAGATACGGTTGAATTAGTAATGGCATTAGAAGAGGAATTTGAATGTGAAATTCCTGATGAAGCTGCTGAGAAAATCACAACTGTAAAAGAAGCTATCGATTACGTTAACAATAACCAATAGTTGTTGAAAACTAAACTTCACTACAAATTATTAGTGGCTGTATATCAGCTGCTTGAATCAAAATTTATCTAATACAAAGTTAATGCTATGTCTCGTAGACGTGTAGTCGTAACCGGCTTGGGGATTGTTTCTCCAGTGGGCTCAACCATCGAAAAAGCGTGGGGGAATATTACTGCTGGTAAAAGTGGTATTTCTAAAATTGATTGTTTCGATGCAAGTGCATTTTCAGTGCAGATTGCCGGTCAAACTCGGGATTTTGTTGTAGATGATTATTTGTCTAAAAAAGATCAGCGTAAGATGGATCCTTTTATACATTATGGAATTGGTGCGGGCATACAGGCTGTTGAGGATTCAGGGTTTGAAGTTACTGAACAAAATGCTGATCGTATCGGTGTAGCCATTGGTAGCGGAATAGGCGGTTTGCCTGGAATAGAAAAGAGTAACGAAGCTTATCTTAAAGGTGGTCCGAAAAAGATCTCACCATTCTTTGTGCCCAGTAATATCATTAATATGGTGTCCGGTAACCTATCTATTATGAAAGGCTACCGAGGGCCAAATATTTCCATTGTTTCTGCTTGTACTACAGGTACACATAACATTGGCGATGCTGCAAGAATGATTATGTATGGTGATGCTGACATTATGATTGCAGGTGGTGCTGAAATGGCTACTTGCCCACTAGGCATTGGTGGTTTTGCCGCTGCAAAAGCTCTTTGTTCATCCCACAATGATGATCCTGAAAAGGCAAGTCGACCCTTTGACTTAAATCGTAACGGATTTGTATTAGGAGACGGCGCAGGCGTAATTGTATTAGAAGAATATGAAAGTGCTAAAGCACGCTCTGCAAACATATATTGTGAGTTAGCAGGTTATGGTATGAGTAGTGATGCTTATCATATGACTTCACCTGCACAAGGTGGAAGTGGTGGTGCCAAATGTATGCAAAATGCATTGGCAGACGCGGGTATAAATCCAAGTGATGTGGATTACATAAATGCGCATGGTACCTCAACACCAGCCGGAGATGTAGCTGAGACAGAAGGAATTAAAAGCACTTATGGTGATCATGCAACTAAGCTTGCGGTAAGTTCTACTAAATCTATGACCGGACATTTATTAGGTGCAGCAGGTGGAGTTGAAGCTGTGTTTAGTATTCTAGGGTTGTATCATGGTATTTTGCCACCAACTATAAACTATGACACTCCTGACCCTAAGTGTGATCTTGATTACGTGCCGAACGAAGCGCGCGATAAACAAATCAATGTTGCATTATCAAACTCATTTGGATTTGGTGGTACGAATGGAACCGTGGTCCTCAAAAAGATTTAGTAACAGCTACCTCAAAATATATCAAAGCAGCTAATTTTAGTTGCAGAGATTTTTCTATGAATAAGCCTGAAGTCATCATCAATGGCCGTCAGGGCGATCAACTTTCCAGCTTAGACCGTGGCTTGTTATACGGCGATGGTGTTTTTGAAACCATTGCAGTTAAACAGGGAAAGTTAGAGTATTGGGAAGATCATCTAGAAAGGCTGCAGCTAGGTTGTGAGACGCTGGGATTGCATGGCTTAAACATCTTGCAGTTAGAGAAAGAAGTGTTGTCGCTAGTTGATTCAAACTCCTCATCGAATAAGGTAATTAAGATCATAATTACTCGCGGAGAGGGAGGGCGCGGTTATAAGCCTTCTGCACAAGATGTGACTCGTATCGTACAAAAATTTCCATGGCCGGATCACCCAGCTAGCTATATGGAAACTGGTGTTAGCGTTACGCAGTGCAATTTTCGTTTGTCTAAGCAAAGTAGACTATCGCAAATTAAGCACTTAAATCGGCTTGAACAAGTACTTGCACGCAGTGAATGGGATGATGATTATCAAGAAGGCCTGGTGTGTGATGCAGATGATAATGTTATCGAAGCTACATCTAGTAATGTATTCTTCCAGATTAACAACACATTGGTTACTCCAGATTTAGTTGAATGTGGCGTTGCTGGCATTATGCGTAAAAAAATTATTGAATACTGTCTCAGTAATGATATTGAAATTGTAGTTCGAGATTTCAATCGTTCAGAAATAAGCCAAATACAAGCAATGTTGTTATGCAACAGCCTTAATGGGGTTTGGCCGGTGAGTAGTTATTGTGAGCGCAAGTTAAGGAAAACCGCTATAATTGACAAGCTTGTAGCAGTATTCAATAGCTAGGGAATGTTGCGTGAAAACTTATACACGTATATTTAGTTCGCTGTTCATTATATTGACCATCGTTGTTACGATGATGTCTATCTATTTTAAAGATTATGCAAATAAGCCTTTGTCCGTAAGCGACAAAGAAGTGCAATTTGTTGTTGAGCCAGGAATGCATTTTAAGCAGATTACTCAGCGACTCGTTGAGCGTGGATTAATTACTGAAACAATGCCCTGGAACATGTTTGGACGTCTAAGCGGTGCAAGTAATTCTATCAAGGCAGGTGAGTACACACTCAGAGAAAATTTAAGCCCATTGCAGTTATTAAATAAACTGATTAAAGGCGATATTGAGCAATTTTCCTTAACAGTTATCGAAGGTTGGACATTTAAACAACTTTGGCAAGCAGTTCAGGGGCACGAAAAAATTAAACAAACAGCAACAACTCAAGAAGAACTATTATCGATGTTGGAGTTTCAACAACATCCAGAAGGTTGGTTTTATCCTGATACTTATCATTTTCCAGCCGGCACTACGGATGTTGATTTTTTTCGACGTGCTCATGATTATATGGAGCAAGTGCTAGAGGAGGAGTGGTCTAAGCGACCTAAAGATACACTCTTACAGTCTCCAGAAGAAGTATTAACGTTAGCTTCTATAATTGAAAAAGAAACGAGTGTAGATGATGAGCGGGAGCTGGTTGCTGCCGTATTTAATACTCGTTTGAAGCGCAACATGCGACTGCAAACAGATCCAACCGTTATTTATGGTCTTGGTGAGACTTATGATGGCAACATACGCCGTAAAGATTTAAAAACAGATACACCTTACAACACTTATGTGCATAAAGGGTTGCCGCCCACGCCGATTGCTTTGCCCAGCCGAGCCTCTATTGCCGCCGCACTACATCCTGCAGATTCAGAAGTTTTATTTTTTGTTTCAAAAGGTGATGGAACACACTATTTCTCAAAAACCTATGACGAGCATCGTGAAGCGGTAATCAAATATCAGCTTGGCGGCAAAAAATCTAAATATAAAGCGAATCATAAGAGCGAATAAGTCTTTATTTATTTCAGGAAGATTATGAGTAAAGATACAGAGGAGATGTTGCCAGGAAAGTTTATTACTTTTGAGGGCACTGAAGGTGTGGGCAAAACCACACAGATCCAGCTTTTAAGTAAGTATTTAAAGACAAAAAATATTGAGAATATTGTCACCCGTGAGCCAGGCGGCACAAAACTTGGCGAGTGTTTGCGTGAGGTGTTGCTAAATAATAATGACACGGAAATTGATTCTATGTCTGAATTGTTATTGATGTTTTCTGCACGTGCACAGCATCTTGCAGAAGTTATTTATCCCGCTTTAAAAAATAACATTTGGATTTTGTGTGATCGTTTCACAGATGCAACGTATGCCTATCAAGGTGGGGGTCGAGGCGTGCCTCATGCGAAAATCAAAAAACTAGAAGATGTTGTGCAAGATGGATTTATTCCTAATTTAACAATATTGTTATCTGGTCAAATTGGAATTGGAATGCGAAGAGTCGCTCGGCGAGGTGAAAAAGATCGTTTTGAGTCAGAAGAAGTCGAGTTCTTTGAGCGTATTCAACAAAACTATTTGCAGCTAGCAGAAGCTAACTCTGAAAGATTTGCTGTCGTAGATGCTGATCAAAGTATTGATAAAGCTGCTTTAGCCATACAAGCTGCAGTAAAGCAACGATTTGCAGAACTCATCGATTAGTAAAGAGCTGAGTAATATGATTTACCCTTGGCAAACAGATAATTGGCATCAAGCCATTCGTTATTTAAATGATAACCGATTGGCGCATGCTGTACTGTTATCGGGTCCGGCGGCAATAGGTAAGCTTGGGTTTGCTCTGTCATTTGTTCAGCGGCTTAATTGCACTAGCCCTACAATAGACAATCATGCATGTGGCGAGTGTAAAGATTGTCATTTGTTTGTAGCGAGAACTCATCCAGATGTTCGCTTGATCAATGTTGATGATGACCTTGAAAAGACTAAAGTCGAGCAAGTGAAGATTGATGATATACGAGACATTAATCAGTTTATGACGCTTAGTCGTCAACAAGGTAATTATAAAATTGTTTGTATTAATTACGCAGAAACGATGAATGTTAATGCGGCCAATGCCTTGTTGAAGACATTGGAAGAACCGCCTGAAAATTCAATTTTGTTTTTAATTAGCCATCGAGCAGAGACATTATTAGCTACTATTAAAAGTCGTTGTCAGATTTGGAAATTTAAGTTACCAGATGAAGAGCAAAGCCTTATTTGGTTGAATCAACAACAGAAACAAGATGATTGGCATGCGCTTCTTCAGGTTGCAGGTAATCGACCACTGCTAGCGCAAGAGTTGCAGGAGTCAGGACTAGGTAAGAATCGAGCCGAATATTACAGCGAATTAGGACTATTTTTGCACGGTAAGATCTCTCTCGCCAAAGTTTCCGTTAAACTCCAAGATGAGCAATTGGAGAGGTTGGTAAGCTGGCAACAAGCCTGGTGTGCAGATTTGATTCGGTGCCATTACCATAATCAGCCGGTGACCCTTGAAAATCCGGACATTCGTCGGAGCTTGCATAGTCTGGTGGGCCGAGTAGACTTACATTCATTATTCAGATTTATGGACAAACTTATTGAATTGCGTAGGTTTTCTAGCGCACCACTCAATAAGAGGTTGTTCATCGAAGACATGCTTATTCGATGTCAGGAAGCCCTGGAGCAACCGGTATAAGACCGATAATTGATACATAACTATGGCAGAAGGCAGCAGAGGAATATTATCGCTTGCGATTAAGGACAAAGGTTCTTTATACGCAGCATACGTCCCATTCATTAAGAATGGAGGTCTGTTCATTCCAACTAATAAGGCCTATAAGCTTGATGACGAAGTCTTCATGCTGCTTACCTTAATGGATGAAACTGAACGACTTCCTGTCGCAGGAAATGTGGTTTGGATTACTCCGCCTAATGCTCAAGGTAATCGAACAGCAGGTATTGGGGTTCAGTTTAGTAACCAAGATAATGGTCAGACTCGAAATAAAATTGAAGGCTTGCTTGCAGGCGCACTTCAGGCTGATCGACCTACCCATACTATGTAAATTCTTTGTATGATTGCGCAGTCCTCTCTGGAATTGTTATCTCGTCGTTCTGTCTAGTGATATAGGTTTCATCATTCAATTTATAAATGGATAAAGACGTGCTTTTAGAGCTGACGGGTGGCCAGCTCAATAGTAATAATATTTCATATGTTGAAGCGCTCTACGAAGAGTATTTAACAGATGCGAATTCAGTCCCTGAATATTGGCGTGAAATATTTACAAAGCTAGGGCCAACTTCTGCTACAAATGTCACACACTCAAGTGTTAGGGCAAAGCTGCGTGAGTCTACGCAATTAAAAAATTCTGAATCACAATTAAGTAGTTCTGAAGCTAATAATCGAAAACAAGTTGGTGTAATTCGACTGATTAGTGCATATCGTTATTTAGGGCATCGTCAAGCCGATATTGATCCACTTAGTTCTGATACGCGTCCTGATATTCCTGAGTTAAATCCAGAGTTTCATGGTTTGACTCACGCAGATATGGAAACTGTGTTTGAAACGGGTTCTTTAGGTGGTATTAAAAAAGCACCATTGCGCGAAATTATTAATATGCTCTCAATTGCCTACTGCGGAACAATTGGCTCTGAGTTTAAACATATAACCTCGCCTGAGCAGAAAGAGTGGATACAGCAGCGCATAGAACAATTTTATTTTTCAAGTGGATTTACAGATAAGCGTAAACGTACAATTTTAGAAACGCTTATTGCTGCTAAATCACTTGAGGTTTATCTGCATAAAAAATATGTAGGACAAAAACGGTTTTCACTTGAAGGTGGTTTAAGTTTAATTGTAAGCGTTGATGAAGTTATCCGACGTTGTGGCTTTCATAAAGTAAGTGAAGTTATTATGGGGATGGCACATCGAGGTAGACTTAATGTTTTAGTCAATATTTTAGGGAAAAGCCCTGAAAAGTTATTTCAAGAATTTGAAGATACTTTAGATCCTGTGAGTGGATCAGGAGATGTTAAATATCATAAAGGCTTCTCCTCTAATTTAAAAACCGATCATTCTCCAGTACATACTGTATTAGCATTTAATCCATCACACTTAGAGGCTATTAATCCTGTAGTAGAAGGTTCTGTGCGCGCACGTCAAGAGCGACGCAAAGATACTGAACGCGTG
>JBOEHC010000047.1:0-18633 GCA_050633765.1 Gammaproteobacteria bacterium
ATAATATATTGCATCGTCTTACATCACTATCAATGCAGTAATCATGCCACACGCTTAAGCCACGTAGTTAAATTTTTCAGTCATTAATTTAAATTTGCAATTCTGTACCTATCGGTACAAAATTCATTTGTCAGTTATTTTTAAATTAAGGACATCATCATGCCTGAACGACCACCCTTACCGCCCTTTACACAAGAAACTGCCATTCAAAAAGTACGTATGGCAGAAAATGCTTGGAACATTGGCAATCCTGAGAAAATTTCACTTGCTTATACTGAGGATAGTCGTTGGCGCAATCGAGATGAATTTATTAACGGGCGCGAAGAAATTGTTGCTTTTCTTACTCGTAAATGGCAAAGAGAATTAGACTATCGACTCATCAAAGAACTATGGGCATTTCATAACAATCGAATTGCAGTGCGCTACCAATATGAGTGCCACGACACAGCTGGCAATTGGTTTCGGGCTTACGGAAACGAAAATTGGGAATTTGATGAGCGAGGTCTAATGCAGCAACGCCAAGCGAGTATCAATGATGTCCCTATCAATGAAACCGAACGAAAATTTTTGTGGGATAAAGGCCCACGGCCTGATGACTTTCCTGGCTTGACCGAATTAGGGCTCTAACTTTGTGGCACGTGACATGACGGGACGTCACGATGTGATACCTATCCTTGGTGAAATATTTCGGGAATATGGGTTCTCCGGCACATCCCTTACAGAAATCACTCATCGTACTGGCCTTGGCAAAGGCAGTCTTTACCATTTTTTTCCTAATGGGAAAAAAGAAATGGCTGATGCGGTGCTTGATCATGTTGAAAATTGGTTCGAAATAAATGTGTTTTTACCTCTATGCGAAAACAATAATCCAAAAAACAGTATTAAGATTATGTTTAATGCTGTAAACGAATATTTCTACTCTGGCGAACGCATTTGTCTAATTGGTGCTTTTTCACTCGATGACACGCGCGAACTGTTTGCGAGAAAACTAAAAACTTACTTTATATCTTGGCATAAAGCACTTGCATATGCACTACAGCGAGCTGGCGTAGACAACAGGCAAGCTAAGGATATAGCCGAGGATGTTGTCTTAAGCATACAAGGCGCATTAGTGCTTGCAAGATCACAAGACGATGCCAAAGTATTTACACGTACAATAAAACGGCTAAAAAAGAGGATAGAAACAAGCATTCATGAGCAATGAAAGTCTAAATAAAAATATCGCATCTTCAAAGTATCAATCTTTAGTTAAACAGTTAAACGATCATTCACTCTATAGATTTCTAAACAATGAAAACCATCTTAGAATATTTATGGAGCACCATGTCTTTGCTGTATGGGATTTTATGTCACTTATCAAAGCGCTACAGCTTCACCTTGCTCCTATCAATATCCCTTGGACTCCGTGCAAAAATCCTCAGCATGCATATTTCATCAACCAATTAGTCTCAGAGGAAGAATCAGACAAACCACTTACAGAGATAACTGATTCTAATCGTACCAGTCATTTTGAAGGCTACTTAAAAGCCATGACTGATATAGGTGCTAATACACTTCCTATTAAGCAGTTCATTAAACATATAGAAAGCAATGGTTTTGAGTCAGCAGTTCAAACACAAGACATTCCTAAGTCTGCCAAAAATTTTATGGCATTTACCTTTGAACTTATAGAATACAAACAACCTCATCTATTAGCAGCCGTGTTAGCGTATGGAAGAGAAACACTTGTTCCTAATCTATTCCATTCAATCTTGCATGGATTACAGCTTAAACAAAATGATGCTCCCAATTTGCACGCTTATTTAACTAGGCATATTCAGCTAGATAAACATGAACACGGACCTCTCGCTATTCGTATCGCAGACGAATTATGTGAACATTCTGCAAACAAGCGGCGCGAGTCAGTAGAAATAGTAGAAAGAGCTTTAAAAAGTAGATTAGCGTTTTGGGATAGCATACAAACCGCAGTATGAGAATAACCATACAAAAACAACGCATACCAACGCAATTACCACAAATGAAATGTGTTATTAACGCAGACACTTGTAGAAACTTTGCCGCAATAACTAATCAAATACTTAAGATCTATAGTTTATACCTATAGGTTTAATAAATACAAAGTATTCGGTTTCATACATCATCTACTTTAGACTGATTATTAGCCCAAATAAGCGGTACATTAATTAAGCAAATAAAAAAATACTTGAGTGTAATAAACGAACGTAGAATTCGATTTCACTTAGCTCAAACAAGCGTTTTTGTTTGATAGAACAAGAAAGTAAATAGGAAGGAGTTACCAATATGAGCATTGCTAAAGAAGCTTCGAGTTTATTGACTCAAACTAGAACTATTCCCTGGACACATGTATACGCCATATCCGCAGCGGTCATCACTGGTGTATTAATAATTTCCGCAGTGGGTTTTGCAGGGCCAGAAATGCTACATAATGCTGCACATGACATTCGTCACGGCCTCGCGTTTCCTTGCCACTAAAATTTCCTTACCAAGCAACAAAACCAAGAATTTTTTTGATATAGGAAGTATCAATGCAGACTTTTAATAGAATATTTTCAACTGCCTTATTCTCGGGCGTAATCGCGGGCCTTGCGCTAGCTGCACTCCAGCACTTCACAGTTATTCCTATGATATTGGAAGCCGAAAGTTACGAAATTACAGAAGAAGACACAAGCAACCACGACAATTCATCAGCACAGGATGAACACAGCACTGAAGCATGGGCACCTGAAGATGGAACGGAACGGACTTTTTACACTGCAACCAACAGCATAATCGTAGGCATAGGTTTTGGATTATTACTAACAGGCTGTTATGCACTTAGAGGAAATGTTACTTGGCGCAAAGGCATATTGTGGGGGCTTGCAGGTTTTGCCGCATTCCATCTTGCACCTGCACTCGGTTTACCGCCTGAACTGCCAGGAGATGCAGCTGCCGATTTAGAACAACGTCAGGTCTGGTGGCTACTCACTGTCGTTCTTACCGCAATGGGATTATGGATTATCGCTTTTCAACCTAAGTCATATTTGAAGCTCTTTGGTATTGCACTGATAGCATTACCGCATGTATTTGGCGCACCGCAACCCGAAGTGCATCAAGGTTTAGCACCGGAAGAACTCAGAACCGCTTTTCAGCTTACTTCTCTTTCAACCAATGCTGTATTTTGGATAGCGCTAGGTGCCATCAGCGCATATATATTTAATAAATTTAGTCGACGTGAAAAATCTCCAGCAGTTAATGTTGCTACTAGCTAAATAGCCGATCACCGACTAAACATTCGCGATATTTTTTCACGCAAGGTAACCCTGCTATCGAGTTTTTGGATTTTATTCTCTTGTCTAAGTAATTGTTCGCGAGAGTAGTGCGGCTCTGCAATAGCATCTACGGCTATATTTATAAGGTCATGAGTAGGACCCATTCTCCCCGCCTCCAATTCTCGTTGTGTTATTTCATATAAAGTATCAATGCAAAGACTACCGCCAATGGTACATTCCCGAGTTAATAGCATAGTGTAATCTTTACTACTCACCTTTCTAACCTTTTCAGCATCTATACCGCCTGGCAGTTGACTCTCAACCGCATCCATTAAAGATTTATGCAATGCAAGTAAAGTAATATATTCTTCAACGGATACAGCATTCTCATGGCGATTAATTAGATCTTCTCTGACCAGTTGCCAATCTGATAGACCATCAATAGCTTTATTAACTTTGTCAGCAAAGTCTTTTAGGCTTAGATCCGAGACATCCATATCAAAAATATTAACAAGACCCTACATTCATGATCTAAGTAATTCCCCTTCCACCGTTGAAATAACCTGGCCGCCAACATAAACCTCGCGAGTACTGCCTGCCTTATTCGCCCGCAGCATAATTAACGATGGTCTACGAACCTCGTAGCCTTGTTCAATCTTTAAGGACAGCGTAGATTTAGAATAATAGTTATGTTCTAACAAATATTCACCAAGAAACGCCGCACCATTTCCTGTTGCAGGATCTTCCCTTACTCCATGTGCATCAAAGAAAAATCTTACACATAGATCATTATCAGAATGGTGCGTTTGTTGGGTGAAGAGATACATAAGTGTTGGAAAACCGCTTGCTGACAAAGAAGTAAATTTCTCAAGATTTAACATACTCTTTCGAAGCACATCCAAACTACGAATTGGAACTATCATCGCGGATGTTCCAGCTGATACAACTTGAATCGGCGTTCTCGTATCAATATCTTCTGGTGAGATAGCCAACGCAGCCGCTATCGGTTCAACTGAAGCGGTCGCCCCAAGCATCATATCTGGAGCACGAAACCAAACCTGCTCTTTACTATTATCTAGCGCATCAAATGTTACCGTTATCTGACTTTCGGATAAATTGAGCAAAATATAATCATTGGTTTTTGGAATTACATGATCACGCAGCACTTGAGCAGTACCAAGAATCGGATGTCCTGCAAAAGCAATCTCCTTAGAAGGCGTATAAATCCTTACCCTATAACCGCCATTCTCTTCCAGCTTAGGTGATACAAATGTTGTTTCAGAAAAATTCATCTCCGCTGCAATCTTCTGCATTATATCTTCGGCCAATACTGATTCACTAACCACTACAGCCAACGGATTGCCAGAATACGGTTGCTCAGCAAATACATCTACGATGTAAAATCGGTTACTCATATACTGATATTTGGGAAATTAAATATTAAGACTTTTTAAATATAAGTTTTCAAACATGAAACCGCACCTTCAATTTTTCCAGAATCATGTTGATACCATTTACAACGAATTAAATTATACTCCCATCGAGACACATGTCTGATGGCATCGCCCCAACCTGGAGACTCATAGTACTGGCCACTCTTAAAACCAAATCTATTACTACCCGTTCCATCCTCATATTGACATTGCCAATTATTTTTATTTTTTATAATGCAATTTTTATACTCATCCAACAAGCCTGCAACTTCACTCACAACAGTATCTTCAAATATTCGATAGGTCACACGCATCACAGGGCGCCATTCACTTACATTACTTTCTTCCACATCCGGCTTTACCACCACATAGACATATGTTTTATTTTCCTGACTACACCCATAGAAAGATGTGATCGATACAATAATTATTAACAATATTCGCATCTTGCTTTTATCTTCAGTAAATATAATCATTATTATACTAATAATTCTAACTCATTATTGAATGTCTCCAAAAAATACTTCAGATTTCATTCTTTTATCTAGATTGATTCAAAACTTGAAAAATGAAGAATACTACCAAACATTTGCTAAAACATTACTGATGACAAATAGCCCAGAAACTGAAATTCCTTTAACAGAAAATCTAGTTAAAGAAATGTTTCGATATTTTATAGAAAAAGAAAACTTGCAGATATATCACAAAGGATCAACTACATCGCTAGAGAAAATTAAAGAAGTAGCACACCAAAGAACATTAAATAAAAATAAGTCATCAAATGAAGAAGATTTGATATATGAATCGATATGGGAAAATGAAATCTATATAAAAACTCAAGAATTGAAAAAACTTTATGCTAATCGATGCATAGTTTTACCAAACTCGTTATTAAAGAATTTAGCCAAATAAAGTAGTTTATCAACTAGCTGAGCTGTTCGCTTACGAGCAATTTAAAATCTGGTTTTTTACCATTCACCTTAGCGTCAACAGTTTCTTCCGCTGCGCCCAAAGCAAAGGAAAGTGCTGCATTTCGATCCGCAAAGGATTTATTGATATCCAGCGTTACCGACTCTTCGCCTGATTTGAATAAGGTTGCAACAGGCCTAAATTCTCCAGATTCCGACTCATTGGTCTTATACAAAATCGTATAATTTTTATATTTTTTTAGATCCGCTTTCACGTTATCCCCGCCTAGAGCTCTATCGTAATTTTGAAATACATTTTGAATAGAAATCTTACCTAGCATATTAACTGATAATTGCGAAGACCGACGAAAAGCAAAGATATTCGGCTAAAAATACTTAGGATAAGCACATGAATAACATGAATAGACATTCTAGATTTAAGGTATACAAAGGATTAAGAACGGATTTGCTATATGTCATTCACTTCATAAAAGTGCCACTAAATTGACGCTCAAACCGACTGCCCTACAGAATTATCAAACCTTCCCTCTGGTAAGTTTGAACCTACCTTAAACTAGTATAAGGAGAGTGTAACTTCTCTTTAGAATAATTGGCGGAGAGAGAGGGATTCGAACCCTCGGTGCCGTATTAGGACACACACGCTTTCCAAGCGAGCACAATCGACCACTCTGTCATCTCTCCACAGTTTAATTATATCTGCTGAAAGCTACATTTACAGATAGAACTGGATAATCAAGAATGTAGGATGATTTCAAATCAACCAACTTTAATCAGCTTCATCGTCCATGATGCAAATCTTATTCGCACTTCCATGTGCCCACTATCATCTCTCCACATGCTATTGATTTTTAATACCCGTTAATAGCGACTATTTATGAGTCATTATAGTCTCTAGGATGACGTAAGATCATCACCCACATCTATATACAGGCAGGAATCTCGGCGTAATTAAAAGAGGTACTATTAGCTTGAATACTATTTGATCATAAAGATATTTATGACTTACTATCTTTATCACTACTTGCGTTATATATATGAGAAGGAAATTGCGCAACATTCTCACCTGCCTCAGATATTTTCGCAACACCTTGCTTTTGTACTTCATCTATACGAATGATGGCATGCATAGGCACAAAAAATCGTTTTACTTGATCGAACTCAGTCTTAAGTTTTTCCTCACCAGGATCAACCACTACACTTGTACGCTCATTGAACTTCAATTCTTCTATAGTAATAAATCCGTGCAAGTCTGATTGATACACCTTACTTGCATAAACCTCGTAGACACTTCCTTGATTATAAAAGCTTACTTTGAAAATATTTTTTGTTGCCATAAATCTATAATACCAGCGTAATTATATATTTACACAATTTATATTTTAACTTTTTTCTTAGCATCGAAATTTTCTACCGTTTGATAGCCTTTGTACCCACGCGGGTTGCATATCACTCGTACACCATGCTTCTTATAATCGCTAGCATGATGAATATGTCCGTGAACCCATAAATCAATTTCGTTTTCTTTAAGCATTGGCTCCAACTGATTGCAATAAGCAAATCGTAAATAATCATCCGGATCCGCCGCCCAGCTCTTCTTTGTTGGCGCATGGTGTGTAATCACTATAGTGGGGCCATCGTGTTTTTTGGTTAACTCTCGACCCATCCACTTCACACAATCATGATTTATATTGACAAGTTGATCTGGAGTAATTGGAGTATTCTCAAATGAGATATAACGAAAATCATTCATTATATGCTGGAGATCGGCCATCATTTCTTGATCATCGCATTCATTAAAATCAGTCCACATTGTGCAGCCTAAAAATCGAACCCCATCAATGACAACACTCTTTTTTTCCAGATATCGAACATTGCTACCTTTACTCATTCCGATAAATTCATCTTGCAGCTCTTGTATATCATAGCCCCAATATTCGTGATTGCCGGCAACATAGATCACAGGAACATCAAGCGTTTGCAACCATTCAAGCCCTTCTAATCCCACTCCAATATCACCCGCCGCAATGAGCACATCGCAACCTTCATCTGGTAACTCAAAGCTGCCGAATTCTAGATGCACATCAGAGATAATTTGTATATTCATGAATCAAAAACTAAGGGTTAACTGAATGCAGTGGAGTATTTAATTTATTACTGTTTCCACTATATAAATGTCTAATAATAATCACTATTCAAGAATTATTGAATCAAATTTGATACTAAGTGTTTATTTAGGCAGACCGGTTGTACGTCAACACAAATCTACGAGCTCCAGGAAAGAAAATAGGCGTAGAAATAAAAAACGCCACGCATATGCGTGGCGTTTTTTTATAAACAAAGTATTAGATTAACACTAATCCAATATTACTTTTGCTACTTAGAACTTAAGACCAAGTGCACGAATTGTTTCTAGCGTTACAAAGTTAGTACCGTATGGTAATCCTTTCTTCTTTGCATAACACTGCGAACCACGAAGAGTACACGGACCCATTACACCATCAACTTTACACTGATAACAACCATTCTTTTTAAGAGCACTTTGTAATGTAGTTATGTTGCCAGTAGTCATGTTCACTTGACATAAAACAGGCACCCAAGTTAATTGCTCACTACGCACTTGCTCAGTACGAGTTACAGTTCCATACTCTTCAGGAATGGCAACACGCTTTTCTTGTGCTGCAGTCACTAACTCAGTAACTTGAACGGTTTTATACTCTGCGGGAGAAGTAATTGTCTTAGTGGTGGCTGGACTAACAAGAACTGTTCTAGAAACTGTCTTGTATTGAGCTGGAACTTCGACAAGACACATTAGCTCACCAGTATCCGTAACACGTGAACCAATTACCTTTTGGTTGCCAAATCGATCTACAATCGCAGCAGCACTAGATCCACCTGCAGCACCCGATCCTGCACCTGCAGCCATCGTACCGGCACCTTTCTTCCAGACCGTTGTAGCAGGAGAGACTTGAATTCTCTCAGTCTTTGTTCCGTATTTAGCCGGAACTGAAACAAGTTTAGTAGTTTCAGGCTTAACTAAAACACGCTTGGTTACTGTTTTATATGTAGCCGGGATAATTTCAACTCTTTCTGATGCTTCTTTCTTGACCACTTTTTCAGTAATCGTACGACTCTCACCCGGTATTAACATGCGCGCATAGCACTCACCTGGACGAGCATTAGGTGGATAGAGATCACCAGAGGCCGATGACATTGCAGGTGCGGCAGCAGCTGGTTGACTATCTCCTTCCATAGCCATCTGCTTCTGTCTCTCATATTCAGCTATATTAGCTTCACGTTCAGCAGCCATTTCAGCAGCAATTTTTTCTTCTTCTGTCATTTCTGCAGCAGAAGCCTCTGCGCTAGCTGTTTCTGTCGTCGTTTGGCAAGCTGCCAATGCCATGGCAATCAATAATGCCGCAAGCAATAAAATAATTCGTTTCATGTTATTTCTCCCAATGGGGTTGTGTTCATCAATATTCTTATTATGAAAATATAGCACTTATATGGCTTTGCTAATGTTTGACATTGTAAACCAATGTCACAAAATATTTAACATTTTCAATTAATGATTTATGAAAGTTTTATTTATATTAATCAAGAACTTAAAGAATCTTCATAAGATTTATTATAATTATTTTCCCCTTAGGCTCAGTTTGAGGCAAATTTATACCTAATAATTTGCAAACCTTAAGCTCTTGATTCCAGCAGATTCACTAAAATTTGGAAATGAGATTCTAAAGAGGACTTTCTATTCGACAATCTTTCTTGATCCAGATGGTTACTCGAACACGTTAATTCTAATTCTTTAGCCGCAAGGGAAATATCCATCAATTCATACGAAGCGGATGATCCTGCAATTTTATGGCAAACTTTTCGCAATTCA
The DNA here is from genome assembly GCA_050633765.1 of Gammaproteobacteria bacterium. GTDB lineage: Bacteria > Pseudomonadota > Gammaproteobacteria > UBA4575 > UBA4575 > JABDMD01. The sequence goes on from JBOEHC010000047.1 coordinate 9,515, forward strand.
GCCAACTCATCTTCAGAAAAATGATTTGCCTCGAGATTCTTCCAATAAGTATTTAGCTGAGTAATTTTATTTGGGAAGCTGTCAATATAAGCCTTCTTAAGCTCAAGCACTTTTTGTTGAGCTTCTATGGATAACTCAGGCATGATTATCTAGAGTATTGCTGATTGCACTCATTAAAGGTGATAGCTGAATTGGCTTAGCTAAAAACTCATTACACCCTGCCTTCATAGCTAAAACCTTATCTTCATTATTAGACGAAGCTGTCATAGCAATGATAGGGGCATGAAACTTTATTGCGCGTAGTTTTTTTGCAANNATATCTATGCCATTAAGCACAGGTAATTGCATATCAAGTAAAACCAAATCAAAATTTTCACTTTCACATTTTTGCAGCGCTTCTTTTCCATCTATTGCAGTGCTTGTGGTGTAACCAAACTCTTGTAAGTAAATTTTTAGTAGCTCTATCAAATCTAAATCATCTTCTACAATGAGCACATGTTTAGCCTTATCATTTAACAATGTATTCTTTATTGACGATAAGTCCGCAGGCTGCGCCATAACACGCAAAGTAAACACACTACCTTTACCCAAATGTGATTCCAACTCTAGTTGGCCATTCAACTTTTCCGCAATTTGTGCACTAATGGCTAAACCCAACCCTGCACCTTTTTTGTGTACCGCATCGTATCGACTATAAGCCTGAAATATATTCTCTTGATGTTCAAGCGGAATACCAGGACCCGTATCGCTTATTTTTATTATTAATTTATTATCCTTCCAATCAAAGCTAGCCACTATAGAACCAGCTTCAGTATATTTAAAAGCATTTCCAATTATATTGATTAGTATTTGTTGCAATCGAATTTGATCTGAATAAACCGCCTCTGGAAGGCTCTCGCTAGTTTCCAAACTGAAACTAATGTCTGACTTTTCAGAGCGAGCGCCAAACATATACTGAAGATTCGTAATTAGCTCGTTTACGGAGAATGGTGCGATATTAATGAGTATTTTATCCGCCTCCAGTTGTGCATGTTCTAACACATTATCAATTAGTGATAGCAAATATTGTGCACTACTCACAATCGCCCGAGCATGCTGATACTCGTTATCTTCAAAAGTATATTTACTCACTAACAAGCTTGAATATCCTAGAATTGAAGATATTGGAGTACGAAACTCATGTGACATCCCTGAAATGAAACGAGATTTCACACTATTCGCTATCTCTAGCTGTTGTGTTAGCTGTTGAAGTTTTTGATACAGAAGTTTAGTTTCATTTGAATCTTGAGTAGCTTGCTGTTGCCGATGATGCTCATCACCAGCCTCAAGCAACACCACATAACGATGAGCATTAATATTAATGACATTAACACTGCTAATATTCTTTTCATTAAAATTAACTAGAGGCAAAGAAACATAGGCTTCATCCTCTAATCCAACCAGAAATGGAAGCACTTCGACACAACTCTGCCCAGCTTCAAATAATGGTAATTGGTAGTCTGCTAACTCTCCATGATGTGAAATATAATTATTCTTATTATCCACCACCACCACAAGCGGTTTCATTTTACGCGCAGTTAATGCATATAGATTTTCAGCAATTTTTTCTACATGCTGAATCATTTAAGCAGTTGCAACCCAAGTTTATGAAAAGCCATATCGACATTTTCACCTGTTTTAGCACTCGTTTTAAAGCACTTCCAGCCTTTAGACTTAATATCTTTCAATTCTGCTTCGGTACACTGCCATTCATTATCTAAATCATATTTATTTATCAGCATGCAAAAAGGAAGGTTGTCAAACTTATCGCACATATGCTCTTGCAGTTTATAGGCTGTCTCTATTGTCTTTGGCCGCGTACCATCTGCAACCAGTAAATATCCGGATGAACCTCTTAGATAATTATCATCAAGTGATGTAAAAGCATCTTTCCCAGCGACATCCCACACCATTAGCTTTAATACCGTTTGACTGTCAATATCAATATTCTTGCTATCCACTTTTACACCAACTGTGCTCAAGTACTTATCTGAAAATATATTTTTAACAAATCGTGAAGTTAAGCTAGTCTTACCAACAGAAAAATCCCCAATCATGCAGATTTTTTTATTTATTATTGACATTACTTTGGCGAATAAAAACTACTGTTTAAAACATGTGAGGAAGTGGTAATTTGTAGACTAAAATTGTAAGTAACTTAACCAAATTATGATTAATCTAGTTAATCAACATGAGGCTCAAGTCGATAGCCATGCTGATAAACAGAGGTCAACTTCCAACCATTTTCTTTATCAAAAGCCAACTTACGACGTAATCGACTGACGTGTGTATCTACAGTACGAGTATTAATTTCTGGATTCTTGCCCCATACGCGTTCCAATAAATATCCACGAGACAGCACCTTACCCACATTGCGCAAAATAAATAATGCTAATTCATATTCTTTTTGTGTTAACTCAACTCTATCGCCGTTACACATGATAGTGCGTTTTTTAAGGTCAACCACATAAGGTGAAATTTCAAAAATAGTGTCATTATCATCTGGCGGATTATTTCTTCGATGAATCGCATTAATGCGCGCTAACATCTCTGCACGATCAACCGGCTTTGCCATATAGTCATCCGCACCTGCTTCCAACGCTTTAACTACATCTTCTTGTTGATCGCGTTGAGTGATAAAGAGGACTGGACAACTCCAATCAAGATTTTCACGTATCCATTGCAGTATTTCAAAACCGCTCATATCAGGAACTTCCCAATCAAGCATGACGACATCAAAGCTTTCTTTGCTAAGTGCACCTACCATTTGTGCGCCAGCATGATAGATATATGATTGGTGACCCGCATCAGACAACCAAACTTCTATCAGTTTGGCTTGATCCAGATCGTCCTCGAGCAATGCAATTCTCATTAGATGAACCTTTCTTGAATTGCTAAGCAATTAGGTAGAAATAAAACTTAATAATTTAATAACTATACAATTAAATTATCATAATTATTGAAAAATATAAGTAATTAGATAATTAAAAATATTATTTAAGCTATTGTTTTACAAGAATAGTAGCCATGACAAATATTCATGAAAATTATTTTTAAATATCTAGCGCCATATTTTTAATAATTTCTTCCCCAAATCCGGTCGTACTCACCAATGTTGCACCAGGCATTAACCTTTGCAAATCTTCTTGAACTTCTTTAGAAGTACCTGGACGACGTCGATTGGCCCCAAATCCAGCCCTTGCGCGGGCTAAATCATAGGTTACGGTACGTGCTGCAATAGCACCTTCTACACCTTTAATTATTAAGTCTGCCGCCTCATCCCAACCGATATAACGCAACATCATTTCTGCTGACAATATAATAGATCCTGGGTTCACACGATTTTTGCCAGCAAATCCAGGAGCGGTACCATGCGTTGCTTCAAATACTGCAACGTTATCTGAAATATTGCCACCAGGCGCAATGCCAATTCCACCCACTTGTGCAGCTAATGCATCAGAAATGTAATCACCATTTAAATTCAACGTTGCAATAACATCGTAGTCTTGAGGATTTAATAAAATTTGCTGAAGGAAGTTGTCTGCAATGACATCTTTAATAATAATTTCATTACCAGTTTTTGGATTTTGTATTTTGCACCATGGGCCGTCACCAATTATTTCTGCACTAAATTCACGGATAGCTAAATCAAACCCCCAATTGCGAAATGCCCCTTCAGTGAATTTCATTATGTTACCTTTATGTACTAAGGAAACATTTACTCGGTCATTATCAATTGCATATTGAATCGCTTTACGAATTAAACGCTCTGAACCTTCTTTTGAAACTGGTTTCACGCCAATTCCTGAAGTTTCTGGAAAACGAATTTTAGTTACCTTCATTTCATTCATAAGAAATTCAATAACTTTTTTCACATCATCGCTTTGCGCTTCCCACTCAATGCCTGCATAAATATCTTCTGTATTCTCACGGAAAATAACCATGTCGGTGGTTGTCGAGTTTTGTAATGGTGTTGGCGTGCCAGCAAAATAACGAATCGGACGAACACATGCATACAGGTCCAAAACTTGACGTATAGAAACGTTAAGTGAGCGCATTCCTTCACCAATTGGTGTAGCTAATGGGCCTTTAATTGAAACTATATATTCACGAATTACATCAAGCGTTTCATCTGGCAGAAAATTAGCTGCGCCATAAAGACGTGACGCTTTCTCGCCTGCATATATTTCCATCCAACGAATACGTCGTTTTTGATCATATGCCTGATCAACTGCAGCAGTGACTACTCGCCGCATGACGGGTGTTACATCTATTCCTATTCCATCGCCTTCTATAAAAGGGATTATTGGATTATCAGGAACTTGTAGTGTGTTATCTGAATTAAGCTGAATGGCTTCCCCATCCGCTGGAATTTGAACGTGTTGATAAGGCTGACTCGCCATTAATAATCCTCGATTTTATTTATATATTGTGGGTAATTATAGTTTATATATCAAAGACATGCTTTAGCGAGCAGTTTTTTCAAACTATAGACACAAAAAAACCCGATATGTGAAGCACATACCGGGTTTTACTATGCTTTCTTTTAATTATTTATCGTCAAATTGCTCTTCTTCCGTAGAGCCCGTTAAAGCTGTTACAGAAGAGGCGCCACCTTGGATAACGGTAGTTACATCATCAAAATAACCTGCACCCACTTCTTGTTGGTGAGAAACGAATGTGTAACCACGCTCACGACCAGCAAATTCAGGCTCTTGAACCATCTCAACATAGTGTTTCATACCCTCACCTCGTGCATAGTTATACGCAAGATCGAAAGTACGATACCAGTTTAAGTGAATACCAGCCAAAGTAATGAATTGGAACTTATAACCTAAAGCAGACAGATCATCCTGGAATGTCGCAATTTGCGAATCATTCAAATTCTTCTTCCAATTGAAAGAAGGCGAACAGTTGTAAGACATTAACTGACCAGGAACTGCTGCTTGCACTGCTTGTGCGAATTCACGTGCAAAGCCAATATCTGGCACACCAGTTTCACACCAAACCAAATCAGCGTATGGCGCATATGCTACACCACGACTAATGGCTTGCTCTAAACCATTTTTAACACGATAAAAACCTTCTTGAGTACGCTCGCCCGTAAGGAATGGCTTATCATTATCATCAAAATCACTGGTAACTAAGTTTGCTGCTTCCGCATCTGTACGAGCCAAAACAATAGTTGGTACACCCATTACGTCTGCAGCTAAACGAGCAGATGTAAGTTTTTGACAAGCCTCTTGAGTTGGAACAAGAACTTTACCACCCATGTGACCACATTTCTTAACAGCCGCTAATTGATCTTCAAAGTGAGCACCAGCAGCACCATTAGCGATCATATTCTTCATTAATTCATATGCGTTTAGTACTCCACCAAAACCGGCTTCCGCATCTGCAACAATAGGCAAGAAATAATCAATCGCTTCATCTTCAGACATTTTCCCATCAGCGATATTCTTCCATTGAATTTGGTCAGCACGTTGGAACGTGTTGTTGATACGACGAACCATAGTTGGAACAGAATCGTAAGCATATAGAGATTGATCTGGGTACATAGTTTCAGAAGTGTTTCCATCTGCAGCCACTTGCCAACCAGAAAGATAAACCGCTTCTAAACCTGCTTTAGCTTGTTGCATTGCTTGACCAGCAGTAATCGCACCGAAAGCATTCACATAACCTTTTTTAGATGTACCATTCACTTTTTCCCAAAGTTTTTCAGCACCTCTTCTTGCAAGAGTATATTCAGGTTGTACACTTCCGCGTAAACGTACTACATCTTCTGCACTATAATCACGTTTAACATTTGCCCAGCGTGGATTTGTCGCCCAGTCTTGCTCTAATTCTTTAATTTGTTCTGCTCTACTCTTGCTCACTATCTACTCCTTAATAACCCCTGATTGAATATATATTTCCAGACCCCAGAAATGCACCCAACTATGTATTGGGCCGTGTATATTAACAGATACTAATTTAAGGTAACTATAAAAATTGGGATATCGGTCATGCAAGTCATGAATAGGCAAATAAGAAAGAGTTTTCAGTATCCAAAAACTAGCACTTTGCTACCTATCATGGGGTATATTTAAGCCGCACTCTATAGACAAAATGTAGTTTGCAAAGCAATTACATAATAAAGGAATCATATCCGTGACATTTAAAACCGCTGATCTATGTGATGCCCACGAAGGCAATGTCTCAGTTGCCGAACCAATGTTTGCAGATTTTGGTGGCAAAATTTCATTTAGTGGGCAGATTTTTACCATCAAATGTTTTGAAGATAATTCATTAGTGCGCGAAGCACTTAAAACTCCAGGCGAAGGCCGCGTATTGATTGTGGATGGAGGTGGATCTATTCGAAGAGCCTTAGTAGGTGACTTACTTGCGCAAGCTGGTGCCGATAACAATTGGTCTGGCATAGTAGTAAACGGATGTATCCGTGACTCAAGCGTTATTGCAACCATTAACATAGGCTGCAAAGCACTTGGCACCTTACCCATGAAGACTGATAAAAAAGGTGTTGGCGAAAAAGATCTAACCGTACATTTTGCAGACATAGATTTTATACCAGGTCATTATCTCTATGCAGATGAAGACGGCATCATTGTGAGCCCAGAAAGTTTACTAAGTTAAATTTATTAAAGTAATTTCATGCAACCTATTCTCGTTGAATATGATGCAGGCATCACCTGCATCGACGCTATGTATGTACAACCGGGGCATGCCTGTTGCTATCTAATGGTAGAAAATGATCGTGCTGCGTTTATTGATACAGGAACAAGCCACAGCGTTCCTTACTTACTCGAGACACTTAAATTAAAAAATCTAAGTGTTGAAGATGTTGATTATATTATTCCCACCCATGTTCATTTAGATCATGCCGGTGGAGCAGGTTTGCTCATGAGCAAACTACCGAATGCTAAGCTAGTCATTCACCCGCGTGGTGCACAACATATGATTGACCCTGAAAAATTAGTTTCCGGCACCGTTGCAGTATATGGAGAAGAAAACTTTAAACGACTTTATGGTGAAATCATCCCCATCGACGAACAACGCGTCATGGTTGCGAAAGACGAAGATGAAATTCAGTTAGCTAACCGAACCCTTAAATTTTTAGATACACCCGGCCATGCACGACACCACTTTTGTGTGTATGACGAAATGAGTAATAGTTTTTTCACCGGCGATACCTTCGGTTTATCTTACAAAGAATTAGACGACGAAAATGGTGCATTTATTTTACCCACTACAACCCCTGTGCAATTTGAACCAGACGCCTGGCAAAACACCCTCACCCGTATGCTCGATCATCAGCCTAATAATATGTACCTAACTCACTTTGGCCGCGTCACTGAAATCGATCGTTTAACCACACAACTTCGAGAAGGCATTGAAGAATTCACAAATCTCGCCAAAAGCTGCATGAAAGATAAAGATCGAGAACAAAGCATCAAAGAAAAAATAACCCAACACCTACAAACCAAATTACGAGAACGTTACCCTGAAAACAAAGTAACCAAATTCACCGAATTATTTGATTCAGACCTCGACCTCAATGCAGCCGGACTAGAAGTTTGGCTAAAACGTCTTGAAAAAGCAGTTTAAGAATGTCTGCTTTCGGCCAATAGTGAGCATAGGGATATGCGAATATGAGTAGCAACATGGACGTTGCATCTGATTAAAATTAGGTGATCTTGTAATATCCGCTTTGGGTCGTTAGCGGTCATTATACCTAATCAGATTCACTCTTTTCCGCGCATTACATCACGCTGAAAATAGCGAGCATTCGATGATTAAAGTGATGTTACGCGCAAATGGTTTTGGGTACTTTTGCCGAAACAAAAGTTCCTCGACCGTGGGTTCGAGAACCCACCGGTAAAATTTAAGAAGACGAAGCTCCGGCAACTATGTGCAATAACTAGATTGCTTCGCTTCGCTCGCAATGACTAATGGTTATATTTTTATAATATAAATTATATTGAAGCTTGTGCTTCTCAGCAGAATAGACTGCCTTTAACCGGATGCATCGTCCATGATGGACATCATATTCGCGCATCCATGCGCTCACTAAACCATGCAGGGGCGACGACGGTGATAATACTTCACCCCATCAAACGAAACCTTATCCTTACCACCACCCATATACATCTCTGCTACATCTGAAGACTCTAACAAATCTTTTGCTAAACCTTTCTTAATTACACGACCATTATCAATCATATAACCAACCGAAGCATAACGTAATGCAATCATGGCATTTTGCTCTGAAACCAAGAAGCTCACGCCCTCTTCTTCATTAAGGCGCTTTACAATTTCAAAGATTTGCTCAATAAATTGTGGGGCCAGTCCCATTGATGGTTCATCAAGAAGAATCAAGCTAGGCTTTGACATTAATGCTCGACCTACAGCAATCATTTGTTGCTCTCCACCTGAACACAGTCCACCAGGATTCTTTCGACGATCTGCAATACGTGGAAATAACTCATATACATGATCCAAATTTCTTTTTACTTCAGCTTTGCTCATGTTTTGGATGAAAGAGCCTGTGCGTAAATTATCTTCAACACTTAAGTGAGAAAATATATGGCGGCCCTCTAATACCTGAACCACCCCTTGCTTAACCATTTCGTATGGGTTGTATTGAGAAATATCTTCGCCATTTAACTGAATGGAACCTTTAGTAACTTCACCGCGCTCTGCTTCTAGTAATCGTGAACATGCTTTTAAGGTTGTAGTTTTGCCTGCTCCATTAGCGCCTAATAAAGACACGATATCGCCTTTGTTAACTGTAAGAGTTACACCGCGTAATGCGAGAATAACACCGCCATACAGTGCTTCAATATTATTAATTGATAATAATGGTGTATCGCTCATAACTATTTCCTAAAATCTTAAATCGAAAAACCTCTGATTTATTTTAATACTCAAACGAAAATTATTTCTACAGTATGTTTAATAAATCAGAACATTCTCAAACTAAATTATTTCCTTATCTTTAATTCTTCTTACAACCGGCCAACTAAAAGTTGACCGGTTGCGAAGAATTGAATCATTAACTTTTAAGATTAATCTTAAAGGTC
>JBOEHC010000048.1:0-7515 GCA_050633765.1 Gammaproteobacteria bacterium
TTGTATTTCAGTATTCACATTTTTCACAGCATCCTGAACACCTTTTCCAAGATAACGATTTTTATCTCCATCCCTAAGCTCAACAGCTTCTAATGTTCCTGTAGAGGCACCGGAAGGCACCGCAGCTCTACCTACTTGACCTGTTTCAAGCACTACATCTGCTTCAACGGTTGGATTACCACGTGAATCGACAATTTCTCTTGCATGGATTGTTTTTATTTTAGACATTCTTTTTCCTTACTCTCATTTCCTTAATTCAGTAATTCTTGTTCAATAAATCCCGATTTTTTTACCGTCTGATCTATATCTTTTAATTGCGCTAACAATACTTTAATTTTTGACAATGCCCATGAATTAGGCCCATCACTTTTAGCCACCTCAGGATTAGGATGCGTCTCCATAAACAAACCTGATATTCCACTCGCCATGGCGGCACGCGCTAACACCGGCACAAATTCGCGCTGCCCCCCTGAACTGCCGTCATTACCACCTGGCAATTGTACTGAATGCGTTGCATCGAATACGACTGGACAACCTGTATCCCTCATGATGGCTAAAGAACGCATATCGGAAACTAGATTGTTATAACCAAATGAAGCCCCTCGTTCACATACCATAATCTTTTCATTCCCCTGCGCTTTGGCTTTATCAACCACATGCTTCATTTCAGTTGGAGACAAAAACTGCCCCTTCTTAATATTTACAGGGATGTTGCATGCCGCGACACGTTGAATAAAGTTAGTTTGTCGGCACAAAAAAGCCGGGGTTTGAAAAACATCGACCACATCAGCAACTTCTTGCATGGGTGTATCTTCATGCACATCTGTTAGCACAGGCATATCGAATTCTTTTTTTACCTGTGAAAGAATTTGTAATCCTTTATCTATTCCCAAACCTCGAAAACTATTTTCTGAGGTACGATTGGCTTTATCGAAAGATGATTTATAAATAAAAGGAATTTGCAATTGTTGTGTGATCTCTTGTAATTGACCCGCTGTTTCACGCGCTAGCTCCATACTTTCGACCACACACGGTCCCGCAATCAGAAAAAAGGGCTGTTGAAGCCCTACTTCGAAATTACACAGTTTCATTATTTAGTTCTTTGTTTCTTCAGCTTGAGAAACTAAATCAGGTGGGGCATTAGCGCCTTCATCTAACTTAAAGCTGTTAGGTCTTAATTGTTTATCATGATAGCTGCGTGCGGCTTGAACGAAGCCCGAAAACAATGGATGCCCAGTTCGAGGAGTAGAGGTAAATTCCGGATGAAATTGACAACCAATGAACCAAGGGTGCTCTGTAATCTCAATAACTTCCATTAAGGTTTCATCGCTGGACGTACCAGTGAAAGACAAACCAGCATTTTGCAGCGTGGCCATGAAGGTATTATTAAATTCATAACGGTGTCGATGTCGCTCTGCTATCAAGTCTTTACCATATAATTGATGTACTAACGAACCAGGTTGCAATTTGCACTCCTGTTCACCAAGACGCATAGTGCCTCCCATATCAGAGGCCTGACTACGGCGCTCAACCTTCCCTTCACGGTCCTGCCATTCAGTAATTAATGCAATGACGGGGTTATTCGTACCCTGCACGAATTCAGTACTATGCGCATCACTCAAACCGGCAACATTTCTTGCATAATCTATAACCGCTACTTGCATACCTAAGCAGATACCAAGATAAGGAATGTTTTGCTCGCGCGCATATCGCGAGGCGGCAATTTTTCCTTCAATACCGCGATCCCCAAAGCCGCCCGGCACCAAAATAGCATCTAAATCTTCTAATACTCCTACCCCACTCGATTCAATACTTTCTGAATCAATATACTGAATGTTGACCTTGGTATGAGTTTGTATTCCTGCATGCGTAAGCGCTTCATTTAACGATTTATAGGATTCGGTTAAATCAACATATTTCCCAACCATACCAACAGTAATTTCTGCTTCAGGGAACTCGATAGCATGCACGACATCTTTCCAATCAATCAAATCTGCTACAGGTAATTGAAGCTGGAATTTTTCAACTACAATCGAATCCAAACCTTGCGCATGCAACCACAGTGGAAGTTTGTAAATTGTACTAACATCCACACACGAAATAACTGCCCGTTCTTCTACATTTGTAAACAGTGCAATCTTTTTACGTTCGCCATCAGGTAAAGGTCTATCCGACCGACACAACAATATATCTGGTTGTATACCTATAGAACGCAACTCTTTTACAGAGTGCTGCGTAGGTTTAGTTTTCATTTCACCCGCGGCACTTATATAAGGCACCAAGGTTAAATGAATAAATATTGTATTTTCCCGACCCAGCTCAACACCTAATTGACGAATTGCTTCTAGAAACGGTAATGATTCAATATCACCGACCGTTCCACCAATTTCAACCAGAGCTACATCCGCCCCTTGCGCACCACGTTCAACTGATTTTTTAATTTCATCTGTGATGTGCGGAATTACCTGGACAGTTCCGCCCAAATAGTCACCGCGACGTTCTTTACGAATAACATTTTCATAAATTTGACCCGTGGTGAAATTATTACTTTTACTAGAACGGAAACGCACGAAACGTTCGTAATGGCCCAAATCTAAATCGGTTTCGGCACCGTCAGCAGTAACATAGACTTCGCCATGCTGGAACGGACTCATGGTGCCAGGATCAACATTGATATAGGGATCCAATTTCATGAGGCTGACTTTTAATCCACGCGCTTCAAGAATTGCGCCTAATGATGCAGAGGCGATCCCTTTACCCAGAGATGAAACCACACCACCAGTAATAAAAACATAACGTGTCATCTAACCCTCGCATGCACTAACGATATCTGGCTAGCGGATAGTGCTGTAAATTGTGGTGAGAATGTATTCAAGACGGGAGAAAAGCGTATCAAATGAAGCGCTTAACCACAATCTATAGATGAGCTATTTTAGGTTTCACAGGCTAGAATGCGGTTCCACAATTATGATCTGTGTTCCAGTACCCTAAAACTGATATCAGTTTATCGTTATAAAATAATAGTGGGATTCGAGCTCGTTCCCAAGGCGGAATACCCGCTTCTTGCAAGAGGTTTTTCAATGACCTATGTTGTTTACTTCCAAATGGCTTTAGACGTTCGCCGCCAGTTCGAAATCGAACCACCAGTTCGTTAACACCCTCAGGTATTTGTGCACCGCTATTTTTTAACTCCTCTGGAAGCAAAGTTCTGTCTAATGACTCAATATACAAAGGCTGATCAATATTCCAACGAAACTCTTGACTAATATCATGTGCTTTCATTGGTTTTAGCAAATATAGATGATCTCGAAATCGACGTATTTCACCCTCTTTCCAACTCTGAAGCGGCGAAGTTTCGAGCTCTTCTTTTTGCACAATATCAGTAACCACTTGTTGTAAGATTTTTTTACTCGGCACGCGAATATCATTGCTCTTAATCCAGTAGCGCAATACATTGTTTAAACGTTCGCGACGCAAACTTTGTAAAACCTCAATATCCAACACATGAACTTGTGAAGTTTTAGCAGCTTGAATATCGATTTCTGCTAAATCTTGCAAGCAAATCAGCGCATCCACTTGCAACTTGGCCGATCTCGATATGGTTTGTTGTGCAGCAGGCCAGCGTTCCAGTAATTTCGGCATAACTTCATTACGCAAATAGTTGCGATCAAAATCGTTTTGCTGATTAGTAGGATCCTCTACCCAGTGCAAGTTGTGCATTTTTGCATATTGCAATAATTCAGCTCGGCTCAAGCTAAGCAGTGGACGCAAATGAACACCTATAGCGAGTAGCTTACATTCCGGCATGGCAGCGAGTCCCGCAGGACCTGCACCACGTAGCAGTTGCAATAGAAGCGTTTCAGCTACATCATCCTGGTGGTGCGCAGTAACCATTGCAGAATGTTTATCTATATTTTCTTCTAACAACTGATACCTGATCTCTCTAGCACTGTCCTCAAGGCTCTTTTGTGCAAGCTTTGTTATTTGCGCATGTTTAACTGTAAACGGCACTGCTATTTGCTTACATACTTCTTCACAATGTTTCTGCCAGACGTCACAATCTTCTTGCAAATGATGATTTACATGTACTGCATGAATCGACATGTTTGCCTCATGCATAACGTGCAGCAATACGGTTGAATCAAGACCGCCACTATAAGCGATATAAAATTTTTCGATGTTTTGAAAAGATGAGAAAAAGCTTTGCAGCTTAGATGTAGATAATGACATTACATTTTTGAAGACATACATGCATGAATCAATTCTCTTAACTTGATTCTTTAAATTCTCCATACGATGTAAGACGCTGAAATCTATTCGCTAATAACTGCTCAGTAGTTTGTGACTTTAAGCGATCCAACGTTGCAGCCAATGAAACTCGAACATTTTCGCAAGTGGTCTCAATATCTCTATGCGAACCTCCTAGCGGCTCAGCGATAATCTCGTCTATTAACCCTAACTCCAATAATCGAGGCGCAGTAATACCTAATGCCGTGGCAGCATCTTCTGCTTTAGCTGCATCTTTCCACAAAATAGAAGCACAACCCTCAGGCGATATAACGGAGTAAGTACTGTAACTAAGCATTGCCAAATAATCACCCACACCAATGGCAAGTGCACCACCCGATCCACCCTCGCCTATCACTGTACATATAATGGGCACATGCAAAGAAGACATTCTTTGCAAGTTTAACGCGATGGCCTGACTTTGCCCTCTTTCTTCTGCACCAATTCCTGGATAAGCCCCTGGTGTGTCGATAAACGTAAAAATTGGCATCTTAAAACGCTCAGCCATCTCCATAATTCGCAATGCTTTTCGATAACCTTCAGGACGCGGCATACCAAAGTTACGTTTGATATTTTCTTTGGTATTACGACCTTTTTGATGACCAATGATCGCTACCGAATTGCCCTCAAATTTAGCAATGCCAGAAACGATCGCTGCATCGTCTGCATACATACGGTCGCCATGTAGTTCAGAAAAATTAGTAAACAGCCTTTCGATATAATCTAATGTATAAGGACGCTTTGAGTGTCGAGCTAACTGCGCAACTTGCCAAGGATTTAGGTTGGAAAAAATCGATTCGATCAAGCCCTGTGACTTGGCTTGCAACTTAGAAATTTCTTCATTCAGATTAAATTCGTTATCACTTTCTACCAATCGTAGCTCATCAATTTTTGCCTCAAGCTCGACAATCGGTTGTTCAAAATCAAGGTAATCAGGATTCATATGAAAATTATGCGCCTATGCTAAATTTTATAAAGTAACGAATTTGTGCTCACAAAGGCAATTATGCATTAATACTCTGTTTCTTGTATACGACGCTGGTGTTCATTACCTCAGAGACTTTACTTAAACGCTGCAACAGTTTTTCATCCAAGGAGATATTCCAGTCTTCTGGAAATTTTAGCTTAGTTTCTACGGAATTATTTTGATATTCGACCATAATCGAGCAACTTCCGTCTTTAAATGGCAAGAGCAGCTGTTGCAAATCTTGTACCCATGACAGCGAATCGCCCTCAGACTTAATTTTTATATTCAACAAGGCGCCAAATTGCTTGAGATACTCATCAAAGCTCCAGACATGCTCAGTACGAACACGCACTCGACCTGTATATTCATCCCACCCTAAACTACCTTTAATAATTAGAATCGCATCTTTAATCAACACATGGTCAAACTTAGCATAATCTTTTGCAAACACCGCGATATCAATACGTCCAGTATTATCATCCAAGGTTAAAAATGCAATACGACCCTTAGGGCTGTTGCGCAAACGAATTTGATCTAAAAGCCCAGCAACTAAAATAGTTTTAGATTCGTCTCGCGCTTGCCAGGATTTCTGTGGCCCTAAATCATTTCCCGTCGCCAATACCTCTTTAATATTTTTACTGGTTATTTTACTTAGTTCATCACGATAACGTGTAATAGGGTGACCGGTTAAATACAAACCTAATGTTTCGCGTTCACCAAGTAACTTCTTTTCCTCTTCCCACTCCGGCACTTCTTGCACCTTACTACTCTTCATACTTACTTCAGCATGACCAAACATATCATTTTGGCCCGTATCATCATCACGCTGTCGTTGCTCAGCAAAACGCAAAGATTTATCAAGGTGTTGGAACAAGCTTGCACGTGTATAACCAAAACAATCCATCGCGCCAGCCCTAACCAAGGCCTCGATGCAACGTCGATTCACTTTTTGCGAACCTAAACGTAAGCAAAAGTCATCAAGATCTTGGAACTCGCCATTTTCAATCCGCTCATTTACCATTTCCTCTACCGCTGCTTGACCAACGCCTTTTAATGCACCTAAGCCATACAACACAATATTGTCTTCAGGAACCGTAAAATTGTAATTCGAGCTATTAATGTTCGGTGACAATACTTTAATACCCATGCCTCGACATTCATCAATCAAGTTTACAACCTTGTCTGTATTATCAAGATCCGATGACATCACGGATGACATGAACTCTGCTGGGAAATGTGTCTTCAACCAAGCCGTTTGATAAGCTAATAACGCATAGGCAACTGAGTGTGATTTATTAAACCCATAACCAGCAAACTTTTCCATTAAGTCAAATATGTGTGTAGCTAGTTTTTGATCAACACCACGATCCACGGCACCGGTAACAAAAATCTCGCGTTGTTTCGCCATCTCTTCAGGCTTCTTTTTACCCATTGCACGACGCAACAAATCAGCGCCACCCAAAGTGTAACCAGCCAAGATCTGCGCAATCTGCATTACTTGCTCTTGATAGAGAATAACTCCATAAGTCTCTTTTAAGATGTGTTCAATATCAGGATGAAAATAATCTACTCGCGCACCGTGTTTTCGTAAAATAAAGTCATCCACCATTCCCGATTGCAATGGACCTGGACGATATAACGCAACCAACGCGACAATCTCTCCGAATGTATCGGGTTGTAGTCTTTTAATAATGTCTTTAATACCGCTAGACTCTAATTGAAATACAGCTGTAGTTTGTTGACGCTTTAATGTCTCATAGGTTGCTGCATCATCTAGCGGCAAATCATCGATATCGATAGCCGGCTTGTTCAGTTGTTTTTGTTTATCATTTACCAAGCGAATGGTGTTATCGATAATAGTAAGCGTTCGCAAGCCTAAGAAATCAAATTTCACTAAGCCCATTGCTTCGACGTCGTCTTTATCTAATTGAGTTACGACGTTGGTACCACCTGCTTCACAATAAAGTGGAGTAAAAGCTGTAAGTTCAGTCGGCGCAATGACTACACCTCCTGCATGTTTGCCTGCATTCCTCGCCAATCCCTCAAGCGTAAGCGCCATATCAAACACACTTCGGACATCTTCTTCATTGTTATACTGATCATTCAGCATTGGTTCTGCTTTAAGTGCTTTTTCTAAGGTCATACCCACTTCAAACGGAATGAGTTTGGCAATGCGGTCGACAAAGCCATAAGGATGACCCAATACTCGCCCAACATCTCGCACCACCGCACGCGCAGCCATCGTACCGTAAGTAATAATT
>JBOEHC010000049.1:0-4776 GCA_050633765.1 Gammaproteobacteria bacterium
AAGTAGTGCTATGGAAAGTCGAATTTCTGTAAATAAAACCAGGCCAAGCGCAATTGAAAAGAAAATACCTGCCCACAATACTTTATTCGGTCGTAATTCTTCATGTGGGTACTCACTGGTGATAACAACAAAATTACTATCTTTCTCAAGACGTATTAATGCTTCCCATGTGGTGTGCACTACCAACGTATCACCCGAGTGGAAAGGAATATTTCTAATATCTTCCACTTCGCGCATAGTATGTCCGTCTCTATGCATGGTAATCATCGAAATGCCATACGTCTTGCGCATCCACACATCACGCGCACTTTGACCAATTAATTTTGAGCCGGGTGGAATTACAATTTCGGCAATCCCTGCTTTGTTACTTGCAAGATCTTCAGCAAATGTTCGCAACTGAGGACGCTTTTTTAAATTATATTTCTGAACAAAGTGATCCAAATATTCTGGCTCGGCGGTGATGCCCAGCACCATTCCCGCACTCAAACCCGTATCTCGATCTAATGCACCCGGGCCTACACGAGTAGCATGACCGGATAATTTAGTTGCAATTACGCGCAGCTGATATTTATCTTCAAAATCATCAAGTTGTTTGCCAATAATGTCGCTATTTTCTGGAACTACTACTTCATAGAGATCGTANNTCCACTCCATACACATCATGAAAATAACTCATGGTGTCGCCACTTTCAGTAGAGCTTTCTGTTTTTGTAACCGGTAAAACAAATCGCCCAAAAATCACAAAATATAAAATACCGGTTATCACCAGCGATACTCCCACCGGCGTAACAGAAAACAATCTCCAGGTTTGCATTTGCTGATCAGCATCCAGCGCAGCATTTGAAGTCTGGATTAAATCATTTAATAGAATAAGCGGAGATGAACCAATCATCGTCACCGTGCCACCCAATATGGCACAAAAGCCCATTGGCATTAGCAAACGCGACATAGGTAGTTTTGCGCGCGAAGAAATTCGCGACACAACAGGAAGAAATAACGCAGCAGCACCTACGTTTTGCATAAAAGAAGAAATAAACGCAACCGTACCGGAAATAATTGGAATAATGCGTTTTTCAGAAGTGCCGCCAATGTTAAGAATAAAATTGGCCACTTTGCTCATTAGACCTGTTTTATCTAAACCAGCACCAATAATCATTACCGCAATGATCGACATCACTGCATTACTCGAAAAACCGTCAAACAAGTGTGCCGTATCCACCAAGCCCTGCTCCAGACCCATAATAGGCGCAAGCAAACTTGTTAAACCCAGCACCACCATGATAGTTATAGCGGCAATATCTACATCTACCACTTCAAATGCAAACAGGTAAATCGTTAATAGTAAAATTACTGTGACCCAAGCGATTTCTATGGTCGGTTCTTCATAAACAAGAAAAGCACCAATCATGATAAATATAGCCGCGGAGGCTAAATACTTTTTAATAACGCTTCGCGCACTAGGAGGTATAGAGATTTTTCGCATTCGGGGTGCTCATTCCTTAAGCTATATGGCCTTAAGTGTGGATAGTTGCGCTATTAATAGCAGCGCTTAAAAAACGGAATATTATCCAGACCAAACTAACTTAGAGCAATCGATCACTCTGGGTCAATGTGGATAATTTATAGGTAACAAATAAGATACAAGATTATTATCAGCTTATATTTTGCTTGGAGTTATGACGATTTCTTTATGCTTAACGACAGAGCTAAAGAGCACAAACCGCTATAGTGTTAACTCTAAGATGTGATTTTTATAGAAAATTTTTAAATTCTTTCAAAAACGGTTGCAATACCCTGCCCTAAGCCAATACACATGGTTGCCAAGCCTAGCGCAGCGTCTTTATCTTCCATAATATGTAGCAAAGTTGTGCTTATACGCGCACCCGAACAACCAAGTGGATGACCCAATGCAATCGCACCACCATTCAGATTTACTTTGTCATCCATAACATCGAGTAAACCTAAATCTTTAAGTACAGGTAGTGATTGTGCTGCAAAAGCTTCATTCAGTTCTGCAAATTCTATATCGTCAATATTTAAACCTGCACGCTTTAATGCTTTTTGTGATGCCGGTACAGGGCCGTATCCCATAATAGCTGGATCTACGCCAGCAACAGCCATAGATCTCACTTTTGCTTTGGGTTGTAGATTTAAAGCTTGAGCACGTTCAGCAGACATCATGATCATTGCCGATGCACCATCGGATAAAGCAGAAGAGGTTCCAGCAGTTACTGTACCGCCATTAGGTTTAAATACTGGACGCAAGGCCGCGAGTTTTTCTAATGAAGTTTCTGGACGTATCACCTCGTCAATCTCACATAATTGCTTAAACCCATTATCATCATGGCCTTCAATGGGTATGATTTCATTCTTAAATCGACCCTCTATCGTCGCTGCATGGGCGCGTTGGTGCGAACGTAAGCCAAATTTATCTTGTTCTTCGCGACTAATGCCATGCTGCATAGCAAGTAACTCTGCTGTTAGGCCCATCATGTTAGACGCTTTTGCAGTGTACTTACTTGAAGCAGGATTGTAGTCCCAACCATGCGTCATCCCTACATGGCCCATATGTTCCACACCGCCAATAACAAATACATCACCACAGTTTGCATAAATAGCCTGCGTGGCAGAGTGAATAGATTGCATCGAAGAACCACACAAACGATTTACTGTTTGAGCAGCTGCACTGTGCGGAATTTTTGTCATCAAAGAAATATAACGTGCGATATTCCAACCTTGCTCTAGCGTTTGGTTGACACAACCCCAAATTACATCTTCTACTTCAGATGGATCTACATTTGGGTTGCGCTCAAATAATGCATTGACCAGTGCAACAGATAACATTTCTGCACGCACGTTGCGGTACATACCTTTTTTAGATTTACCCATAGGGGTACGAACACAATCAATAATTACTGCGTCGCGAGCCTGAATACTCACTATTGCACCCTCATCATTCTACTCATCTTTTTTGCGGCTAACTCTTGGATAAAATGTTTGTTTCTTCTTTGCCATACTTAGCAAACCTTTTGTAGGTGTGTAGATTGGACTGACATGCGAATATTTTTCAGCTCGATCACAAAATTCTTGTAGCCCCATCTCTTCTATATAACGCAATGCCCCACCCCTAAAAGTTGGGAAAGCAATTCCTAAAATCAAACCCATATCTGCATCTAACGGATGATCCACCACTCCCTCTTCAACACAACGCACGGTTTCCATACACATTGGAATCATCATGCGGTCAATTATTTCTTCATCAGAAACGTCAATTTGATCCATGCATATTGTTTCTATAATGCTAATTACATTTTCATCTGCAATTCTTTTCTGCTTTCCACGTTTATCTAGCTCATATTTATAAAACCCAACATTATTTTTTTGTCCATAACGCTCACTTTCATATAGTGCATCCGTTGCAGATTTAAACTCTTTACCCATACGATCTGGATATGCTTCTGCCATCACTTCCGATGCATGATGCGCGGTATCTATTCCTACTACATCTAGCAAATAAGCTGGACCCATCGGCCAACCAAATTTTTCCATCACCTTGTCGATCTGCTGTATATCTACACCATCACGCACCAAGGCATCAAATCCTGCAAAATATGGAAACAACACCCTATTCACCAAAAACCCTGCACAATCATTTACCACGATGGGTGTCTTACCCATGGCTTCTGCATACGCCACTGTGGTAGCGATAGCTGCCTCACTGGATTTTTCTCCACGTATCACTTCTACTAATGGCATCCGGTAAACAGGATTAAAAAAGTGCATACCACAAAATTGTTCAGGACGTTGTAACGATTCTGCTAACTCTGTAATCGAAATCGTTGAAGTGTTTGAGGTGAGTATGCAACCCGCTTTAACTTGTTGCTCTACTTCTGCTAACACAGAAGATTTAATCTTTTTGTTTTCAATAACGGCTTCAACTACTAAATCTGCATTGCCAAAATCTCCATAACTTAATGTAGTATCAATTTTAGCTAAGGTATCAGTAACATCTTCAGGTTGTATTTTCCCGCGCTTCACTTGTTTAAGCAGTAATCCACCTGCTTCTCTCTTACCCAGCTCAAGTGCTTCTTGTTTGATATCTTTCATGATAATAGGAATATCTTTACATGCAGATTGGTAAGCGATACCACCTCCCATGATACCTGCCCCTAACACGGCGGCTTGATTGACTGGCTGAGCTTTCTTTATGTAAGAACGACTGACTTTTTTGATGCGTTGATCATTTAAGAATAATCCAACTAAATTACGTGCGACTTTTGTTTTAGCCATTTTGACAAAACCACGCGCTTCAACTTGCATCGCTTCGTCACGCAACATCGTTGCATGGTGTTGTACAGTCTCTATGGCTGCTATTGGTGCTGGGAAATGACTCCCTGCCTTAGCCGCTACCACTGCTTTAGCGGATTCAAATGCCATGATGCTTTCTAATTGATTAAGCTGTAGAGGTTGGCGTTTTTCTTGTTTGCGTTGTTGGTAGTCAAGCTTGCCAGCTAAACATTGTTCGATGATATGCATGGCTGCTTCATTAAGTTGTTCTAGCTCAACGATGGAATCCACTGCGTGGCATTTAAACGCTTCATCCGCTTTCTTTTGATCACCTGAACATATCCACTCCAAGGCATTATCCGCACCAATCAATCTAGGCAACCGCACACTTCCACCCCAACCAGGAAAAATACCAAGCTTAACTTCTGGCAAACCTATTCGTGCGCCATGAGCCATCACTCTATAATCAGTTGTTAATGCTAATTCACA
>JBOEHC010000050.1:0-33893 GCA_050633765.1 Gammaproteobacteria bacterium
TAAGCCGGGTTCTGTCGAGAACAGTCATTCATCTAGGACTTGCGTCACCACAAGCCTCAAGCAACCTACCCGGGGACCGCACGGGCCATGCGTTGGATTGCTCCACGCCCCCCTATTTGGTCTTGCTCTAGGTGGGGTTTACCTTGCCACCACTGTTACCAGTTGCGCGGTGCGCTCTTACCGCACCCTTTCACCCTTACCCAGATAATAAAATCTAGGCGGTTTACTTTCTGTTGCACTTTCCATGGATTCACATCCTCCAGGCGTTACCTGGCACCTTGCCCATAGAGCCCGGACTTTCCTCCACCCCACTTATTTTAAATGACTATTTTAGGCACTTAAAATAAGTGGGGTGGCGACTGCTTAGCTAACTCCGCTTATGAAGATAGCACACTCGTTACGTCTAATTTTAGATTAATCAACGCTATATAATCTGATTTCTTACTCATCTCGACACTTACCCTCCAAACCCAGAGAATAAAGCCGATTCCGTCTGATACCCGAATGCTTAGCAACAATGGAAGCAGCTTCTTTGAGTGGCAAGTGTTGCTGTAAATCCAGTAGTAATTGCCTCGCTTTTTCAAAATTTTCGGCATCTTCAGATGACACATCGCCATGTAAAACCAATACTATTTCACCACGAATTTTTTCTGATTGAGAATCTAGCTGTTGTTGAATTTGGGTCAACTCTGCATGAATGTGCTGTTCGTAATGTTTCGTCAACTCACGCAATATCGCCGCCTTGCGCTCACCACCTAGCACATTAATACAGTCTTGTATGCTCGCCTGTATCCGTTGTGCAGATTCGTAAAAAACAATCGTTCTGGTCTCAAAACGTATCGTATTCAACAGTTTTACCCGCTCTGAGGAACTTTTTGGCAAAAAACCTTCAAATATAAATCGATCGGTAGGGATTCCTGCAACCGATAATGCGGCAGTCAGCGCACTGGCACCTGGAATAGAGCGTACATCGATACCTGCCTCTTTAGCGGCCGATACAAGCTTATAACCCGGATCGCTGATTAATGGGGTACCCGCATCAGAGACCAAGCCAAGATCCGCACCGGCTTGTAATTTATCGATTACTGAGGAGATTTTTTTAGATTCATTAAAATCATGTAGCGACTGTAACGCAGCTTGAATACCATAGTGTTCTAACAGATGCTTCGTTACACGAGTATCTTCAGCATATAAAATTTCTACATTCTTAATTATATCTAAAGCACGTAGTGTAATATCTGCAAGATTGCCGATAGGTGTAGCGATGATATATAAGGTACCAAAATCACTCATTAGACCTAAACCAAATATTAACTAGAGAATTATTCTAAATACATACGATGCTTAAACCCCATACAAAATACATTTTTATTCAAAAGCAAACGCTCTTAATCTGCACCCTATTCGCTACGTGCATGCTATGGAGTTGTGCAGATTTCCCATTAGATACCGGCAAAGTATTTGAGTCTGGTAGCAGCTCAGAAACTCGGCGCGCAGAAAAACTGCTTAATGCTGGAAAATACCAAGAAGCCGCAGCCATTTTTTGGGCTGAAGCCGAAACTCGATCTTCTCCTCAAAAGCAAGCATTACAAATTAGAGCAGCAGAAGCTGTATTGCAACCTGAAACTAAGCTACAAGCCCAACAATATCTCAGTGCAATTGATGAAAGCATCCTTAGCAGTGATTTATTGGTTAGAAAACGTGTTGCCTCAGCAGAGCTAGCATTGCTAAATGGACAAGCTCAAGTTGCACTAGATACTGCACCTGAAAAATTAATTAATGTTTCGGAAAAATATAATCCTCATTTACTCGCTGTGCGCGCTAAAGCGCTAAAAAGTGCTGGTGAAATGAAGCGCTCCATCGAAACGCGGATTACATTAAATCAACTATTACGCAAACCAAATCAACTTAAGAAAAATAATGAATTAATTTGGCAGACCTTACTCAATACAAATAATGCCGAACTTAATTCCTGGTCGGCCAATAACAATAATCCAGAGCTTGCGGCATGGCTAAGTCTAGTAGCCATTCAAAAACGTCCGCATGAAAATCAACCATCACTGGACAGTGAAATTCAACAATGGCGTGCCAACTACCCGCAACACAGAATCCCTAATCACATTATTAATTCCATCACCAGTGATTACGCCTCTTTCCATATCGCACCTAATAAAATAGCCTTATTATTACCATTAACCGGTCGTTATAGCAAAGTAGCTGAAGCGGTTTACGCAGGCATTACAACTGCTCGCGAATTTGGAGAAGCCTTTAATCCTGCTCCCGAACTCGTGGTATACGATACAGGCGACAACCCTAGCTCAGCACTTAGCTATTACCAACGCGCAATTTCTGAAGGTGCTGATTTTATAATTGGCCCTTTCCAAAAAGATACTGTACGCACGTTAGCAAACCAAGGCACCTTACCAGTCCCTACTTTGTCCTTAAATTATTCGGATAACGGACTTAATGGCACTCAAAATCTATATCAGTTCGGCTTGCTACCAGAAGATGAAGCCAAACAAGTTGCAGAACGCGCGGCGTTTGAAAACAAAGGTGCTGCATTAGTACTTGTTCCTGAAGGCGAATGGGGAATGCGTTTATTATCAGCTTTCACTCAACGATTCCACGAGTTAGGCGGCTCTGTAATCCAAGCAGAACGTTATTTACCACAAAATTCTGATTACTCAGTTGCCATAAAAAGCTTATTACAATTAAACCAGAGTGAGCAACGCAAACGTACAGTTCAGTCTATCGTTAAAGCAGAAGTAGAATTTGAACCACGACGCCGACAAGATGCAGATTTTATTTTCATTGCTGCATCACCACAACAAGCAAGACTTATTCGTCCACAACTTAGTTTTCACTTCGCATCTGATCTACCCGTCTATGCAACTTCTCATGTCTTCTCTGGTAATGAAAATATTTCAGCAGACCAAGATATTAACGGCATAAGGTATTGCGATATGCCTTGGCTTTTATCTTCTGACCCCTCAGTAGAATTACTACGCGACTCCTTAGATCTGCAATCTGCTAGCAGCTCAGCTAGACTGCCTCGGTTTGCAGCCTTAGGAATCGATGCCTACCAAATCATTCCTCATTTGCAACGCCTTGCCGCGAATAACTTTGACCGCTACCAAGGCACAACAGGTAAATTAAGCGTCGATACACATAATAGAATTTATCGCGAACTAGTTTGGGCAGAATTTAAAAAAGGTCGCCCTGAATCATTAGGAGCAACTCCAGACTATTCTACAGAACTAATTACTAATTAATGAAAACAACAACTCAAGGCAAAATAGCAGAAGACAAAGCATGTCAATTTCTGCAAAAAAAAGGCCTTAAGTTAGTAGAAAAAAATTACCGCTGCCGAACCGGTGAAATTGATTTAGTGATGCAAGACAAAGAAGATTTAGTATTTGTCGAAGTACGCTATAGGGCATCAAGCGATTATGGCTCGGCTTTGGAAAGCGTCGATCAGCAGAAAATACAAAAACTCATTTCCGCAGCCAATCACTATATTTCTACCCATCAAACTGATCTACCTATACGCTTTGATGTGATAGGGTTTGATGCATCTTTAAAACCGAATTGGATAAGCAACGCGTTTACAGGCTTCTAAAATTATGAGCAAACAAGAAACCAGAATCGAAGAGCTATTTCAAGCTAGCATTGCCACCAAACAAGCCAGTTTAAACGACATTAAATCTGCTATAGCTCGTGCAGCTGAAGCTATGATTCAATGCTTTGCTAATCAAGGAAAAATACTTACCTGTGGCAATGGTGGTTCTGCTGCAGACTCGCAACACCTCTCTTCTGAGTTACTTAATCGCTTCGAACGTGACCGAGAGGGCCTAGCTGCTATGGCTTTAACAACTGATAGCTCCACACTTACTTCTATTGCTAATGATTATGCATATGAGAATATTTTTTCCAGACAAATTCTCGCACTAGGTAATGAAAAAGATATACTCGTTGCAATTACCACCAGTGGAAATTCTGCAAATATTTTAACCGCCATCCAAGCTGCGCACGAAAAAAGTATGACAATAATCGCACTATCTGGAAATGGCGGAGGAAAATTACCTGCTGCTCTAAAAGATGGCGACATTGAAATTCGTGTGCCCAGTAATTCCACCGCACGCATCCAAGAAGTTCACCTTTTAGTTCTACATTGTATTTGCGATTTAATTGACCAACACTTACTTGACTAGCAGCTACCAAAAATATTTCAATACGTGTCTTTAGACTCATCCATTATTAACAAGTTTATTGAGGCTTGTGGAAGTGATGCCGTGCTTACTGAGCCAGGAGATTGCTGGGCCTATGGCTACGACAACAGCAAGCAACATGCTTGCCCAGATGTAGTATTACTCCCCCAACAACACGAGCAAATTCAACGTAGCATAAAAATTTGCAATGAATATAAACTACCTTTAACCACTCGTGGACGAGGCACAGGCACGACAGGTGCGGCCATTCCAATACAAGCTGGCGCAGTGTTATCCACCGAACGTATGAATCAAATTTTAGAATTTGATTATAAAAACAGAAACATTCGCGTTGAACCAGGTGTACTCAACGCAGACGTTCAAAAGCAAGCCGCTAAACAAAATTTATTTTGGCCACCCGACCCAAGTAGCGCAGAGTATTGCAGCATAGGTGGCAACCTGGCCTGTAACGCAGCCGGGCCACGTGCAGTGAAATATGGCACTTGCAGAGAAAACACATTAGGCCTGACGGCCATCACCGGATCTGGTGAAACCATTCACACAGGTAGCGCTACCACTAAAGGTGTTGTGGGATTAGACCTTACTCGTTTGCTCATTGGTAGTGAAGGCATCTTAGGTATCATTACTGAAGCAAGATTAAAGCTAAGCCCCAAACCCGAGAACATCAATACCATCCGTGCGGCATATAAAGATTCAAATACAGCGATTGATGCAGTGGTAAACATACTCGCACAAAGTGCATTACCTTACGCATTAGAATTTATTGATTCAGGCTCATTAAATTTGATCCTTAAAAATTCTAACCTTGATGTAGATAAAGATGCACAAGCTTTGTTAATGATAGAAGTAGACGGGTTGAATGAAAACATCCAAACCAGTACACAGGCTGTTTTGAATGCTGCCAATATTGCAGGTTGTGTGAATATCCAAACTGCAGCTGACGAACAACAGAAACAAGAACTTTGGGCAGCTCGTAAGGCACTCTCTCCTGCACTTCGTAGTTATGCACCAAACAAAATTAACGAGGATGTTGTTGTACCGGTCACTCAACTTCCCACCTTGTTAACTGCGCTGCAAAAATTAAGTAACAAATATGAAATCCCTATATTCAATTTTGGTCACGCCGGCAATGGGAATTTACATGTAAACCTTTTGTACGATGCCGCTAAACAAGAAGCGGCAGCAAAGCACTGCCTAAATGAAGTATTTGAGCTAGTTTTAAAACTTGGCGGCACCCTTTCTGGCGAACATGGAGTGGGCATTGCAAAGCGTGATTATGTTAGCCAAGAAATTGACCCTACCACTTTAGCCTTGATGCAAAAACTTAAACAACAGTTTGATCCAAACAATATCCTTAATCCTGGAAAAACACTTCCATAATAAACACAGAGACGTGAGCACAAGGACGTGCGAATATGAGTCGCGTCTTGGATGACGCGTTCAGATTAGAGAAAGGCAATCTAGAATCATGCAAATATTGGAAGTTCTTATTAGAAGTTTACAATGACCACTTACAGCCAATTAGCGAGCACATGGTAGTACGAGAATAGGTAGCATCAAGGATGATGCATCCAAATAAATTTTTTTCAGCAAATGACTGCTTTCGGCTCNNTAAGTGCATGGATGCACGCATAAGAGTCAAATCATGGATGACTTGTGCTGATTAAATTCTTTTTTAAAATGTCCGCTTACGGCAATAGCGGACATAACGTTCGACTTCACTAGCGCATACTAAGGAAAGTGTTTTTGTATAAATGTAGAGTGCAGCAACTTATTATGTTTTAGCCACATTGCCACAAAAACTTACCTTTTGTTGCAGATTTATTTAGAAATACATACGCAATGCCAGCATCACCAAAGTTAATCTCAAAAGGAAGTGAGCATGAATCTAGCTGGGCCAAGAATTTCCAATTTTCTTTTGGTTCTGGATATTCTTCACCTTGCATAAACTCCGGCATACCACCTATACGCGAACCTCCTAAATCGTCCTCTTCAATCTCAGTTACTACAACTTCAACACCGAACTCTTCTCGCGATGGCCCAGAATCAAGAGTTTGAATGGAGGACGAATATTCTCCAGATAGTTGGATAATAACTGCGTTTTCACCACCATCAGGTTCCCACGTACCATCTATATATTCGTCATCGTCTTCAGTCATAAATATATAGGCTACTTTCCCTTTGTGATCTGGAAAAACATCACCAACTTCTATTTGAGCAATAAACCTCATCGGTCCTTTCAACTCTGTACTAATAGGCCATTGAAGTGTTTCCACCCAATCTGGTTGACACCAAACTTTGTTTTTGGAGTATCACTAGGATCGAATTTAACAAAATTAAGAATATTTTTGGTTTCCATTTCTCACCTGAATATATTTAAGACATAACAATTAATACTGTACATTTTTACAGGTATCACAAGATTTGCAGAGAACTTTCAATGTCCGCTTTGGGTCGTTAGCGGTCATTTGATAATTTCTTTCACTCTAGCAGTAAATTCTTCTGGGTCAGTAGGCGTAAATCGTACCTTCTTAAAGCAACCATTCTTTTTTTCGATGCCTACATGCATATAAAAATCTGCTAGATCAATTTTCAGTGCCCATAATGCTGTACCTAGACGTTCCTTTTGAAACATATTTTGGAGTTAATGGTTTCATTTTATTCTTAGCTATCTAAAAATTACTCACTCTCTAGATTATGTCCATTTTGTCCGCAAATAATCATCAAAAATAATACACGGTGGCTAACACAAGCAATATTCCAATGCCCAATATCCGAATTGAATTAAGTCGCGTTGAAGAGGCCTCATTACCTCCCACAATATCTGCAGAACCAGATCCCAAATTGATAATTTCTGAATACAAAACATGGATAAGTTTTGGAAGTATTAAACATAACAACCCTAAAATTCCAAAGAATACAATTAACACATCTGTATTTTTCATAGCTGATCCAAAACTATACATTCCAATCCATTTAATTATAATTGGCGCTTAGCAAAATATATTTTTAAATACGTCCTTACAATTACTACAACGAACATACCATTTAATCCAATTTAAATACCGTTACTTTAATTTGGCATTTTTATTCCTGCTATATCTCAATAATATTTAAATGAAGCCGATAATATCTTCACTGAATTATGCTTAATTAGGGAGCAAGACATTGCGTATTATATTACTAGGCGGCCCAGGGGCAGGAAAAGGCACCCAGGCAAAATACATTGCGGAAAAATTCAATATTCCGCAAATTTCCACTGGCAATATGCTCCGCGCTGCCATTGCAGATGGCGCCCCTCTCGGCTTACAAGCACAAAAGGTTATGGAGGCGGGCGGGCTTGTTTCTGATGAAATTATCCTCGGCCTCGTTAAAGAACGAATATCGCAAGATGATTGCAGCAACGGATATTTATTTGATGGCTTCCCACGAACCATCACTCAAGCCGAAAGTTTAAAAATACAAGACATTCACATCGATTTTGTAGTAGAAATTTATGTCGATGATGATGAGATCATTCGGCGAATAAGTGGACGTCGTATACATTCTGCCTCTGGACGTACGTATCATATTGAATACAACCCTCCAAAACACGAAAACCACGATGATATAACGGATGACACGCTAATCCAGCGCAAAGATGATAAAGAGGATACTGTTCGCGAGCGTTTAAATGTTTATCATTTACAAACCCAGCCGCTTATTGAATATTATTCTAACTGGGCAACTAGTGGCGATATAAATGCACCACAATTTATTAAGGTGAATGGAATTGGTAAAGTTGAAGAAATACGAGATCAAATCCTCAAATCAGTATCGAAAACCCACGCATAGTCAAAACTAACTAACTACCTATACAAACAATCCTACATTGACTAGTTCTTTATGCGGCTTGTATACCGGAACCTAATAAACGCTCATAGATTTCAACATCCACTTCACTAAAGCAACAAGCTATCACTTCCTCAAACTTACTCGCATAATTTTTTAACTGTTGAACCGCAATCACTGCAGCAGCTTGTTTGGGATAACCATAGACTCCAGTACTGATCGCCGGGAAAGCAATCGTTCTAATTTGATTCTCGAGCGCAAGCTCAAAGCTTTGCTGATAACACCTTGCTAATAACTCAGGCTCTTGAGCGTCACCACCTTGCCAAACTGGGCCCACTGTATTAATAACCCATTTTGCAGGCAGCTCAAAACCAGGTGATAGTTTTACCTCGCCAGTCGCACAACCCTCTAGTGTTTTATTAAATTCAAGAAGTTTAGGCCCTGCAGCTTTATGGATGGCACCATCTACTCCACCACCACCTAACAAACTATTATTTGCAGCGTTCACAATCGCATCGATTTTTAACGTTGTAATATCGTCTTGTAAAACAGTTAGCATTATTATTTATTGTTTTACGAACTACGCTGATAAAAGACAGTGCAGTTTACTTAACTACACGTAAATGAGGTGATTTTTGCTTTATTCCAACATCTTGAGAGTCATCGCCGGGTGGCAACAAATCTTCATCTGCAAACATCATTCCTTGACCATTTTCACGCGCATAAATAGCGAGTATGTACTGAATCGGTACCAATACATCCATTGCGTTGCCATCAAATCTCGCATCAAAACTCACTACCTCAAGACCAAGATCAAGAGATTGCACAGCCGTTGGCCCAAGATTGAGAACAATTTTCCCATCTTCTTCAAATTGACGCGGGATAACGACTTGGTCGTTTTTAGTATCAACTAAAATATAGGGCGCCATCCCATTGGCTACGATCCACTCGTACATTGCTCGTAGTAAATAGGGACGACTTGAGGTCATAGGCAGTAATTAATTTACAGATAAGTATACTGACTAGTATAACTTGGAAGACTACTTAGTAGAAATTAGATTCAAGTATTCTATTAGCCTTACCTATCAACCTGGCCACATTTCGACTTCTTCTTCAGACAAGCTGCTTCTAAATGAAGGTCGATCAAATACGCGTTCTGCATATTGCATAATTGGTTTGGCCGTCGCGCCTAACTTGATACCAAAATACGGCAATCTCCACAAAAT
Organism: Gammaproteobacteria bacterium; assembly: GCA_050633765.1. Classification (GTDB taxonomy): domain Bacteria; phylum Pseudomonadota; class Gammaproteobacteria; order UBA4575; family UBA4575; genus JABDMD01. Next base: position 9,287 of record JBOEHC010000050.1, read on the forward strand.
AGGTGCAATACTGCAATCTACTAAGCTGAATTCATCACTAAGAAAGTATGGTTTAACACTGAAAACTTCTACTGTAGAAAGAATACTTTCTTGTAACGCTTTCTTTGCCGCATCTGCCACACTAACATCACTAGAGTTAATTTCATTCAAAGGCGCATACCAATCTTTTTCAATATGAAATAACGCTAAACGCGACTTAGAACGAGATACTGGATCTACAGGCATCAGTGGTGGATGAGGAAAACGCTCATCAAGATATTCCATAATCACACGCGCATCGTATAGCACCAGTTCCCGATCAATTAGGGTTGGTACTGAGTTGTATGGATTAACATCAAGCAAGTCTTCAGGCTTGTTGTGAGGGTCGATATGAACCACATCAACGGTTATGTCTTTTTCTGCCAACACAATGCGAGTTCTATGGCTCTGCGCACAATGCGGGTCTGAAAATAAGGTCATTCCCGAACGTCGGTTTGCTACTAAAGCCATGAGTGTCTCTTTTTAATTATATTGGTTGTAAATCGTTATAGGTCAGCAAGCTACTTAATGTATGTCTTGCCAATAATTTCTTTTCAAGAAGTACGCAAGTATTCCTAATATACCCAGGAAGAAAAGCACTTTTACCCCTATCCCTTTACGAATTAACTGCGCAGGCTCACTAAGATAGGCTAAAAAGTTGACAATATCTGTTACCACTTGCTCATATTCTTGCGCACTAAGCGTGCCCTTTTGAATCACTTCAAACTTATCAAACACTTTGTGTTCAACACCATCAGAACTAGGCTCAACATGAAACTCAGCACGCTGCGTGCCTTGCAAGCCAGCTAATACATGAGGCATAGCTGTATTTGGCAAGTAAAGATTATTCACACCAAATGGACGATGGTCATCTACATAGTATGTTTTAAGAAATTCATACACCGCTTGTGGCCCGATAGCACGTACATGCGTGCTTAAATCAGGTGGATCAACTCCAAGAAACCATTTCTGCGCATCTTCACGTTTCATGGCAACCGTCATTAACTCACCAAATTTCTGGCCAGTAAAAATCATATTACCAACCATAAGCTCTTCACGAATACCCAGATCATCGGCTACTCTTTTGTATCGACTATGTTGAGCAGGATGACAACTCAAACAGTAATTAACAAAATATTTAGCGCCGCGCTGCAAAGAAGCTTTGTTATTGAGCTCTATATTGACATGACCAACATCAAACTCTTGCCCTCCACCTGCACTCCAGGCAGAGCTCATCGCTAATATTGATAAAACGAATAAAATAAAAATTTTGTTTAGTATCTTCATGAAGTTACTCGCTCTGGTACTTGCTTTTCTGCATCCCAATTTGTGAACTTAGGCAATAGCAAAGCAATAAACAAATATGCTGCAGGTATCGCTAATGTTTTCCATATTAAATCTGGCTGTTCAGATGAATTAAATCCAAAGTCATAAGCGATCACCCCAGCCAACAGTACAATAAAACTGCCGATCCAAAAGCCACTTGATCGTGGTTTGCTATACGCCCACAACACAAAGAAGAATAAGAAATACAACTCAGTAAAGCGTAATGCTAACTGTGAATATAAATCTGTTACAGGCTTAAGACCTAAGTAACCCAAAATTATAAATGTAATTACAAAAATAATTAGATTGATCTTAAACAAGGTACTTCTATAGCGAATAGATTTGATCGGGTTGCGATCTATCCATGGCAATAAAAACAACACAACGATCGCCATTGCCATCATCATGAAGCCCAAGAATGGATCAGGTATAGCACGCAACACGGTATAGAACGGCGTGAAATACCAAATTGGCGCAATATGATCTGGAGTATTTAATGCATTGGCAGGATCAAAGTTCGCATGCTCTAAGAAATATCCATTCATTTCTGGCATGAAGAAAATCACAAATGCAAAGATCGCCAAGAATACAACCGAGCCTAGAATATCTTTAACAGTGTAGTAAGGATGAAACGGAATACCATCTAATGGAATACCGTCAGCGCCTTTAGTCTTTTTAATTTCAACGCCATCTGGGTTATTAGAGCCTACTTCGTGTAGCGCTAATATGTGGCCAACAATTAAGCCTAGCAATGCAAGTGGCACTGCAATGACATGCAAAGAGAAGAATCGATTTAAGGTGGCGTCAGAGATCACAAAGTCACCACGAATCCATGTTGAAATATACTCACCAACAAATGGGATGGTGTTAAACAAGTTAATGATTACTTGCGCACCCCAATAAGACATGTTGCCCCAAGGTAACAAATAACCCATGAACGCTTCGGCCATTAACGCGACATATATAAGCATGCCAAATATCCAAATCAATTCACGCGGATTCTTGAACGATCCATACATCAAACCACGGAACATATGCAAGTACACAACTATAAAGAAGAACGATGCACCTGTTGAATGCATGTAGCGTATTAACCACCCCCAATTCACATCGCGCATAATGTGTTCAACCGATGCAAACGCTAAAGCAGCATCTGGTTTGTAATGCATGGTTAAGAAAATGCCACTTAAAATTTGGATAACTAAAACGAGTAGCGCTAAAGAGCCAAAGAAATACCAAAAGTTAAAGTTTTTTGGTGCGTAATATTCAGATAGATGTTCTCTCATCATTTTGCTGAGAGGGAAACGGGCATCTATCCAACCCAATAAACCTGTTGATTGTTCACTCATGCTTTGGCCTCGTCTTCAGTTAGACCAATGAGAATTCTATTCTCACTGATGAAATGATAAGGAGGAACTTCTAAATTTTTATTAGCAGGTACATTTTTATATACACGTCCAGCAAGGTCGAAACGCGAACCATGACAAGCACAATAAAATCCACCGAGCCATGTTGCACCGACTTCACCAGGAACAGGTTTGAACTCAGGCGAACAACCCAGATGCGTACAAATACCAATTAGTACTAAATATTCATCATTAATAGACCGAATTTCATTTTGAGCAAAGGCAGGCTGTTGAGATACTACTTCTGAATTTGGATCGCGAAGTTTTTCCGTTAGTTTACTTAAGGTACTAATCATTTCTGGAGTGCGGCGAATAATCCAAACAGGTTTGCGGCGCCAAATTTCTTGAATTTGTTGTCCCGGTTCCATTTTACTTACATCAACTTCAACCGGTGCACCCGCAGCTAACGCGCTTGCGCTAGGGTTCATGCTTGATACGAAAGGTACAAGTGCCGCAACTGAACCGATACCACCAACTACAGCAGTACCAACAGTAAGTGCTTTACGACGACCGTGATCTATATTGTCTTTTGCCATGTACTAACTCTCCTCGCTTTGTCTCAACGAAGTACTATGATTTAGTTTAATTTAAATGATGAAATAACGATTTTTTTTAAATAAGAAATGTGTGCAGTTTTTACTTGTAAATCTTGCCCACGAAAGACGCGTAGGATGGCGCAAGAACTGATTTTCGTCAAGTAGAAGTTAAAAAATTGCTTTAATTACGCGGGGTTATCCACATCTACAAATTCGTGCTCTATCCCAAATTGTTTAGCTAAATGTTCAGCAAGCGCCTGCACTCCATAGCGCTCGGTTGCATGATGACCCGCTGCAAAATAGTGTATTCCAGCCTCACGCGCAAGATGAGTCGTTGATTCAGAAATTTCACCACTAAGATAGGCGTCTAAATTCTGTTCTACAGCCACATCAATAAAGCCTTGTCCTGCACCGGTACACCAACCAATAGTGGTTATATTGGATTCCCCAGCATAGATATGAGTACATTCTCTATTTAGTGCTGAATCTACAATATTTTTAAATATCTCAGCATCCGCCGGAGAACTCAAACGTCCATAACTGCCACATACAGTGCTCGGATTACTACGTAATTCACCATCTATGTGAATATCCAATAACTTCGCAAGCTGCACATTATTGCCAATTTCTGGGTGCATATCTAAGGGCAAATGATAGGCTAATAAACTGATGTTATTTTGCAAAAGTGCTGCAATACGCTTACGTTTAATACCGACAATACACGCGTCATCATTTCTCCAAAATAGTCCATGATGAACTAAAATTGCATCTGCTTTTTTTTCACAAGCTATATCAATTAAAGCTTGGCTTGCAGTCACCCCAGTGACTACACTACATACCTCACTATTACCTTCAACTTGCAATCCATTTGGACAGTAATCTTTAAAGCGATCAACCTGTAAAAAAGTATTTATGTATTCTGTGAGTTTTTCTAACGATGCCATAATGCACACTAAACAATTACTAATAATGACTAGGGTAGCGTAGTTATGAAGATTCGCAAGCTATTGCTATTCGTATCCCAAGCTGCTGCTGTCGGCGTACTTGCCGCTGTACTATTACTGATTTTCTTGCCCGATTACATTATCGACAAGCGACCAGTTGTTGAATTTTTGCAAGACAATTCTGACCGACCCACCAATCTTGGCACTGGGCCAGTTTCCTATGCACAAGCTGTACGTCGTGCTAGCCCAGCAGTAGTAAATATCTACACCACCAAACAAGTTGCCACTAAGTCTAGCCCACTTTTTGATAACCCCACTTTCCGTCGATTTTTTGGCAACTTGAAACGATCACGTGAACGCACACAAACCAGTTTGGGATCTGGTGTAATCATGAGCGCACAAGGATACATACTTACTAATTATCACGTCATTGAAAATGCAGATGAAATAAAAGTATTTTTAGCGGATGGCCATACCGTTTCTGCAAACGTGCTTGGTGCTGACCCAGAAACAGATTTAGCAGTACTCACCATTGCAGTAGAGAATTTACCTGGCATGGTTATCAGTGACACCACCCAATTAGAAGTTGGCGATGTAGTACTAGCAATTGGTAATCCATTTGGATTTGGCCAAACGGTCACTCAAGGAATCATTAGTGCAACGGGAAGAGATCGGCTCGGCATCAATACATTTGAAAACTTTATTCAGACCGATGCTGCTATCAATCCTGGTAATTCAGGAGGCGCATTAATAAATGCGTATGGCGAACTGGTCGGCATCAACACAGCTATTTTTTCTAAATCTGGTGGCTCACAAGGTATAGGCTTTGCCATCCCTATCGGTTTAGCTAGCGATGTAATGTCTCAAATCATCGAACATGGCCGCGTGATACGTGGCTGGCTAGGGCTAGAATTTCAAAATTTATCTCCACAACTTGCAGAGTCTTTCGGACTCAAGGACCGCACTGGAGTGCTAGTTGCAGGCGTTGTCCGCCAAAGCCCTGCTTATAAAGCTGGCATACGACCTGGAGACATAATTTTAAAATATGATGATAAAGCTATTCGCAATGCGAAAACGATCCAAAATGAAATTGCTAGCAGTAGACCTAAAACCGAAGTAACTGTTAGCGGTTTACGTCGAGGCAAAAAATTTGAAGTTACCGCGAAAATAACTCAACGCCCAATTTATCGTTGAACAAGTTCTGACTTAATTTGAATTTAAGTTAAAGATAATTCTAATGCTTTTAAAAAAGTCAGATTTTCATCTGCCGTTCCCACCGTAACCCGCAAGCAATTTTCTAATAAATTATTGTCTGCGCTACCACTAGAAACATTTTTGATAATGATTTTATTATCTAACAGACGTTGGTATACATCATTTGCATTTCCACTTAACACTTTAAACAAAATAAAATTGGCTTCACTAGGGAATACTTTAATTTTCTCTATAGCTTGCAATGCATTGAATAATACGTCACGTTGCTGACAAATTCGTTCTGCTTGTTGCTCAAACACGGTAATATTTTGCAATGCAAAATCTGCGCTCACTTGCGTCAAAGCATTGATATTATATGGCAAGCGCATTTTGTTTAATTCATTTATCCACTGCTCATGGCCTAACATCCACCCTAATCGTAATCCTGCCAAACCCATTTTAGAAACCGTGCGCATCATTAATGCATGAGGATAACGCTCTACCAAAGACATCATTGAATACGCAGCAAATGGTGTATAGGCCTCATCAATCACCACAATACCCGTTGCATGTTTAATAATTTCTTCAACTTGATCTTGTGGCCAAAGTGTACCGGTAGGATTATTTGGACAAGCTAGAAAAATGATTGCAGGTTTATGAGTCTTAATTTCCTCTACCAAAAGATCCATTTGCAAAGCAAAACTATCTTGCTGCAATGGCACTTCCAACACATCAACACCAACGTATTCAGCAATTAGTTTATACATTGAGAAAGTTGGCGTTACCGTAAGAATTCTCGCATTAGGTTTTGCAATCGCCATTATCAACAATTGGATTAGCTCATCAGAGCCATTACCAAACATTAGTTCAAGCTTTGTGGAAAGAGAAAATGCTTTTTGAAATGTTTTTTTAAGCGCTGATGCTTGCGGATTCGGATAACGGTTTAACGCTACTTGTTTTATTTCAGTCAACCACGCATCAAGCAAAGACTCAGGGAATGCATAAGGGTTTTCCATCGCATCTAATTTAATTAGACCTGAAGAGTCGGCTACATGATAAGCCTGCATTGAAGCAAGCTCCTCACGTAATAATTTTTCTGGGGTGATACTCACAATAGAATATTATTGTCTTAATTACTTGCCGCGATACTCGGCTGAACGAGCATGGGCAGTAAGACCTTCGCTATGCGCTAACACTGAAGCCACTTTACTTAATTTTTTTGCTCCCGCAGCAGAACAATTCACCACACTGGTACGTTTTTGAAAATCATACACCCCAAGTGGTGATGAGAATCTAGCAGTGCCCGCCGTAGGCAGCACGTGATTAGAACCTGCACAATAATCGCCAAACACTTCGGGAGTAAAATGACCCAAGAAAACTGCGCCTGCATTGTGAATTTTTTTCAAAAGTTGCTCTGGTTTTGCAACACATAGCTCTAAATGCTCTGGTGCAATTTGATTTGAAAGATCAGTCGCCTCATCTAAATTTTTAACTTTTATAAACGCTCCAAAAGTATTCATAGAAGCAGAAATTATTGGCACACGATCGAGATCATTTAACAACTTTTCCATATGTTGTTGAACTTGATCAAAAAAACCAGCCTGCGTACTAATTAAAATCGATCGCGCATTTTCATCATGTTCTGCTTGGGAAAATAAATCCATAGCTACCCACTCGGGATTAGCACTGTCATCACAAATAACCAGAATTTCCGAAGGTCCGGCAATCATATCTATACCCACTTGACCGAAAACTTGTTGTTTAGCACTCGCAACATAGGCATTGCCTGGACCAACAATTTTATCAACCTGTGGAATTGTATCTGTACCATAGGCAAGTGCGGCCACAGCCTGAGCGCCCCCAATAGTAAATACACGATCCACACCCGCAATCGATGCCGCAGCCATCACCATATTGTTAATCTCACCATTCGGTGTAGGGACGACCATAATAATGGAATCCACACCTGCCACTTTTGCAGGAATGACGTTCATCAGTACTGAAGATGGGTAGGCTGCTTTACCTCCAGGCACATAGACACCCACTTTTTCTAAAGCCGTTACAACCTGCCCTAGCTCATTACCATCTTCATCTTTTGAAGACCAAGACTTAAGACTCTGCTTTTCTGCATAATCACGTATGCGACCCGCCGCAACCTTTAAAGCGTTGCGCTGTTCCGCTGAAATTTGCTCTAAATACTCTTGCAGCTGAGATTGAGAAATCTCTAGCTCAGATGCTTGCGAAACATCAACTTGATCAAATTTTTTCGTATATGTTAATAACGCTTGGTCGCCATTTTCTTTAATATCTTTAATAATTGCTTCAACTGTTTGGCGTACATCATTTTCTGCCGACTGATTTTGTTGCAGCAATTTATTAAAGTGCGCAGAGAAATCTGCGTCTTGACTAGAAAGACGGCGTATTTCCAACATAAGTTTTAATCTAAAGGAGTTAGGCCGCGCTTGCTTCGGACTTGCAATGACGTCGTTCACGCACTGCATTGGCAAGCGTGTGCAGTAGCGTTTCGGTATCTTCCCAACCTAAACACGCGTCAGTAATACTCTGGCCATAAACAAGCTGTTGCCCTGGCTTTGCGTTTTGACGACCCGCTACCAAATGACTTTCGATCATTAAACCAAAGATTCTCATATCACCTGCACCTAACTGTTGCGAGATTGAATCACCCACTTCAATTTGTTTTTCATGCTGCTTCAAACTATTAGCGTGACTGAGATCTACCATGATACGTGGCGCTAAACCGGACTTTTCAAGTAGAGCGGAAGCTTCATTAATACTTTCTGGACTATAGTTAGGTTGATCGCTCCCACCACGCAAAATAATGTGGCAATCCTTATTGCCTGCAGTAGAAAAAATTGCAGACTTGCCTTCTTTAGTGACTGACAAAAAGTGGTGTGGATTCATTGCTGAGCCGATTGCATCTACAGCAACTTGCAAACCACCATCAGTAGCATTTTTAAATCCAACAGGGCACGACAAGCCAGATGATAATTCACGGTGAACTTGGCTTTCAGTTGTGCGTGCACCTATAGCACCCCAACTGACCAAATCTGCAACATATTGCGGGCTGATTAAATCTAAATACTCGGTACCTGCAGGCATCCCTGATTCATTTAAATCGAGTAGTAATTTACGTGCAACGCGCAACCCTTGATTTATTTCAAAACTATCATCCAAATTAGGGTCATTGATTAGCCCTTTCCAGCCCACTGTAGTGCGTGGTTTTTCAAAATAGACACGCATGATAATCATCAAATCACCAGCAACTTCATTGCGCACCTTTGCTAATCGTGTCGCATACTCACGCGCTGCATCTGGATCATGAATCGAGCATGGCCCTACAATAACTAGTAACCGGTCATCTTCACCATGTAATATCTTTTGTGCTGCACTGCGTGCAGTAAATACACATTGCGAAGATTTCTCGCTTACGGGAAGCTCTTGATGAAGCTCAGAAGGCGCAATCACCTCTTTTGTTTCTACTATTCTGAGATCGTCCGTTTGATGTTGCATGATGACCTTACCTGACCTTAAAAATTCTATGGTTTCTCGACTACTAGCCTAAATTGTTCAATTAGTGGTTTAAGTGTAGCAGATTTTATCTTCATTGCTGCCTTGTTGACGATTAGTCGCGAGCTGATATCTGCAATATGCTCGGTAGCCACCAAGCCATTTGCTTTCAATGTGCTGCCAGTAGCAACTAGATCAACAATACAATCTGCCAAACCTAATAACGGAGCAAGCTCCATCGAACCGTAAAGCTTTATGAGTTCAACCTGCTGACCTTTAGAAGCAAAATAACGACGCGTACTTTGTAAATATTTAGTCGCTACCCGCATACGACGACCTTGGCTTACATTATTTTGGTCAGTCTTGCCTTCCACTCCTGCTACCATCAGACGGCACTTTGCAATTCCGAGATCTAATGGCTCATAAATACCGTCGCCGGGAAATTCCATTAGCGTATCTTTACCCACCACACCTAATTCTGCAGCGCCATACTGAACATAAGTTGGCACATCGGTTGCGCGAATAATTAGTAAACGAACATCCGATTTATTCGTAGGCAATACTAATTTACGACTATCTAAATCACTTTGTGCAACAGTGATGCCAATCTTTTCCAACAACTCACGGCATTCATCAAAGATACGACCCTTTGATACGGCAATCGTTGTAATATCTTGTTTAGCTGATGCTGACATGAGATTAACTATTCGTTACTGATTCAATTAGTGTGGCACGCGACGGATGTTAGCGCCTAATTGTGCTAATTTTTCTTCGATACATTCATAACCGCGATCAATGTGATAAATACGATCAACAATCGTTTGCCCTTCAGCGACCAAACCTGCCAATATCAAACTTGCTGATGCACGAAGATCTGTTGCCATAACAGGCGCTGCAATTAGCTTATCTACACCGGTAACAATCGCTGTATTACCTTCAACTTTAATATTTGCACCCATGCGTTGCATTTCTTGCACATGCATGAAGCGATTTTCAAATACGGATTCGGTAATTGCACAAGAACCTTCTGCTATACAGTTTAGCGCTGTAAATTGCGCCTGCATATCAGTTGGGAAGGCAGGATATGGTGCTGTCCTCAAATTTATACTTTTAGGACGTCGCCCCCGCATATCAATTTCAATCCAATCATGTCCGCTATTTATCGTGGCACCAGCTTTATCAAGTTTCTGTAATACTGATTCTAAAATTTTTGGTTGTGTATCTTTTAATTTTACATGCCCACCTGTGATCGCAGCAGCGACTAAAAATGTGCCCGTTTCAATGCGATCTGCCAAAACACTATATTGACAACCTTTTAACTCTTTAACGCCATGAATAGTAATCGTATCGGTTCCTGCACCTTCAATATTGGCACCCATAGCGATTAAGCAATCTGCTAAATCAGTAACTTCAGGTTCGCGCGCAGCATTTTCTATGATGCTCGTGCCATCAGCCAGAGCTGCTGCCATCATTAAGTTTTCCGTTCCCGTAACCGTTACCATATCCATCACTAAGTGCGCACCCTTTAAGCGTTTTGCACTCGCGTGTATATAACCGGCTTTAACTTCGATCTTAGCGCCCATCGATTCAAGACCACGCAAATGCATATTCACGGGACGCGAACCAATTGCACAACCACCAGGCAATGACACTTCTGCATGACCAAATCGCGCTAATAGCGGGCCCAACACTAAAATTGAAGCGCGCATCGTTTTCACGACTTCGTAATGGGCAAAAAACTCTTGAATCGTGCTGGTGTCTACCTCGATATTCATGTACTCATCAATGGTAAGTGAAACACCCATGCGACCGAGTAATTCCATCGTTGTTGTGACATCTTGCAAGTGCGGCACATTTGCCACTTGCATAGGTCCTTCAGCTAATAACGTAGCCGCTAATATAGGTAGCACCGCATTCTTTGCACCCGAGATACGCACATCTCCCAACAAAGGCTTGCCGCCTTCAATTAATAATTTTTCCATGCTTTGCCGTGGGGAGGTTGTCTAATGATGAGGTGTTCGATTAATGAAGGTAGGGATCTTAACGAACCCACTTACTAGTTGCCAGCCAAGAGTAGACTTTTTACCCTAGCTAGCTCTGAATAGCAGAATAAATCAGTGATTACTTAGCCAGGTTTAGCACATCTTGAAGCTTGTTTATTTGAATCAACTTTTGGGCCTTCTCAGTCGCATTACAAAATACAAGATCTTTGTGATTACAATGCGCCCACCGAGACCAAGCAACCATAAGCGCTAGACCACTACTATCCAAATTTTGTGCAGCACCTATATCAATTCTCAAGCTATCCTCCAATACATCTAACAATGCTTTTCGTGCCTGTTTCCAAACCCCAGGCACACTGGCAAAAGTCAGATCTCCACTGACCGAAAAATGGCCTGGCTTAATATATTGAAACGCTGGCATTAACGGCTATACCTGTACACAAGTTGTTTTATTCCGCTACATCTTCTGCAACTTCATCCGTTGCACCAGACATATTAGTATTCGCCAGACGCTCAATTAAAGCATCCAATGATGTTTCTCTAATTTCTTGACCAAAGCTGGTGCGGAAATTTTTTACTAAGCTTAATCCGTCAACAGCTAAGTCAAATACTTTCCATTCAGATTGTTTATTTTTACGAAATATATATGCCACTTGTAAAGGTGGCTTGCCAGAACCTACATCTAGTTCAGATTGCACGGTGTAATACTTTCCTTCCTGCTTATCGCGCGCAGGGAGAACATTAATTTTTGCATGACCATAATCAACTAATGATTTTGCATAAGTGCGAATTAACATATCTTTAAATTCAGCGATAAAACCTGCACGTTGTTCTTCGCTGGCTTTTTTCCAATATTTACCCAAAATCAATTTGCCCATAGAATCTAGATCAATAATGGGAATAACCGTGTCATTAATAAGTTGATTAATTAATGTTGGATCTGCACGTAAACGATCATTGTCTTCATTAATCGTATTCAAAACCGTGCCTGAAGTATCCTTGACAATTTGCTCAGGACTACGATCATCAATTGCTGCGGCATAACTGCTTAACAACAGCAGCAATACGCTTGCAACCGCCAGCAAAAAACGCATGTTCGACTTAGACAAATGCTTGCCATTTATCACATTATTCTTAATCACCATGAATCTCCCAAAATATGAACGGTTATATTAAAATCAATAACTTATATCTTCTCAATACTAACCTGATGTTAGTTTGACAACAATTTTGCCAATTATCTCCTCTAAAACTAAGGCAGATTGAGTAAATTCAATCATGTCTCCAGTGGTTAGCACATCTTCTTCGGCACCAGGTTCCAATGCCACATATTGCTCACCTAGCAAACCAGCAGTATAAATGCTTGCTGTGGTATCAATAGGAAAATAATCATGCGCTGCTTGAATCTGCATCACAACTTTAGCCTCATATCGATTCGAGTCGTAAACAATTTCTGTAATCTGCCCAACACGCACACCCGATACCGTCACTGGAGAACGTACTTTCAAACCACCAATATTTTCAAAATAGGCAGATACTTCATAGCCATCTTTATTCGTCAGCCGACTTAAATTACTAACCTTCATTGCCAACATAAATAAGGCTAAAAATCCAAGCACTACAAAAAGCCCTACCATAATTTCAATAAATCGCGTTGTCATAATTTTATTATCCTAACTCTTATATATCGCCAAACATTAACGCTGTTAATACAAAATCCAATGCCAACACTGCAAGCGCAGAGTTAACTACCGTGTGCGTTGTAGCCAAACTTATTCCTTCTGCTGTAGGCATAGCATCGTAGCCTTTGTACAAAGCAATCCAAACACAAACGACACCAAACACCACACCTTTAATCATGCCATTCGCCACATCATCAATAAGATCAACATTTGCTTGCATCTGTGACCAGTATGAACCTTCGTCAATCCCCAACAAGCCTACACCTACCAGTCTTCCACCCAAAATGCCTACTGCTGTGAATATAGCGGTGAGTAACGGCACCGAAATGAAACCCCCTATAAACCGCGGTGTAATAATTCGCTTAATTGGATCAACGGCCATCATCTCCATACTTGAAAGCTGCTCTGTAGCTTTCATTAAGCCAATTTCTGCCGCTAAAGCCGATCCTGCTCTACCCGCAAATAAAAGTGCTGTTACCACTGGACCAAGCTCTCGCACCAAGGTCATGGCTACTACCACACCTAATGATTCTTCTGCACCAAAATCCACTAACGTTACATAACCTTGCAAGCCCAACACCATGCCGACAAACAACCCCGACACAACAATAATGGTTAAAGATAAAACACCGATTGAATAAATTTCTTTAATGATTAATCTTGGCCGCGTTAGCGTGTAAGGAATAGCCGCTAAAATTTTACCTAAAAAGATAGACGCACGACCCAGGTTTTCAAATAATCCTAATGCCCAACCACCAATACTTTGTAATGTTTCCGCGAACACTATCTACCCACCAATAAATCTTCTTTAAAATTGTCAGAAGGATAATGAAATGGAACTGGGCCATCTGGAAGGCCCTGCAAAAACTGTTGCATCCATTCCGAAGAGCTTGTTGATAAATCAGCAGGCGTACCTGACTCCACTACCTCGCCTTCAGAAATAACATAAATATAATCTGCAATTGATAAGGTCTCATCTACATCATGCGAAACAATGACGCTAGTCAGCCCCATGCTTTCGTTCAACTCCTTTATGAGTGTCACGATCGTACCTTTGGTAATTGGATCTAAACCCGTGAAAGGCTCGTCATACATAATCATTGAGGGATCCAACACAATTGCCCGCGCTAATGCTACACGTCTCGCCATGCCACCCGATAACTGACTAGGCATTAATTTTCGTGCACCACGCAAACCCACCGCTTCTAATTTTAGCAACACAAGGTCGCGCATAATTTGTTCAGGTAATTTAGTATGCTCACGCAGAGGAAACGCAACATTTTCAAATACATTTAAATCCGTTAACAATGCACCGCTTTGAAACAACATACCCATTTGTTTGCGAACTGCATACAACGTACTCTGATCAACATTATGGATATTTTCTCCAAACACTTGCACAGAACCTTGCTGAGGGCACAATTGGCCACCTATTAATTTCAATAAGGTGGTTTTGCCCGTTCCACTAGGGCCCATAAATGCTGTTACTTGGCCAGCACGTATATCTAAACTAATGCCATTAAAGATTTTGCGCGCGCCGCGGGTAAAATGCAGGTCACGAATTTGTACGATCGATTCCACTCTTATTATTCTTAAATATTTATAGCTTGCACAATATTAAGTGCAATATTCCTAGGTAATTTCTATACAAAATAGGCAAACATCATACCTGCTTATAGTATGCTTGGCGACGTACTCATCATACCAATCACCAACAATCTAACTAATAAGTAATTAAACAAGTCTTAAGCCGCGCATATGTTGACCTTTATAGCTGCCCTGGTAATAGGGTTTTTACTTCTAATGTGGAGCGCCAATACCTTCGCAGACAATGCACTTTTATTAGGTCAACGTTTTAACATTTCAAAAATTTTAATTGGAATAGTCATTCTCGGTTTTGGTACCTCTGCCCCAGAACTCTTGGTGTCGGCGCTTTCAGCGTTACAAGGGAATCCTGGATTAGCCATTGGTAATGCGCTTGGGTCTAACATTACCAACATATTATTAGTACTAGGTGTTACGCTTTGTATACTGCCTATTAAAATAGACGCAGGCCTGATACGAAAAAATTTCCTACTACTACTTACTGCAACCGTTTTATTTAGTCTGTTAATTTTTGACCAACAATTAAATTTTATTGATGGCCTATTATTAGTCTGCGCATTAATCGTTACCCTTTATTTGCTCTCGCGGTGTGATGCACAAGAAGATGAACAAACAGACTGTTCAAATAAAGAATCAGCAACAGATCACTTAAGCATGACAAGAATCCTTGTTGGCTTATTCATTGGACTTGCAATACTTCTTGCAAGCTCAAAATTAGTAGTTTGGAGTGCAACAGAAATAGCTCAACACTTAGGGGTCAGCGATCTGATCATCGGCCTTACCATCGTGGCACTCGGCACCAGTTTGCCTGAACTAGCAACATGCATTGCCAGCGCAATGAAAAAACATAGCGAACTTGCACTAGGTAATATTGTAGGATCGAATATCTTCAACACACTTGGCGTGACAGGTACTGCAAGCTTGATCGCCACTTACAAGCTTCCTGAGCAAGTGTTTTCTCGTGACTACCCTATTATGCTGATCGCTACAGGCATGCTGTTTGCGCTAGTACTAATCTTTTCACGAAAAAAATATATCCCGCGCAACTTTGGAATACTATTTATCATCGGTTATGCAGCATACATTTATCTAATATATAACCAAACTCTCTAAAACTAACTTAACAACTATGAATCCTGACAAAAATATTCCTAAAACTATACTAGAACGAGCCAGATCAATTCGTTTAGCTTTATTTGATGTCGACGGTGTATTTACCGATGGAAATATACATATTGATTCTCAAGGCAAAGAAATAAAAACCTTCAACACTCAAGATGGGCATGGCATTCGCTTACTACAGCACAATGGAATACAAGTAGGTGTAATTACTGGCCGCAACTCAAAAGCACTTGAGCATCGCATGCATGATCTTGACGTCAAACATGTATACCAAGGCTGCATTGATAAACATACTGTTTATCAACAACTGTTAAACGAGCTAGGAATTACACCCGAACAAACTTCATTTGCAGGTGACGATATTGTAGACCTACAAGTAATGACGCATTGCGGCTTAGCCATTGCAGTTGCTAATGCGCATCCGTTTGTAAAACAACATGCGCACTGGGAAACCACAGCCACCGGTGGGCATGGTGCTGTGCGCGAAATATGTGAACTGTTATTGGAATCTCAAGGTCTATTAGAGGAGGCTTTAGCTTATAATCTCCACAAAGATTATAACTAAGGCCGCCTAAAACAGTACACAAGACAAGACAAAAATATGTCGTTTAGATTAGTATGGATTTTCGGTTTAATTGTAGCCGGTGCTGGGCTTACCTTATCATTCCTGAATCAACGAGAAGGCACTGCAGAAACTGCCAACCCACCTGTTTCAAGCAATACTCCAACCGTCAGCTTTGAAAATATCAATATGATCATTAACTCACCCGCCGGTTTACCTCAATATGAATTATCATCACCCAAATACTGGCTCTATCACGATCAACAAAGGAGCGAATTTGACTCCCCAGATATTGTTATCTATAACGAAAATGGCAGTAAAATATTTGCCACATCTGAAAAAGGTACTACACAAGATGAAAATGATGTGATTACCTTAATCGGAGATGTGAAAATCAATCAACCTAGTAGCGATGCTCAACCAGAACCTTTAAGTATTCGCACTGAAAAACTCACGGTCTCACAAAAAAATCAACAAGTGACCACAGAATTGCCTGTAACCGCTACTCGCGGCTCCCAAAAAGTAACCGCTGTAGGCATGACCTTAAATTTAAACGACAAGGTCGTACATCTGCATAACAAAGTTAAGGGGCGATATAACCCTTAAACGTATAATATAAAATTACTAGACGAAAAATTAAAATAAATGCTTAAGACTACAATAATTTTTTTAGGACTACTCATTATTAACTGCCCCGTAATGGCATTAACGGATGACTCCACTAAACCAATAAATATTCAAGCAGATTCTGCTGAAATTAATGATGCTACTGGAATCAGTACTTACCGAGGTAATGTTAAAATAACCCAAGGTAGCACAGTATTAACTGGTGATATTGTGATCCTTGAAACCGCAAATAAAAAAGTCCAGAAAATTATATCGGAAGGAAATTTAAGCACCTTCAAACAAACTACTGATGACGGAAGAAAAATTAATGCTGAAGCTGAAAAAATGATTTATAGCATTACAGGAAATAAGATTGTTTTAACTAACAATGCAAAATTAACTGAAGCAGGCAACACATTTGCAAGTGACAAAATTACTTTCTATACAGATAGAGAAGTTGTTACTGCAGGCAGTGCTACAGGAAATGATCGCGTTAACATAACAGTTTTCCCCGAAACCATTAAAGAAGATAATCAAAACCAACCATAGTTTCCTATTACTGAAATTACTCTATGAGCACTCTTAGCGCTAAAAATTTAAGCAAGAAATTTAAATCTCGCGCTGTAGTCGATAATGCATCATTGGAAATTAAATCTGGTGAAGTAGTAGGTTTACTCGGCCCAAATGGCGCAGGTAAAACCACATGTTTTTATATGCTAGTAGGTCTTATATCATGCAATAAAGGATGTATTAAGCTTGATGGACAAGAGATCACTAAAATGCCTATGCACACAAGAGCAAAATATGGCATTGGTTATCTTCCACAAGAAGCTTCAATCTTTCGTGGCTTAACTGTAGAACAAAATATATTGGTCAGCCTAGAAGCAAAAGGCGGATTGAAGAAGAGTGAACGTACGCAGCAATGCAATGCACTACTTGCAGACTTGCAAATTGAACATATTCGCGACAATAAAGGATTAAGTTTATCAGGTGGCGAAAGAAGACGTGCTGAAATTGCCAGAGCACTAGCCATGCAGCCAAAATTTATTTTGTTAGATGAACCTTTTGCAGGAGTTGATCCTATTTCGGTAAAAGAAATTCAACGTCTATTGAAAGAACTATGCAGTCAAGAAATTGGCTTATTGATAACGGATCATAATGTACGCGAAACTTTAGACATCTGTAACCACGCGTATATATTAAACGAAGGACGAGTACTCGCCAAAGGAACACCGCAAAGTTTATTAAACAACGAAGAAGTGCAAGATGTCTACCTCGGTACAAACTTTTCACTTAAATAGTAAATATTATTTACAGTAAAAGTTAAAGTACGCATATATATTGCATACTACGGGTCGTATTCAGTCGACAAGCCGTCGATTTGTTTAGTTTTTATCTAGCAATATCCATGCCATAATCGTAATCATGTTGAAGCCCTCACTTCAAGCACGGTTAGGCCAACAGCTAACCATGACTCCTCAATTGCAACAAGCTATTCGCTTGCTGCAGCTTTCCTCATTGGAGCTTAAGGCAGAAATACAAGAGGCCTTTGAAACCAACCCGATGCTAGAAACGGATGAAGAGCAAGCACCGGAGGTGACAAGCGCTGAAGAACAAACAAATAAAGAAGACAATAGCGACGCTTCCGAACTTGGCACAGACGCAACCGAGCTTGGTACAAATGAAAATCTTCCGGATGAATTGCCCACGGATAGCCAATGGGATGATTATTACGAACCAAGTCAAACAACCCCATCCACACAAAAGACAGAAGATTATTCAGCTTACTTAGAAAATCAAAGCAGTGACGATCAAGATTCACTACAAGAGCATTTATTGTGGCAACTTGAACTAAGTTCACTAACTGAACTGGATCATATGATTGCTATCACACTCATAGATTCACTTGATGAATCAGGCTATCTACAGGAATCGGTAGAAAGTATTTATGAAAACCTACGTAAAGATTACGAAGAAATTGAATTAGATGAAGTTGAAGCAGTACTAAAGTTTGTACAACGTTTAGACCCGATAGGCTCAGGTGCAAGAAATTTACAAGAATGCTGTGAAATTCAACTGCAGCAGATGAGTGATGAAACACCTGCAATCTCAAGCGCACGCTTATTAGTAGAAAAATACCTTAATCTAGTTGCCACTAAGAATTACAAACAGATTATAAAACTCACTAAGCTCCCACTTGAAGAAGTAGAAGACGCCATTAAGCTAATTCAGTCATTAAACCCAAGACCTGGTGATTTAATAAGCACACAAAAATCTGAATACATTGTCCCTGATGTGTATGTCGCTAAACATGAAGGTATTTGGCATGTCAGACTCAATACCGATAGCGCACCGAAACTACGTATCAATGACGTGTATTCAAGTTTGATTAAAGATTCAAGTCAAAGTAATGACGCTGAATATTTGCGCAACCAACTACAAGAGGCCCGTTGGTTTATCAAAAGCTTACAAAGCCGTAATGATACTTTAATGCGTGTCGCCAATTCTATTTTACGACACCAAAGAGCATTTTTTGAATATGGCGAAGAAGCCATGCGACCACTCGTGTTGCGAGACATTGCGGAAGAATTAGATTTACATGAATCAACCATATCCCGCGTGACTACTAATAAATACTTAGACTGTTCACGCGGTGTCTTTGAGTTTAAATACTTTTTCTCGAGTCATGTCAACACAAATGATGGGGGTATTTGTTCCGCCACCGCAATTAGAGCGATGATTAAAAAATTGATCAAAGAAGAACCACAAGCAAAGCCACTTAGTGACAATAAAATAGCCACTTTACTCGAACAAAACGGCATAACTGTCGCACGCCGTACTATCGCCAAATACCGTGAATCCTTGGGAATACCTTCCTCGAGTGAAAGAAGACAAATAATTTAATCGTAATCTAGATGTGACTGTGATTTACTATTGTTGTGAGTAATTGAGGGAGTAGTTATGCAAATAAATATAACCGGGCAACATTTAAAAGTAACCTCTTCTTTAAAAGAATATGTTGAAAAAAAATTTGAAAAACTTACCAGACATTTTGATCACGTAATTAACATACATGTTGTTTTAAGTGTAGAGAAACTAGAACATCACGCGGAAGCATCACTTCAAGTAAGCGGTAATAAAATATTTGCCAATGCGTCTAATGACGGAATGTATGCTGCAATTGACAGCTTGTTAGATAAATTAGATAGACAAATTGTTAAACACAAAGAAAAACTAAAAGATCACCATCAACGCGATGTTGAACATCACGCAATAAATTAATTTATATCTCTTTCCCCATACATATCTCTTTCCCCATACTATGCAAATTAAAGATTTTATCTCTGAAGAAGGGATTGTGTTCACTCCTTCTGTGACCAGCAAAAAAGCGGTACTTGAAATACTTAGTGACACACTTGCATACCAAGACTCAAACCTGAGTAAAAGCAAAGTTTTAGACGCCCTACTGGCACGCGAAAAACTAGGCAGCACAGGTCTAGGGGAAGGAATAGCCATACCTCATTGCCGAATGCAGGAACTAGATAGTATTTATGTCGCCATGCTAAAACTAGAAGAAGGTGTAGAATATGAAGCCAGTGACGATAAACCCGTATTCTTTTTATTCTGCTTAGTAGTACCTGAAGATGCGAATGAAGACCACCTTAAACTATTAGCAAGCTTGGCCGAACTTTTAGATAATGAGCAACTTCGTAAATCCATTCAAAACTCCAGTAATGCTAGAGAGCTATACCAAATACTTATACAAGACCCTAGACATCTCGCCGCATAATGTCGTGCGCACTATGCGCATACCTTCGACTTCGATAGTGCTGTTTACATAGTCATGCCAACAGCAAAAAAAAATGATAGCAGCGTCGCATTAAAGACTGTTGAATTGTTTGCTGAAAAGCGAGAAAGCCTAGATCTTCATTGGTGGTCTGGAAATAAAAACAGTGGGCTTGGCTTTACACGACTTTCTTTTTCATCTTCAGAAATTGGATTAGTCGGCTACTTTAACTTAATACACCCCAATCAAGCTCAGATACTTGGTGAGACTGAACTTAAGTTCTTTAACAAAGCCGATGAAAACATTTTGCAAAACTTACTTATGCAATTGTTTAAAAGAAAATCTGCTGCAATTTTTATCAGCGATGGCCTAACCCCACCTGAAGGTTTTAGAGAGCAATCATTAAAGTATGATTTACCCATCATTTGCTCATCACTCTCAAGCAATGAATTGATTGATCAACTGCGTTACTACCTAACTCAGGCCTTAGCTGAAAAAGAGATTTTGCATGGCGTATTCATGGAAGTAATAAGTGTAGGCGTCCTCATCACGGGCCAAAGCGGCTTGGGTAAAAGTGAACTTGCGTTGGAACTTGTCAGCAGAGGACACCGATTGATAGCCGATGATGCGCCAGAATTTGCGCGAATAGCACCCGAAACGGTAAACGGCACTTGCCCGGAGCTGCTAAAAAACTTTCTTGAAGTGCGCGGTCTTGGTGTGCTTAATATTCGCGAAATGTATGGCGATAGCGCTATTAAATCAAATAAATTTTTACGACTTATAATCGAACTCATTCCACCAAAAATGGATGTGCCTAAGACAGAAGATCGACTCAGACTATCTGAGAGGAAAACTAATATTCTCGGTGTCGACATCCCCACTCTCTCGCTACCGGTAGCGCCTGGCAGAAACTTAGGTGTACTTGTAGAAGCGGCTGTAAGAAACCATTTGCTTTCTAAAAACGGATACAACGCCAGTGAAGACTTCATTACACGCCAACAGAAATCCATGCAATAAAAACTAATCTAAGAATCAATGAAATTAGTAATCATTAGCGGTCTATCAGGCTCAGGGAAATCCGTCGCCATTAATACACTTGAGGACGATGATTTCTACTGCATAGATAACATGCCATTAAGTATGCTTCTCACCTGCATCGAACACCTTACAAATACCTCTTCAATGTACTATGAAAAAATAGCGATAGGTGTAGACGCGCGTAACGCCAGTAAAGACTTAGTATCATTCCCTGATATTGTAGAAGCTATCAAAAAAAGCGGCATCGACTTAGAACTGATACATTTAGAGGCAAATGAAAAAACCCTTATCCAACGCTATAGCGAAACACGACGCAAACACCCGCTAACCAAAAATGGATTACCTCTTGTTGAAGCCATCCACAAGGAAAAGCATATACTCGAAGACCTAGTGTTGCTTGCGGATTTACGCATCGATACAACCTCAACCAATGTTCGCGAACTACGATCGATCATTACCGAACAAGTGTGCAAAAAAGAATCATCTGAACTGACAATATTATTGCAGTCATTTGGATTTAAATATGGTGTTCCCAATGATTCTGACTATGTTTTTGACGTGAGATGTCTACCCAACCCGTATTGGGAAAAATCCTTACGAAAACTATCAGGCAAAGACACTGAAGTTATCGAATACTTACAGTCACACACTGAAGTCAAACAGATGATCGAATCAATCTCAGAATTTATCGAGAAGTGGCTGCCGTTATTTACGAAAGAAAATCGTAGCTACTTGAGTGTTTCCATTGGCTGCACTGGAGGGCATCATCGCTCTGTTCATGTAACAGAATACCTATCGAAACAATTTAGCAACTTTGATGACACTCATGTCTCCGTAAGACATCGTGACTTAGAGAAGTAATTACAAAAACAACTAAACTCAATTATAAATTAATAAATCGACTTAAATGACTGTTTCAATCCTAACGATCACCCATGGCAATGTGGGCAAAGAACTTCTAACCATCGCAAAAACCATGCTAGGTGAATTACCCTTACGGTGCGAAGACCTTTCAGTATCCAATACATGCAATCCGGATAAATTAACACTTGAAGCTCAAGATCAATGCAGGCAAATTGAAGATGGCGATGGAGTTTTAGTACTAACTGATATCTTTGGCTCTACACCCAGCAATATATGTAACAAATTAAAAGATAGTACAGACATAGATATCCGTGTTATCACTGGCTTAAATTTACCCATGCTGATACGCGCCTTAAACTATCCAACACTCAATTTAAACGATCTGGCTAATAAAGCGCTCAGCGGTGCACATGACGGAATAATCGATTGTCAATCGAATAATTAATGAGTAAAAAATTGTGATTAATAAAGACTTAACAGTAGCAAACAAGCTTGGACTCCATGCACGTGCAGCAGCAAAGTTAGTCGCATTAGCATCAAATTTTGCCAGCGACATATCCTTGCAAAAAGAAAGTAAAAAAATTAATGGCAAAAGTATTATGGGCGTAATGATGTTAGCTGCAAGTCAACACACTATCGTCAATGTAAGCATTGATGGTGAGGATGAACAACAAGCGATGAATGAAATCGAAAACTTATTTAAAAACCTGTTTGATGAAGACGAATAGATAATCTACTTATATGGCATTAATAGTATCTGGCATAGGCGTATCACGTGGCATTGCTATCGGCAATGTGCATTTACTAAATCGTGGCTCATTAGAAATTTATGAACGGAAGTTAGAAGAACACGAGATAGATGATGAAATCGAACGTTTTCAATCAGCGGTAGACGGAGCAGCAGATCAGCTTCGTGGCATACGTGACACTATACCCGAAGATGCACCCAAAGATGTAGCTACATTTATTGACTCTCACTTGTTGATGGTTAAGGACTCCATGCTTCGCAAAGTCCCTATTGAGATCATTCAAGAACAGCAATGCAATGCCGAATGGGCACTCAAACAACAACGCGATAAATTAGAAGCCGTATTTGAGCAAATGGAAGATGATTATTTGCGCACACGCCTTAATGATATTGAGCACGTCATTAATCTAATCCAGCAAATTCTTAAAGACCAGCAGTTTACAGTACAGATGAATTTGCAACCCTTAAAAGGCAGCATCATTGTTGCGGATGACCTCACCCCAGCAGATACCGTTGTCATGCAAAATCAAAATATTGCAGGATTCATAACTGAACTAGGTGGACCGCTCTCACACACCGCTATATTAGCAAGAAGTTTAGGCATCCCTGCCGTAGTCGGCATTCAAAGTGCGCGCTCATTACTACAACAAGAAGAGCAACTAGTACTTGATGGTAGCAGCGGCATGGTACTAGCCGGTATAGATGAAAGCACAGTAAAAGAATACCGACAGATCCAACGCGAACAGAAAGATGCTCGTCGCAAACTTGGTTCACTTAAAAATATTTCTGCTAAAACCAAAGATGGTAGACGCATCAGCTTACAAGCGAACATTGAACTTGCCGAAGATGTTAGTGCACTCAAAAAATCTGGAGCGGATGGCGTGGGCCTCTACCGCACAGAATTTTTGTATATAGATCGCGAAACCCCTGCAGATGAAACCGAACAGCTAAGCGCTTATCGAAAAATTATCCGTGTATTAAAAGGCAAACCACTCACTATTCGCACATTAGACTTAGGTGGTGAAAAAGAATTTGATCCCGATTTCCAAGGCCCTTTAACTCAAAACCCAGCGCTAGGTTTACGCGCTATACGCCGGTCACTAAAAGATACAGAGTTATTCAAGCAACAGTTGCGAGCCATTCTGCGCGCTTCAGCAAGTGGCCCAGTTAAAATTTTGCTGCCGATGATTACAAGTGAGAATGAACTTGTTCAATCTTTAGAAATTTTAAATCAAGCCAAACGCGAATTAAAAAGCGAAAATAAAGATTTTGATGCCGAAATCCCCATTGGAGCAATGATCGAAGTTCCTGCTGCTGCAATTTCTGCAAATATTTTTGCTAAACAGCTCGACTTCTTGTCAATTGGTACGAATGATCTTATTCAATACACACTCGCCATTGACCGCATTGATGATCAAGTGAACTATTTATATGACCCTCTACATCCTTCAGTTTTAAAGTTAATTAATATTACTTTACAAGCAGGAAGGCGCGCAGATATTCCAGTTGCAATGTGTGGTGAAATGGCAGGTGATCCACGTTACACACGCTTGCTCTTAGGCCTTGGCTTAACTGAATTTAGCGCACACCCTTCCAATCTATTAGAAATTAAACAAATCATTAATAAAAGCAAAATTT
>JBOEHC010000051.1:0-23496 GCA_050633765.1 Gammaproteobacteria bacterium
ACCAGTACTAATTGCCCGTGCGACTTGACCATATAACACTCAAGCGAATTGAGCTGTTATTGAATAAAGTTGAAGTCCAAGAATAATTTCTTGGCAAGACAAGTCTAAACTTGAAACCTAGTTACAATCCAAAATTCGAATTTACTGAAAGTTTATTTCTGTAAATTCAACCAGTTTGCCTGGTGACCAAAGAGCGTTGGTACCACCCGATCCCATCTCGAACTCGGAAGTGAAACGGCGTATCGCCGATGGTAGTTTGGGGTCTCCCCATGCGAGAGTAGGACATTGCCAGGCATCAAATATTAAAGCCTCATTCATAGTAATGGGGCTTTTTTTATATACGGTAGGAAATAATGATTTGGTCATTTCATGGCTATCAATTTGCATGTAATACCCACATGTAAGTGTGGCATCAAATTAAAAAGCTCTAGCGTTTTACGTTGGGGCTTTTTTTATGCATGCGTATATTATTATGATTGTGATAATGCACAGAACTAGCATTAAAAGATTAGCTCGCATACTGCGCTCTATAGAATCCATGCTGCCTGAGTTAGAGCAAGAGGCGGCTAACGCTAGAAATGAGCGTGATGAAATTATTGTTGCTAAGTATTTTAAGCCTGATCAGGATGAGCGAATTAAAGAATGGTTTACTAAATTTCTAACCTTGCGAGGTAGTCTTTGGGAAATTATAGATGAGGTGCATGAACAAGCAACTATCAGTATTCAAGATATTAAAACGGATAATGAATATCGCTTATTTATCTTAGGATTTGTTGCCGCTTGCCAGGTTGTTAGGTTGGACCGTTTGTTATTAGAGAGAGTCGCTACACACACATTTATCCAACGCAAATTAAATGAAGAAGTTCCTGAGAATAATATTGAGCCTAAACAGTACACTAAGATCTTTGAAGCATTTGTAGATGTTGGAAATGCTCATAAAATAATCCAAGCATTAAGATTTCTTGACCGTAAACGTAGAAAGGTTGGTAGCTTGTTAGATGATGAAGAAGTTGGTCACTTTGTTAGAGGCTTGCCGCAATATCGTTCTTATCTGGATGAGCACAAGCGAAACTATTTAAAACGCAGTGTAGAATATTTTAAGCATGCTTTTCGCAGACGTGGTGCGCGAATAAAACAGCAGACTCAGTTTAGGCTCTTAGAGGCATCTGGGCGAGTCTTAGCAGAATGTGTAAATAAGAGTAATAAACAAGTTACACATGAAACTAGACAACAACTACGTAAGTATTTAAAACCGGGAGATGTGTTTGTTACAAGACACAAATATGCGCTAACAAATAGCTTTCTTCCTGGATTTTGGCCGCATTCTGCCATTTATGTGGGTACTGAAAGCGAGCGAGAAGCGTTAGGAGTGGAGTTGCCACAACGACTGTATGAAAAATGGCAAGATGATATTTGTACATTTGAAGCACTAAAAGACGGTGTTCGATTAAGAACTTTAGAGAGCACCTTGTCAGTAGATGGATTTGTTGTTTTGCGGCCTAATATTTCAGAGCAGAGTGTTAAGCAAGCAATTGAAAGAATAATAGCTCATGAAGGCAAAAAGTATAATTTTGATTTTGATTTTTTTCGTTCTGACCGATTGGTTTGTACAGAGCTAACGTATCGAGCCTATGATGAGATTGAACATGTTAAGTTTTCATTAAAAGATCGTGCAGGTAGGCCAACATTATCTGCTGAAGATTTATGTGATTTAGCCTTAACTACAAACATGTTCAATGCTGTAGCAATTTTTGGTGTGCAAGGAACTGAAAGGTTGGTGACTGGTCAGTCAGAAGTGGAAGGTTTGTTGAAAGCGAGTTATGTGCAAGAAAAGAGTAGCAAGTCATAAAAAAGCCCTGTTGCACAAAGCAGCAGGGCTTTAGATAAATAAAACTAAAAGATTTTAGTTAACTAACGTATCTGTAATGATATGGGAGTTAACAATATCCTTGCGTACAGACCAGAGAATGGCGAGTACTTCATTTTGTTCTTGTTGTGCCATTTTATGCATTGCGCAGGCGGCAAGTACGTCATCTACTACTGCATTAAATTCCATTTCGTTGATGTTCATGCCTTTATGGGCAGATTTCATGTCCATGCCTTTGTATTCCACATCGGTTGCACCGGTTGCTGCAGCAAAGATTTCAAATACTCTTTTCTTTACATAGGCAGGGTCACTGCCCGCGAAGCGATCTTTCACAATAGGGTTTTTTGCATGGTTGTTCCAAATGTCTTCTACAATGGCTTTAACTTTTTGTTTCCCACCAATTCTTTCGTACAGTGATCTTTCAACTGATGTAGAGGTGTCGGGTGCTTCTGATGAGCATGCGACCATTAATAATGCTGCGATGAATACTGTTATGAGGCTGGTAATTTTCATATTGTTACTCCACTGTCTTCCGCTAATAATTCGATTGTTTATTGTTGATATATAGTACTCATTATAAGTCTTACTTACTACTCTTGAATATGGCGTATGCCATTGATTTGTATATGCTAATCCCGTAAATAACTGATCTATCATTATGACCTTAGTTCGTTTCGATGAAGTGTCGCTAGAGTTTGGCGATACACCCTTGCTAGTAGAGGCTAATTTTGCCATTGAAGCAAAAGAGCGGGTATGCCTGATTGGTCGCAATGGTGCGGGTAAGTCATCGATGTTAAAGATGATTGCCAATGACCTTCAGCCGGATCATGGATTGGTTCAATGGAAAGGTAATTTGCGAATCAGTACGCTTGAGCAAAATTTATTAGAGAGTTCTGATGAATTAGTTAAAGATGTTGTCTTGCACGGATTAGCCGAGCAACAAAATATCATCGATCAGTATAACGAGCTGTCAAAAAAAGATTTAGATCAGCAAGGATTGCATGAATTGCATGAATTGCAATTAGTTATTGACGCTTGTGGAGGTTGGCAGCTTGCGCAACGAGTCGAAACCATCATGACGCAATTGCAATTGCCCGCCAATCAGAAGCTGAGTGAATTATCCGGTGGCTGGCGTCGTCGAGTCGCATTGGGCAAGGCATTAGTTTCTCAGCCAGAATTACTATTGTTAGATGAGCCTACCAATCATTTGGATATCAGCACGATTGAATGGCTAGAGCACCATGTGCGTGGTTATCAGGGTAGTGTCATTTTTATCACTCACGACCGCACTTTTTTGCAAAAACTTGCAACACGAATTGTTGAAATAGATCGAGGAAAATTAATCAGTTGGCCTGGTAGTTATCATAATTATCTTAAGTTGAAAGAAAAAGCATTAGAGGAAGAAGAAACAAGTAATAAGCTGTTTGATAAAAAGCTTGCACAAGAAGAGGTTTGGATTCGCCAAGGCATTAAGGCAAGGCGTACACGCAATGAAGGTAGAGTAAGAGCGCTGAAAGCCATGCGTGAAGAGCGTGCTAAACGAATTAAGCGTGAGAGTTCTGCGCGCGTTCATCTTGAAACAGCAGAAAAATCTGGGCGAAAAGTTATCACTGTGCGTAATGTTAGCCATGGCTATGGCGATCGAACATTAATTAAAGACTTTTCGCTTAAAGTTCAGCGAGGTGATCGAATAGGGCTGATTGGAAACAATGGTGTTGGTAAGAGTACTTTGTTAAGAATACTATTGGGTGAAATTAGTCCCGATAAAGGTACAGTTAAACTAGGAACAAATTTAGAGATAGCCTATTTTGATCAACTGAGACAAGACTTGGAGTTGAACAAAACTATTGCTGAGAATATTGGAGACGGTAAAGATTATTTAACCTTGCACGGAAAGCAACGGCATGTAATTGGTTATTTGAAAAACTTTTTATTTAGTCCTAAGCGTGCCATGACACCCGTAAAAGCACTGTCGGGTGGCGAGCGTAACAGGGTGATTTTGGCAAAACTTTTTACCAAGCCTGCTAATCTTTTGATTTTAGATGAGCCTACCAATGATTTAGACGTTGAGATGCTGGAGGTTTTAGAGCAGCGTCTGGTTGAATACACGGGAACCTTGATATTGGTTAGCCATGACCGTGACTTTTTGGATAATGTGGTTACCAGTACTTTAGTTTTTGAAGAAAATGGCAGCGTACAAGAATATGTAGGTGGATATAAGGATTGGGCGCGACGTGGCAAACAGCTTTTGGAAACCGACGCACCAGCAGGTGGCAGCATAAAAAGTTCTGCGTCTACCGTTGTAAGTGAAGAAATAAAACCAAAGAAACTTAGTTATAAGCTGCAACGTGAACTGGATAATTTGCCAGCGAAAATAGAAGAGTTGGAGGCATTTATAAAAGATCTCACGAAAAAAGTTGAGTCGCCTAATTTTTATGATAAGCCGTATGATGAAACGAGTGAGGTGCTTGAGCAATTATCTGCAGCGCAACAAGAGCTTGATTTGGCAATGGATAGGTGGTCTGAGCTAGAAAGTTAACTTTCTAAGTATTCTTTGCATTCTTGGTAATTGCCTCTGAAACAAATAAATTCTTTGCGCTTGTTTAGTTGGTCTTCATACATGGGGTCATAGTAATTATCTAATATGGTTCTTAGCCAATCATAATGACCTGTAATCTCATTTGTGTGGGCGTGTTGTTGAAGTGCCTGTTGCATGGATTTATGTGCGCTTGAGAAACGAACTGGGCCTAATCTTTTTTGTATTTTTTCTAACCCTTGTAGCAGATAATTAGAAAATGATTGGAATGCATGTTCAGGAATTTTTTCATTAAATTCGTTTAGCATGTCAATGACGTATTCTTGAATGAGCCTAT
Organism: Gammaproteobacteria bacterium; assembly: GCA_050633765.1. Taxonomy (GTDB): domain Bacteria; phylum Pseudomonadota; class Gammaproteobacteria; order UBA4575; family UBA4575; genus JABDMD01. The sequence goes on from JBOEHC010000051.1 coordinate 4,741, forward strand.
CTAATCTTGCCTCATAGGGTTCATCGATGACTATGATAGGCGAGTGACGCATTTTTTCAAATAATGATTGAGGTAAGCCTACTTTACCAATTGTGCGAGCTTCGTCTTCTAAAACAATGTTATGAAATTTATGGTGCTGAAGTTTTAAAAACTCTATGGCTATTTTGTTTTCAAAATTTATTTGATTGTTTTGTTCTGCTGCGTGTCGACCAAAACTAGAGCCTCGATGATAAGCAGCGGCTTCTAAATCAATACTGTGTTGTAAATTATTAATTAGTATTGTTTTTCCACAGCCTGTTTTCCCGCCGACTAACTTAAATGAGAAATTCTTTACGGCATCTTCTAGTTCATTGATTAAAAAGTTACGTAATGCTTTGTATCCACCCGTTACAATGGGTAGGTTGGTGCCAGCTTCTTGTAACCATTGTTGTGTTATCTTTGAGCGTAATCCACCACGAAAACAATATAAGGAACCGTTGGGGTGATTCTTCGCGAATCCAATCCATCCTGCGATTCGTTGTTCTCGCACATTGCCATGCACAAGCTCATGTCCTTTTTTGATAGCTTTATCTTGGCCATGATTTTTGTAGCAGGTGCCTACAATTTCGCGTTGCTGGTCGTCCATGATGGGTAAATTTTTGGAACTTGGAAATGCGCCGCGCTGATACTCAATAGGTGCTCGAACATCCATCATTGGTAAATCGTTTATAAATAATTCTGAATAATTTTGAATATTATTTTGCATACTTAGTTTTTGCTGAAGTAAATATCACCGTAGCGTGCTTGTGCGTTGCCTTTGGAGTTATCGGTGTCCGTCATGATTGCTACACCGTCAATATAATTCGGGACTTTGTTAAAATATTTTATTAAGTCTTCTTTAATATTTATTTTTTCGTGTTGCCAAATTCTTGTCTTATCTTGACTTGTTCTTAGAGGAATCATGATTGCTTTTTTGGTATACGCATTTGGCCAATAATCGTCTGGATTTTCGTTGCTAGACCACACATAGTTAAGCGCTTTTGCACTGAGTGGTGTGTGTCCAGTTTTAAACACTACATATAACCGTGCTGCATAATCGTCACCGCTTTTTTCATTCTCATTTAGCTCTGGTAGTGCTTTGTCAATTCGCCAACTCCAATTTAAGTAGGGTGTTTCATTAATATTTACTTTTACTTTCTTATATAGGGCTGATGCGGATTGCATGCTTACTGCTTGCAAAAAGGATTTCTGTGATTCACTTTTTAAATTGTATTTAGTTTCTCCCTCAAATGATTTATTTTTCCAGCCATCAAGCTCCAGCATAGAAAACTGTGCAATGAATACAGTTTCGCTTGTAGATGCATGGGTAATTGCAGCTATCGCCACAAATGAGGCAAGCGCTATATAGGGGACTAATAAAGGTTTACTAAATATTAGCATCTATATCCTTGTTCGCTGCTGTACTTCATTCATAATAAGCTTCGGCTTTTCGAAAACACATTTCAATGTTAAATAACGACTACTATACTCAAGACCAGCATGGACCCTATGAGTTCTATTCGCTAGGTGATTTCCAACTTGAATCTGGCGAAATCTTAAAAAATGCTCAACTAGCGTATGCGATGCATGGCCAGCTGAACGAAGCTAAAGATAATGCAATTTTGTTTACGATCATGTTCTCGGGGACCTCTAAGAATATGGAGCATTATATAGGAGCTGGCAAAGCACTCGATCCAGAAAAATATTGCATTATTCTACCGAATCAATTTGGAGGTGGATTGTCCACATCACCACATAACGTTGATGGCGAACAGGCAATGGCTAATTTTCCAAGCATATCTATTGGCGATGATGTGATCGCACAACATCGGCTGCTGACTGAGCATTTTGATATTCAAGAGTTGCAATTGGTTACCGGGTGGTCAATGGGAGCTCAACAAACTTATGAGTGGGCGATTCGTTATCCAGATATGGTGAAACGTGCAGCACCCATTGCAGGAACGGCTAAGTGCACGGCACATGACTGCTTATATGTTGATGTTTTTAGCGAAGCGTTGCGATCAGATGAAAATTTCAAGCAAGGTAGCTATTCTGATCCACATGCATGTGAACAGGGGTTGAAAAGGTTAGCGAATGTGTTTGCTTTAATGGGGTGTTGCACAGATTTCTATAATAAAGAGGCGTGGAGAAAACTGGGTTTAAATTCTACGCAAGAACTGTTGGAAGGATTCTGGCAGGCATGGTTTAAGCTTATGGACCCCAATGCCTTATTGTTACAGGCGCGAAAATGGCAAGAAGGTGATTCTAGCAAACATACTGGAGGCGATCTGATTCAAGCTCTAAAAAGAATAACAGCTAAAACCTGCGTGATTGCATTCGAGAAGGATATGTTTGTGCCGCTAGAAGATTGTAAAAATGAACAACAATACATTGCCAACAGCGAGATAAAAGTAATTCCTTCATTAATGGGGCATTTTGCCATGCTAGGTTTGCTGGAGGAAGATTTTGCTACCATTAATGATGTTTTTGCTGGTTTGTTAACGAGTGATGGCTGAATGTTTTGGCAATTGGTATAGGTCTGTCAGCTTTTTACATCCTGGAAGGTAGACTCCTATATGCATAGGAATGAGATATCATCTGACTTATTATCTATTTGGTCTATATAATTTAATCAATCATTTATTGGGATAGTTGAAGTAAATAATGTCAGCACATTTTAAGTGGTTTGGAAGACGTGAATCCGTTGAAGAGGTGGAAGAGGGTAAAACCCTTGCGCCTAAATTTGATGAATATGGCCTGGTCCCGGCAGTTACCACCGCAGCAGAGTCTGGTGAACTGTTAATGCTCGGATATATGAATGCGGAAGCATTAGAGAAAACGATTGAAACCGGTGAGGCTCATTATTGGAGCAGAAGTCGCGAGTGCTTGTGGCATAAAGGTGCGAGTAGTGGATTGGTGCAAAAAATTGTTGAATTGCGAATTGATGATGACCAAGACGCAGTTTGGTTAAGAGTAGATGTGGTGGGTGATGCCAGTTGTCACGTCGGTTATCGTTCCTGTTTTTACCGTGCTATTCCTACAGGAGAAAATCCTGGGGAAGCGCCGATAAAAATGGAATTTAAAGAATACGAAAAAATGTTTGATCCTAAAGAAGTGTATGGGGATGTTCCTAATCCAACCAAGTTGTAAATAAAACGGTTCCCTATGGAAGAAATACAAGCGCTTTATGATTCATGGCTGGCTATCTTTGGCCCGAATCCATATCTAAAAGCTTTTGGAATTGTTTTGGCCTTTGCAGCTTTTGCCATGGTGATTAATTTTGTTGTCATTCGTTTTTTAAAACGCTTAACAGCAAAAACTTCTATTAAAGGTGATGACCATGTACTCGAACTTATTCAAAAACCTATATTTGTAAGTTTAGTAATCTTTGGTTTTGTGCAAGCGATAAACGTTTTGCAAATGCCAGAAAATGTTGTCGTTGTAACGATTGCGGTGCTGAAAACAATCGTTATTATTTTGTGGGCTGCGTTTGCGATTAAGTTTTCAAGGTTCTTGTTGAAAGCCATTAGTGCCAGTAAAAATAGTGACAAGAAGAAAGGTCAGTTAATTCAGCAGAGCACATTGCCTTTATTTAGCAATCTCGCGCTACTTATAATTGTTGCGGCAACTATATATATGTTGTTTTTAGCGTGGGGTATCGACGTTACCGCATGGTTGGCTTCCGCTGGAATTATTGGTTTAGCACTAAGTTTTGCTGCGAAAGACACCTTGGCAAATTTATTTGCTGGTGTGTTTATATTGGCAGATTCACCTTATAAGTTAGGTGACTATATTGTTCTCGATACAGGTGAACGTGGCAAAGTGACTCATATCGGGATACGTAGTACCAGAATGCTCACGCGAGACGATATCGAAATTACTGTACCAAACTCGGTCATGGGTAATGCCAAAATTACTAACGAAGCAGGTGGTCCGTATAGTAAACGTCGTATTCGAGTTAAAGTGGGTGTGGCATACGGAAGTGATATTGATCAAGTGCGTGATGTATTGGAGCAAGTTGCAAAAGATAATGAAAAGGTTTGTGGTTTGCCAGAGCCGCGGGTCCGATTTCGAAATTTTGGTGCATCAAGTGTAGATTTCGAATTATTATGTTGGATAGATCAACCTGTATTGCGTGGGCAGGTGCTGGATCAGTTATATTCTGCTGTCTATAAGAAGTTCATGGAACATGACATTGAAATTCCTTATAGTAAACAAGATGTGTATGTAAAGAGTATGCCACAAGCTTGATAAAACGATGAAAACAGTAGCTAGTGTTATGCAAATAAAACCAGAAGATAAAGAAGTTGCCTGTGATGGCGGTGGAGGTGCTTTAGGTCATCCAAAAGTCTATCTACCATTTGGTAAAAATTTATCAGTTGAATGTTACTACTGCGGGAAACGCTTTGAGAAAAATCTGTCTAAAAAATAGTCAAATTCGATACTATACGTAAGAGCAACTTTCTTTTTTAATACTGGTGTTTAATTAATTTCTTCGTTACTTATCTATTCTATATTAGATAGGAATTTAGTTTGTTTTCTACAGACTAAGGTAAAAGCTTTTCGTCTCATTGATGATCCTGTACATTTGCTTCCCTTCAAATGGAATTCAAGCTTGAAAAGCCTAATTTAAGTGAGGTAAATATGGCATCAGATAGGATAAGTGTGATGGTTACATCCGGTAGCCGCGAACAATTACAAATGGCAGCAATGGTGGCTTCGGTCGGTGCTGTAAGCGGAAATGACGTAACCGTATTTTTGTCTATGAATGCGTTAAAGTTTTTTGTGAAAGGCTCATCTGATAAAGCTCCGGCTGAAGGTGAAATGGGCACTTTGTTAGAAGAAAAGAATGCACCAGATTTTATGGAGCTGTTTGGACAAGCTGTGGAATTTGGAGATGCGAAAATTTTCCCATGTTCAATGGCAGTGGATATATTGGATGTTAAGCAAGATCAGCTAGAAGAATACGTTTCAGAACCTATGGGTCTGACTGCTTTTTTAAGTGATGCATCTGAAGGCCAAGTTTGGCATTTTTAAGTTAAGGCCTAAAGTTTTTTCAAGGAGAGTTATATGTCGGAAAGAAAATTAGTTGATGCAAAGAATACATTTTGCCCTGGTCCTTTAATGGAGCTTATTGGGCAAATGAAATTAGCAGAAATAGGTGATGAGTTAGAAATTTTATCTACTGATCAAGGGTCTGCTAATGATATTCCTGAATGGATTAATAAAGTAGGCCATGAAATGGTGGAAAGTTTTGAAAACGAAGGTGTTTGGCACATCGTTGTTAAGAAGACTAAATAAAATCTAACGTAGCGAATTAAAACATAGAAATATAAGAAAGAGAGGAAATCATGAAAATACTCGTTGTAGGCGGAGGAATGGGTGGAACTATTCTCGCCAATAATCTAGCAAGAAGGTTAAATGGTGAAATAAAAGCCGGCAAGGCAAGTATTACGATGTTGTCCGCATCGGATAAACATATGTATCAACCTGGTTTGCTTTATGTGGCAGTTGGTAAAATGTCGCCAGATGAGTTGTATCGTGATCAAGTAAGTTTGCTTGAGTCGAGTATTACGTTCCGTGTGGACCCTGTTACAAAATTCAATTTAAAAGAAAACAATGTTGTTACAGAAAGCGGTAAGCAATATGACTATGACATTATTGTAATTTCAACTGGTTCACGTGCGCATGCTGAAGGCACACCAGGCTTGAATGAAAATGCAGCTCAGTTCTATACAGAAGCAGACGCTGTAAAAATGTTTAAGACTTTGCAAAACTTTGAAGGTGGAAAAGTTGTCGTTGCTGTAGGTGTGCCGCACAAATGCCCAATGGCGCCATTAGAAATCACTTTCATGTTGGCTGATTATTTCAGGGAGCGTGGCATATGGGACAAAGTTCAATTGCATTACACCTACCCGATAGGTCGAGTACATAGCTTAGAGCCTGTTGCTAAATGGGCGCAGCCGGAATTTGACCGTCTCGGTATTACCTATGAAACTCTATTTAATATGAAAGAAGTTACGCCTGATAAAGTGCTAAGTGAAGAAGGTACTGAAGCAGAATATGATCTATTAGTTACGGTTCCTTCACATAAAGGTATGCAGGTTATTGAAGATAGTGATCTAGGTGCGGGTGGATTTATCCCTACTAATCGTACTCGCCTTAATGTTGAAGGATATGAAAACGCATTTGTTATTGGTGATACGACTAATTTGCCAATTAGTAAAGCAGGTTCAACGGCTCACTTTGAGGCCGAGGCATTGGCAGAAAATATCGCAGCTACCATTAAAATTGGGCAGCCTGTGCGTGATTACGACGGTAAAGTATTTTGCTTTATTGAGGCAGGAGAAGGTAAGGCCACCTATGCAATGTTTAACTATCAAAATCCACCTGATCCAAAGGCGCCTACAAAAGGTATTCATTGGTTTAAGACTGCTTACAATAAAATGTACTGGGCCAGTGCACGCGGTCTACTTTAAGGAGACTTGTCATGAGTGAACTTCAATCAATGCAAACGGAAGCCGAGCGTATTTTCGAAAGTGCAGCGGATGCGCTTTCAGATGATATCGTAGGTCGACTTGGTTCTACTATGGGCGATGGGCTCATGCTACTAGATCAAGTAAGTCGTAGTAATCTTGATAAAGCGATACCATTAATCGATCATCTAGTTGAGACCGGTGATTTAGAGCGTGCTGCTAATTTAGTGCGTGTGCTCGGTTCGGCGGGCGATGCGATAAGTGATGATATCGTGGGCCGGCTTGGTGAGATGGCAAATGAGTTAATGATCATTGCAGATCGTGTTGCACGTAATGAAAACATTCATAAGCTTTTAGACTTATTAGAGCGTGATTACATGATAGACATGTTAACAAGTATGTGTGAAGCCGCTGCTTCGGCAAAAGCAAGTCATGATGCGCCGTCTTCGGGTGGAATAATGGGTTTATTAAAGACTATGAAAGATCCTGAAGTGCAACAGGCATTGCAATTTATGTCTAAGTTCAGTGCTGGGTTTAAAAATGGCTAAGGAACTACTGATTTATCCCTGTATTTAGTATTTAAGCCTCTGTTGTAAATTTCAGCAGAGGTTTTTTTGTGTATGGTTCCTATTGCTGGGTAGTTATGAATTCGCCCAAGTGTCTCGAAGTGTTGATATACGATTAAATATAAGTTTTTCATCACTGCTATCAATACTGTCTAAGCAGAAATACCCTTGTCGTTCAAATTGAACGCGGTCTTCTAAAGAAATATTTTTCACATGCGGTTCAATTTTTGAAGCGTTGTGAGTTAAGAGTGATTTGTTATTTAATGTGCTTGCAAGGTCATTTTCTGCTGCTGGATTTGTGACTGTGAATAGCCGGTCATATAATCGCGTTTCAACCGTTACGGCATGTTTAGCTGATACCCAGTGAATAATTCCTTTTAATTTCTTTTTGTTTTTGCCTGCACTGTCGGGGTCATACTCGCAGCGAAGTTCAGTAATTTTTCCTGCATCATTTTTAATAACATCGACACATTTGATGTCGTAAGCATTTCGCAAGCGTACTTCCGAGCCAGGACTTAAGCGGAAAAATTTTTTAGCTGGTTCCTCCATGAAATCATCGCGCTCAATGTATAGTGTTTTAGAAAATGGAACCGATCGTTTGCCTTGGTCGGGCTTTTTTGGGTGATTGTTAACTGTGAATGCTTCCTCTTTATCATCTGGATAGTTTTCAATCACAACCTTTAATGGATCTACTGCGCACATTATTCTATTTGTGTTTGGGTCTAGTTCTTCGCGAATACAGTTTTCTAACACACCCATTTCTATAAACGAATCTTTTTTAGTAATACCTATTCGATCACAAAAAGTGCGAATGGCTTCGGGAGGAATGCCACGACGTCGCATGCCGGATAAGGTGGGCATGCGTGGGTCGTTCCATCCTGTAACATGATTATCTGTTACTAATTGGTTGAGTTTTCTTTTGCTGCTGAGGGTATATTCTAAAGATAATCGTGCAAATTCAATTTGTTTTGGGTGGCAGTCTGTTTTCAAAACATCTAGAACCCAGTCGTATAGTGGTCGATGATCTTCAAATTCCAAAGTGCAAAGAGAGTGAGTAACTCCTTCAATTGCATCAGAAAGGCAATGGGTGTAGTCGTACATAGGGTAGATGCACCATTTGTCTTGAGTCTTTGGGTGCGTGGCAAATTTAATACGATATAAAACGGGGTCGCGCATATTTATATTGCCAGACGCCATATCAATTTTTGCGCGTAGCACATGTTCGCCTTCTTTAAATTTACCATCACGCATATCAGCAAATATCTGCAGATTTTCTTCAATGCTACGATTGCGAAAGGGGCTTTCTATACCGGGTTTAGTTAATGTGCCACGTTGTGTGCGGATCTCATCGGCATCTAAGCTACATACATATGCTTTGTTTAATTTTATAAGCTCAATTGCGTAATCATATAATTTTTCAAAATAATCTGATGCATGTCTAAGACTTGACCATTTGAACCCAAGCCATTGCACGTCATTTTTTATGGCATCGATATATTCTTGGCTTTCTTTTTCTGGATTTGTGTCATCAAAACGCAAATTACATTCGCCGTTAAAAGCATTCGCCACACCAAAGTTCAAGCAAATCGATTTTGCATGACCAATGTGTAAGTATCCATTTGGTTCGGGTGGAAAGCGTGTGACAACTTTGCCATTATATTTATTATCTGTAATATCTTGATTAATAATATTACGAATAAAATTAGATGATTGTTCAGATTTAGTGCTCATAGGTAACGTCGGCTTATAAGATTTGTTAGTTGTGTAATATACAATCTAGTATATATTTTTTTAATAACATTTAATCAGAAAAATGAAGGCAATAAATTGAATCCATTGTTTAGAAAAATATTGATGATCGGTGCGCCATTTTTGCTGCGGAAATTATTTCGAGGTAATAAAATATTTAAAAAAATTGGTTTATTGTTATTAGTGCTGATTGGTGGTCTATGGTTATATCAGCAATTTCCTTTTGATTTAACAAGGCAGCCTTCTAATACCTCTAAAAGTTCTAATCAATCAGTCAAAGAAGAGCGGTCCCATATTCGTTCCTTGTATGACGCACAGCATTCTGGAGTGATGGTTTCAACGGTGGGTAATGTTACACGAATTCTAAAGGATGATAATGATGGTTCTCGTCATCAGCGTTTCTTGGTTGAAGTTTCTGAAGGATTGACACTTTTGGTGGCACATAATATTGATTTAGCGCCGCGCGTGCCGCTGCAAATTGATGATCGGGTCTCCATGTATGGGCAATATGAATGGAATCATAAGGGTGGGGTGTTGCATTGGACGCACCATGATCCAAATAAAAGACATCCAGAAGGATGGATTATGCATCAAGGTAAAAAATATCAATAAGACTTATATTTCAATAGGCGGCAGTACTGCTTTTTGCAACATAGTTTGCGTAACGTTTTAAAACTTTTTTAACATAGCCTTTAGTTTCAGCATAAGGTGGGATGCCGCCATACTTTTCGACCGCGTGGGGTCCTGCGTTGTATGCGGCTAGTGCTAATTCAGTATTATCGTTAAAGCGTGTCAGCATTTGGCTAAAATACTTAATTCCACCTCGAATGTTTTGATTGGCATTAAAAGAATCTTTTACCCCTAGTTCTTTCGCGGTAGCAGGCATCAGCTGCATTAGTCCTCGTGCACCAACTGCGGATACTGCTTTGCGATCAAAGCATGACTCAATTGCAATTATCGCTTTAACTAATTTCGGGTCTACTTCATATGCAATAGAGTACGCTTCTATAGTATCTGCGTAACTGCTTGCTCGCTTTTCAAGTTTTGATGCAGTCATTCTTCTGCATGAGACGACCGCAGTAGGCCTGCCAATGGTTGCCATCAGAGTATATTTTTCCTGTGGCATTTTTCGATCAGTTATCCAACTGGTTCCATCATTCTCTTTATACACATAAAATTCAGCCTGAATTTGCATGGGTAGGCTAGCTAAAAATAGCGCTGAACAAATTGCAATCTTGGTTATCAAACTGGTGTTTTTGTAATGCATGGGTAGGTGGAAGTAGTTAAGGTATGATTGTATCCAATTCGAATTTTATAAATATTCAGTCCGTGCGGTGAATATTACCATTTATCTCGTCTTGTTCTATTCTGCCAGAAATATATTTTTGAAAATAATGAAATTTGTGACCATATTCTAACTAAAATGACGTCTTCAATAATGAGTCACTCCTTTCGTGACAGGAAAATTCTTGCTCCATTATGTAAGGATGATATTCACAAACATCTGTTGTCATTGAAAATTGATCATATAAGTGATCTTCGAGTTTATCCTTGCGTTACCTCAACCAATGATTATTTGCTAGAGAATGAGTTTGATAGTCAGCAAATAGTTGTATGCGTGGCAGAAGAGCAAACACAAGGCCGAGGACGTTATGGCCATCAGTGGGTTTCTCCTTCATCAGTGAATCTTTATTTGTCTATGCTATGGCCTTTGCAAGATTGGAATAAGAAGTATGAAACACTCAGTCTTTGGCTGCTAATTGCCATAGCTGAACTGCTGGAGAAGCATGATTGTGATGATGTTAAGTTGAAATGGCCAAATGACATTTGTGTTGGGGATAAAAAACTCGCTGGAATTTTGATAGAGAGAAAAGTTGGGGGCGCTAAAAATAATTTAATTATAGGTGTTGGATTAAATATTGCGATGTCGTTAAATAAAGATGTAAGTATTGACGCATCCTGGATAGACTTGGTTTCGATTTATCCTGGTTGGTCAATGTCAAGAAATGAGTTAGCGGCGAATATAATTTCAGTATTCTATGATGTGGTAACTAAGCTTGAAGAAAATCAATTAAGTGACTTAAGTGAGAGTTGGAGTTGTTACGACATGTTGTTAAATAAAAAAATTGAATTTCTTTATCAAAAAGAAAAAAGAATTGCATATGTACAAGGCATCAATGAACAAGGGCAGATCATTCTAGATGCTGGTGGAAAACGTGAGTACTTGCATAGTGCTTATATGCGTGAAATTAAAATAATTGGAAATTAATCGTGAAATTATTATTAGATTTGGGAAATACACGTTGTAAATATGCGGTACTAGAAGAGGGCCGAGTAAAGAAGCATGGAATTCAAAATTACAGCCCTTTCGGCAAGATCTACGGTGTTAAGTCATTGTGTGATCAGTATGGCGAAGCAGAAGGAGTGGTAATAAGTTCTGTGCTGAGTGAGAGCACCAATTCGCAGATACAAGAAACACTTGCCAATAGTGGCGTACGAAATATTTTTTTTCTAAAGTCTGAAGAAAATAGCTTTGGTGTTAAGCTGGCGTATATAGATCCCGGTGCTATGGGTGTGGATCGTGTAGCTGCGTTAATTGCTGTAAATGAAATGTATTCTGGTAATAGTTGCGTTATAGATTGTGGAACTGCAGTTACTATTGATGCGTTGGATGCTGAAGGAAATCATCGAGGCGGTGTAATTCTGCCGGGAGTTGTGGGGATGCGGAAAGCATTGTTAAATGATACGAAGGTAAAAGTGAATGATGAGAAAGTAGAATTTAATGTGATGTCTAATACTACTGAAGCGGCCATCCACACAGGATCAATCTGTGCTGTAGCTGGCGGAGTTGATTATGTTATAAATAGAATGGTATCTGATTACGATAGTTTTGATCAAATTGTGTGCACAGGGGGCGGCACTGAACAAGTGCAAGAATATCTTTCTGAAATTCACTCAGCCAAAAAAATACATTTTGTCGATACCTTGGTGCTCGATGGTTTGCGGGTGGTGGCTCGAGATATCTAAAATTATGAGCTGATTATGCGTTCATTATTCATACTTTTATTATTGGCTAACTTAAGCTATTTGTTGTGGGGAGTTGCTTTTTCAGACAAAACTTCACCTGCGGTGACAGATAATCTATCTCATGGTCAACAGACGCTTACTTTGTTGAGTGAACAGGCATCCAATATCATTGAAAGTGCTAATAAATCAAAGTCGAAGTTTGATAAAACTTCTAAGGCAAATGAAGAAGTAGAAAAAAATCTATCGCCTTCGATGGCGCCAGCAAAGACATGTTATTCACTAGGGCCTATTTTAGATGAAAAAGATAGTAAGAAACTAGAACAAAGATTAAAACAAACTGGGTTCAAGCCTAAGCATAAGGCTATAACTGATAAAGAGCCTAAATCATATTGGGTGTATTTTCCTGTAGAGAAGACGTTAGGCGATGCTAAAGCAGTAGTTGAGCAATTAAGAGTAGCTAATGTTGATGATTTTTTTATTGTTCGCAAAGGTAAATATACCAATGCAATTTCTTTGGGGCTTTATAATGGCTACAGTCGAGCTAAGATTCGAGTGGGACGGTTAAGGAGGCTTGGTTTTAATCCTAAAGTTCAAACACGTTATAGAGATGTAACTCGGCATTGGTTAGATTTTCAAGAGACTGACTCAAAGCGTCTAAACACTGATGTTTGGGAGAAGGTGCAAAAAGATAACCCCTTGCAAAAACTGGCTAGGCCATGTCCAGATCTATTACCCAAGGAGAGTTGAAAAGTAGTTGCCAGGTCGCAAGTTAGATAGTTTGGTAGAGGAAGGTCGCTTCACGTGGCGAAAGATTGCTCTCTAGGTGGGCACAGTTGTATATATATCGCGAGAGACAAGAAATTCAGTAGTAATCTTATGATTAGAAATGCTACCAAGGTCCTCAAAGTAGTCTTATCGCCTATTTCAAATTGACCATCGATTTTTCTAGGTATATTACTTTTTTCCACTTTGCTTGAAGCCGGTTAAGGCATTAAACTATTTGTATAGTGCTGGCGTAGCTCAGTTGGTAGAGCAGCTGATTTGTAATCAGCAGGTCGTAAGTTCGAATCTTATCGCCAGCTCCATATTAAATGGTATTTCTTGTATCATCTTAAATATGGAGTCGATCGTGCTAGAGCGCTGTAATCTAAAAGAGTTCATGAAAATACTATTGTGGTAAATTCCATTTCAACTAGCTGGCTGTCGAAGTTAGCTTAGATTGATCGTTCAGTACTCTTAAGGATAAGCGTTTAGCGCCTCAATTATCTAAGGCAGAGCTAAATGCAATGTATAATATTAAACATAAAATTAGTTTGTAGGACTGAGAAGGGTATTTAAGCCTATAGTTTTGTATTCAGACGCATATTACTTACCCATTAGCTATGCCAGCAAATAGTCAATTTTTTAAGTCTCTATATTATGAGTATTCAGAAATTCCTACAAGTAAGTTTAATATTTCTTGTTTTATTTTTCTGTCATGGGGCGGTTAATTCTAGTTCTGACGAAATAAAAAGTAACGTTGCTATTTATCTGGTCAAAGACTTGGTGAGACTTTCTAAAGAAACAAACCGATTTTGGAAAAAATCAAACTTTAAGTTGGAATTTTTACCTGATTGCATATCGTCATCTGAAAATATTAGTCTATGTGTAGAAGATAAGTTGCGTGATGTTGTAGAGGGATTGGGTCCGCAAGACAATATAATCCTTATTACCGATCTAAAATCACAAGAATTATTGGAAATACTTGCTAATAAAAATATTAATGAGCAGCTATCATTGTTGGTTTCATTTAGGCCTGGCGACTTAGATGTAAAAAAACTTGAAGAGCATAATCTGCATCCACCATTAGTTATTTTAGCTGGGACAACGGATGATCGCGAAATCATTGCTAGCTCTAATAAGACTGCGTTTAAACTGAGAGAGAAAGGACTGTCAGTATGGTCAACATGGTTGACGCCATACCCAAGAAATATTAACGGCAATATATCTATTTCAAGTCCTCAGGTAGTGATCATTTCTTCAAGTGTTCTAAGTGTTGGCCGAAAGAGTAAATATCAAAAATTCTTAATTGCTGAGAGAGCGTGGCAGAATCCACTTGATACTAGTGAAGAGTTTTACACAAATTCTAATCACATTTATAAGAAGCCTATTAATGATGGGGTGAAGAATGTATTGGTAAATTTTTTTTCGCAAACACCTTATTATTTAAATCAATTTCCTCTTGAATCATATTCTGCATTTGATGTTTTAAAGTTCTTGGATTATGAGCGTTCTGAAGACCGCAATTTGTATTTAACATTCAAGAATAAAAAAGGAAGATATTTTGTCATTGATCTAAGTATTTATGAAGAATATAAACCAATGATTGTTGTTGGTTTGGACTATGTGTCAAATTTATATTCGCTCGCAAGGTTTTATGAGACTAAGAAATCTTATTCGTGGGTTGCTGAAGATGCACCTAGACAGTTGTTTGTAGATTCTCTGGGCCCATTTTTGTTTTTTGAAAAACCACTTCCTGAAAATCTTAGATTACCTTTGTGGCAATATGGGCAAATTATGTTTGAATCAATAGAAATTACAAAAAATAACCCTCTAGTTAGCTTTAATAATTTGGAGCCTGATTTAAGCAAAGTGTTGGTGGGTAATTGTATAAGTTGTCATGAGGTTTCTGGGATTGGAGGAAGGGCGCATCATATAAATGCTTTTACACGCGAATTATCACCAGGGTTTGGGTTGCCTCTAGAGTCTTATGAAAATAAGGTTATGAAAAATTTTCTATATAATCAGGAAGCTGTTGCTGCAGAGATTGGGGTTATTCCTAATCCAGTTTCAGAGGTGATTGCAAAAAAAATGCTGAATTATTTATATCAGTAAATATATGTAGTAACAATATTTTTGAATAGGCGTTCGAGTAATGGGTCTGCGTAATACTAGCGACTATTTTTTATAGTTTGAGAACTCACATAATTACTTAAATTAAAAATGTTATTTATAAGATCAAGTACCACTAGATTAATTTTAAGTGCTTTAATAGTGCTCACTGGTTGCGCCACTTCTGATGTAAGTAGAAATATGGAGAGTCCTAATCTTAAACTTCGTGCGCCACTAGACGGCATCTGGAAGGGTGAATTCGATATCCGCGGAAGAGGGCCATACGATTTTACTGCAGTACACCTGCAGGAAAAAGCTTACGCATATAGTTTAAAAGCTAAAGCAATGTGTGTTGGAACTCTTGAATTTGATGGTGAATATATCTTGAATAAGTATGTATTGTTTGTGCTTGATGGCGGGCCGTTTGATTGGGCAAACCTTACAGGTGCGCTGGAGGATAATGGGGAAAATCCAAAAACAATTTCTACTTATTTTAAAACACTTAACGGTGGTGATACCGGTGCGCTGAAAGTTGCATATAGCGAACTTTATGAAAAGTCATCTTCATTGAAGTATTTAGAAGGCGATTGGTCTTATACAGATCGTGATCAATTGACGAGCACAATCTCTATTGGCGAGGGTGGTAATGTAACAGGGCATGACTCAGATGGATGTAAGTTTTCAGGCCATATAGATATTATTGACCCGCAATATAACGCATACCAAACTAATCTTGAAGTTAGTGAATGTGGTTCGGTGGATGATGGATACACAGGGGTTGCATATGTAAATGAAAATACATTTGTAGTGCAAGTGGCGAATAAAAATTATGCATTATTCTATGCATTTGAGAAAAGTAGTGACTAAATTTATTAACCTGTAATACGGCAATGTCTGTCGCAAAATATTATCCCTTTAACGGTGAACGTGGACGTCTGCGACTTGGCTTGAGCGCAATTGAGTCTTCTGAATGGCTTCAGTACGAAGATGATTTTCCTGAGAGAATTTTAGAGAAAGAAAAAATTATTAAAGTGCATGGTAAAAGCGTGTTGGATACAATGCCTGGGAGTATGCCAGCGCAACAAAAGTTTTTAAGGGTTGTGTTAGAGAACTTTCAGCAACACCATGCAGATAAGTTTATTGTCACTGATAACGAAATAGTAAGCAAAATAAATAATAAGAAATACTGTATTACAGATTATAAAAACAATCTGCTTGAGTTAGTCAGCTATTTAGTGACAGATGATTTTTGCTTAATAGAAGAAGCTGGTGAAGATTATAAATTGATTGCGGCCTCTGTGTGCGCGCCAACCTGGTGGGGTTTGTCAGAAAAGATGGGTAAGCCACTTGCTGATATACATTCGCCGATAGCTGATCTCGAAGAAAAGATTGGTCGAATGATCCGACACTTTCTGAAAAACTTAAAGGTTAACGATTGCTACCAACGCTCAAATTGGTTTCTATTCACGCGGCCTGATTTGTGCGTGTTTCCAAATAGTTTTGATTTTTATACCGATATGACAAATATTAATTCAGAAAATATTGCAACGAATTTGTATCTGCGCAGCGAAAGACAAACTTTTTGCAAGCTAAAAGATGTAAATAGTATAGCGTTTGGAATAAAGATTTATGTTGAGCCAATTAGTGTTGTAAAAAAATACCCTGCTATAGCAGATGATTTAGTGACAGCTTTAAATACTATGACGACTGAGCAAAAACAGGCATTAGGAATTAGTTTTGTAGAAAAGCCGCTGCGAGCTTATCTTAATTAATAGAGCATCGCTTACCCGTTAATTTTTATTGAATCGCCGCGTCCTATTGCATAATACTTTAAGCCAAGTTGTTGCATTAGGTTTGGTTCATAAAGATTGCGACCATCAAAAATAACTGCGTGTGATAATGTATTTTTTATTTTATCAAAGTCTGGGCTTCTAAATTCATTCCATTCAGTAAGAATAGCGAGTGCATCTGCAGTGTTTAATGTGTCGTCTTTTTCTTTGCATAATGTAAGGGCTGGGTGGTCGCTATAAATGCGTTGGCATTCTTGCATGGCAACCGGATCATAGGCGCGTACTGTTGCGCCGGCTTTCCATAAAGCTTCCATTAAATCTCGGCTGGAGGCTTCTCGCATGTCGTCTGTATTAGGTTTAAATGCAAGCCCCCAAAGTGCTATCACTTTGCCTTTTAAATCACCATTGAAATAGTTATTTATTTTGTTAAATAACACTTGTTTTTGGTCTTGGTTAACTTGGTCTACAGCAGTGACTAAAGTTGATGTGTGGCCAGCTTCTTTGGCAATGTGTTGAAGCGCTTTCACGTCTTTTGGAAAACAAGAACCGCCGTAACCACAACCTGGATAAATAAATTGGTAACCAATTCGTGGGTCAGAGCCAATACCAAGTCTTACTTCTTCAATGTCTGCGCCTAGGCGTTCTGCTATATTAGCGAGTTCATTCATGAAACTAATTTTCGTGGCAAGAATTGCGTTAGCTGCATACTTGGTAAGTTCAGCAGAAGCCGGTTCCATGATATGAACACGATCCCGACTACGGTTAAAAGGCGAATATAATGCGCGCATGAGTTCTGCCGTGCGTGGGTTTTCAGCGCCAACGATAATGCGGTCAGGTTTCATGAAGTCGTCAATTGCCGCGCCTTCTTTTAAGAACTCAGGATTTGATACAACGTCGTATTCGAGTGATACGTTTCTTTTTTCTAGTTGCTTATAAATCTCATCAGAAACTTTTTTGGCAGTTCCCACCGGCACAGTTGATTTGTTTACAACAACTTTGTATTCGTCCATGCCTTGGCCGATGGTTTCGGCGACTTTCAATACATGCTGTAAGTCCGCAGAGCCATCTTCATCAGGTGGCGTACCTACTGCAATGAATTGGAATAATCCATGTTCAATGCCTGCACTGGCATCGAGCGTGAAATCAATACGTGTAGCTTCCAAGTTGGTTTGAATTAATTCTTGTAGACCAGGTTCATGGATAGGCACGATGCATTGTTGTAAATCTTTAACACGCTTCTCGTCTATGTCTACGCAAAGAACGTTGTTACCGACTTGTGCAAGGCATGCGGCAGTGACCAATCCTACATAGCCGGATCCATAAATTGTTACATTCATATTGGTATAATTTAATTGTTATATGTTTTTGCTAAAATTCAGTAAGCGTTTGTATACTCAGGTTTTACTGCGTACAAGAGCGCTCTATGGTAGAAAGCTAACGTAATAGTTTTACGTTCGCTTAGCAATGCATTAAGCTACCAGCGCGTAATATTTTGGTTTGAACTATGCTGAACTTCACAGTATTGACAGCTCACGAATAGGTCGCACACAATATTTTGTTATGGAGGGGTGGCCGAGTGGTTAAAGGCGACGGACTGTAAATCCGTTCTCTCTGAGTACGTTGGTTCGAATCCAGCCCCCTCCACCATTATCATTTACCTGCATACAANNTTGTATGCAGGTAAATGATAATCTTGTTTGAAGTGGGATTGTTCGAACCGTGGGTTCGACAAATCGGCAGGAAAGCCGATTTGCACAGACGAAGTCTGCCTGTAAGGTGAGCTATAGGGATGTAGCGAATGAATCCAGTCCTGTTTTGTTTGATTGTTACAATTCGCAATTTGCGGGTGTAGTTCAATGGTAGAACCTCAGCCTTCCAAGCTGATGATGTCGGTTCGATCCCGATCACCCGCTCCAGATTTTGTAAGATTAATAATGTTTTATTATTACCTGAGATTTGTGCAATTTCAGTTCGCTATGTGTTTGTGGGCAAATTAGTTAAAGACATATTCTTGTTAGTATCTCCTAAAGATAAAACACCGCATCAAAAAAACTTCTAGTTAGCCCAATTGGGCCTGTAAATACTGTTGCGGCGCGTTTACAATGCCGTGAAATTTTAGCGCCCACATAGCTCAGTCGGTAGAGCACATCCATGGTAAGGATGAGGTCATCAGTTCGATTCTGATTGTGGGCTCCATATTGTAAATAGCTTTAAATGTTGGCCAATTATTAATTGAGGGTAAAAGAAAATGTCCAAAGA
>JBOEHC010000052.1:0-5364 GCA_050633765.1 Gammaproteobacteria bacterium
AATCTCACCCGCGAGAGAGTGGTGTTTTCTAGCGGCGAGCCTTGTGAAACAACAATTTCCGCTAACTGTTGTTGCGATGTAGATTTTAAATCTTTCTCAGCAATTAACTCATTATCTTTTGAATAGAGTGTGGCGCCTAGAACATCTTCATATTCTTTTAATTCTTTTGGGGTGTCGCGAACGAATAAACGATCTCCAGCTTTAATTTCCACATCAGGTAATAAAGATAGCTGAGTATCTTCACTACGCTGGATACGTTCTACTTTCATTGAGCCGCTGGTGAGTTTAATAACCTGTGCTAGCGTTTTTCCGGTTGCACGACTTTCTTCAGGAATATGAAGTTGAGCTAAAAATACGCGTGGTGAGGTATCTGATAAAGGCGTGTCGCGTTCCGATACGATAAGTGGAGCAACTAACCATAGATAGGCGATGCCAATTATTGAAGCAATGCTTGCGGGCAATAAAAAATCAAACATGGAAAATTTTTCCACACCCATGTCTGCAGCAACGGAAACCACTAATAAATTTGTAGAAGTGCCAATGGTGGTGCACATACCGCCAACTAGGGTGGCAAACCCCATTGGCATTAACACACCTGAAGGCGAGCGATTAGTGCGTAGTGAGACGCTAACTAAAATTGGCAACAGCAATACAACAACAGGAGTGTTATTTATGAATGCGCTCAATACAGCACCGATAACTAAGGTTAAAAGAAGTGAGAGCAAGGGGCTCACCTGCCAGAGTTTTGCCAATGAGCGACCGATTGGTTCGAGTGCACCAGTCCGTACTAGTGCTTGTCCGGCAATCATTAAGGCGCATACTGCAATTAATGCTTCGTGCCCAAATCCCGAAAATAGATCAATGGAGTGGAATTTTTGGCCGTCAATTTGATAGGGAAATAGCTCAAATCCGACTGCTAGAATAGCGATGACTAATAGGCTAGAAGTCTCTAGAGGGATATTCTCTCTAGTAAATAGAATCAAGGCAATGATAGTGAGTAGCAAGATGCCAATGGCATGCGGGTCTGGGCTAGCAGGAAATGGCATAAATAGGTCCAGATAAAGTCATATTTGGGGGAATATGCCTAATATGTAGTAGGCCTATCTACAGATATAACTGTAAATATAGCTGCTATAGGTATTTGGTTTCGCATCGTTCCTTCACTATAATTCGCCTCGTTTAGTACAGGAATTAACAACAAATTAGGAGTTTGTGTGAAGGACAATCAGTTTGCAACGACATTGATGACTATTGTAGGTGTACTAATTGGCCTTACAGTCGTTATTTTAGTTATTTCAAATATACTCACAAGCACTGATTATTCCGAAGATAGTCTTGTGCAAGGGAATATTGAAAATCGAATTAAACCTGTTGGTAGTTTAGCTATTGCAGGTGTTACTCCAGTAAACACAAGTGAAGGCGGCGAAACAGCTGATGCAGAAACAACAGTTGCTGTTACTGAAAAGAGTGCTGCTGACATCTATACCGCATGTGCTGCTTGTCATGATGCCGGTGTACTGAATGCGCCAAAACTTGGTGATAAAGTTGGCTGGAATGCGCGCTTAGCAAAAGGTAATGAAGCACTTTATTCTAGCGCTATTAATGGAATCGGCGCGATGCCTGCTAAGGGCGGTCGTGCAGACATTTCTGACGACGACATCAAGAAAGCTGTTGATTACATGTTGGAATCAGTTCAGTAGAGAAATTTAGTTTCAATCAATTAGCTTGGCTTATTTATTTAATAAGCGGTCATATTGTCGATATCCAATCGCCTCACTAAGGTGATTGGATTCGATTGTTTCAGAAGTATCTAAGTCTGCAATCGTCCGTGCTAGTTTAAGAGTACGGTGGAAGCCTCGTGCAGATAAACCTAATCGTTCAAAAGCTTTATCCATTAGCTTGTCGCATTCATCATTAAGCACACAAGAATTGTCTATTTCTTTATTCGTCATATAGGCATTGGGTTTTTGTTGCCGCTTAATCTGTAATGCTCTCGCTGCGCATACTCGTGTTTGTACGGTGCTACTAGGTTCGCTGTTGTTGCTTATGTTTTGCATAAGCTGCTCTTTGTGAACACGAGGAACATCGATGTGAATATCAATACGATCTAATAAAGGTGCTGAAATGCGTCCTCGATAACGGCGAATCTGTTCAGGAGTACACGCGCAATTACCATTTGCATCAATGTCGCAACCTTGTGGACATGGATTCATGGCAGCAACAAGTTGGAAACGAGCTGGAAACTGCACTTGGCGAGCGGCGCGTGATATAGCGATATTGCCAGTTTCTAGCGGTTCGCGGAGAACCTCTAGAACGTGGCGGTCAAATTCAGTTAGTTCATCTAAAAATAGCACTCCATGATGAGCTAAAGAAATTTCACCCGGCATCGGATAAGAGCCGCCACCAACTAGCGCGACTCCGGATGCCGTATGGTGAGGTGCGCGAAATGGTCTTATACCCCATTGATTTTGAGAAAACCCTCCATGACTAATGGAGTAGATGGTTGCTGATTCTATGGCTTCTGTTTCGTTAAGTGGAGGCAGAATGCCAGGTAAGCGACTCGCTAACATTGTTTTGCCGCTCCCGGGTGAGCCTACCATTAACATGTTATGTGAACCTGCTGCAGCGACTTCTAACGCACGTCTTGCGCGATGCTGGCCGCGCACATCTTGTAGATCTAACGTTGCAAGGTCTTTAGCAAGCTGAATATTATCTTCATAAGCTGATATAAATTCTTGTCCAGATAAATGTGCACATAGTTCTATTAAATTATTGCTCGCAAAGATGGTGGTTTGTTTAGCCAATATAGCTTCACTGCCATTATCCTTTGGAACTACAATAGAGCGTTGTTGCTTGCCACTCGCGACGGCAGCAGGTAGCACACCATGTATTGCGCGCAGTTTTCCACTTAAGCTTAGCTCACCTAAAAATTCACATGACTGTAGAGAGTCTTGTGGTAATTGTTTTGATGCAGCTAAAATTCCCAGGGCAATTGGCAAGTCAAATCTTCCACCTTCTTTTGGTAGGTCTGCGGGTGCTAGGTTTACGGTAATACGTCTTGTAGGGAAATCAAAACCTGAGTTAATTAATGCTGCACGTACTCGGTCTTTGCTTTCTTTTACTGCTGCTTCGGGTAAGCCAACAATAGATAAACCCGGCAAGCCATTTGAAAGATCGACTTCAACGGTGACTAATGGTGCGTCCATACCAGTTTGTGCGCGGGAGTAGACCGTTGCGAGACTCATTTGAAATTATTATTGTTATGAGTTTTATAGTTTGTCGCGATTATTGCTTATTTATAATCTTTTCCAATTCATTAATTCGTTGTTCTAATTCTTTTACACGTTGTTGGCTTTTGGATAACAGCGTTACTTGTACATCAAATTCTTCACGAGTGACTAAGTCTAAACGTTGAAATGCACCTTCAACGGTAGCGCGTGCATTTTTTTCTAATCCTTGTTTTGCGCTTTTTAAATCTTCAGGTACCGCCGCACTAATTTTACTCACGATATCGCTTACCGCTTTGTCCAACCCTTCAGTATTAATTTTCATTTAATTACTCCCAATGTCTTGTCATTAGTTTAACGGAAACAACATCAATTTCCGCGCCCCTTTTGTGTGCATGAACGCTGTACACCAGTGCATTATTTTAGCGCAAAAAAAGAAAATAATGCATAAGCGACTGTTTTTTATGGATTTAAAAAGTTGGCACATAGCATGCATTGGTCATAGAGATTAGTTGGACCCAAATATAAATAACACCTCTATAGGGAGAAAATGATGAATAAGAGACTACAAAATACTTCACTAGCCGCCGTGTTGCTTGCCAGCACTACGCTGCTATCCACTAATGCATTTGCCTATGAAGCAACGCTTTCAGGCAATGCGGGAGTTCTGTCTGAGTATATCTTCCGAGGCATTGTTCAAAACGATACCGCATCTGGTAATGGAGGGTTGGATTTGGAAATCGGTGGATTTTACGCCGGCACATGGATTGCAGATGTAGATGATGGAGTTGAATACGATTTATATGCAGGTTATGTGCATGAGTTTTCCAATGGGTTTTATCTTGGTGCAGGTGGAACGAGTTACCAGTATTCCGATAGCTTCGATAATGAGTACAACGAAGCAAACTTTTATGCCGGCTGGTCGAAAGATTTATGGTCGATAGATCTTGAGTATTCCACTGGAGAATACAACGGAGACTTTGTTGATGATAACGCGGTTATAGAAGGCGATGAATACGATTTTCTTGCGGCCACCGTGGGTTGGAACGGTGCTTATCTCACTTACGGCATGTTCGGTGATGATGCGGATGATCAGTTAGGAGAATACTTTGAGCTGGGCTATGGCTTTGAAGTCGCAGGTTTTGATGTGACAGGCGCATTGGTACACACCGATTTAGATAATGATCCTGCTGGCTTAACCAGTGATTGCGGGAGCATTGTCAGTGCGTCTTGTGATGGTTTAGGTGATGGCGATGAAACTTCGGCTTATGTTGGTGTCCACCGTAGTTTTGATATCATGAAATGGGGAAACGGCAGCTAAATAAAACCAAAAAATAACAGTGCTAAGAAACTAGCACTGTTATCGATTTAAAAATTTAATTATTAATAAGGAGAAAGCTATGAAGCTTGTTACAGCAATTATTAAGCCTTTTAAGCTTGATGATGTACGCGAAGCTTTATCTGAAATTGGTGTAGCAGGGGTTACAGCTACTGAAGTTAAAGGATTTGGCAGACAAAAAGGTCATACCGAATTATATCGAGGCGCAGAGTATGTGATTGACTTTTTGCCAAAAGTAAAACTTGAAATCGCAGTCGATAGTGCGCTTTTAGATTCCGTTATTGAAGCAATTAGTAAAGCTGCGAACACTGGGAAAATTGGCGACGGAAAAATATTTGTTTCATCTCTGGAGCAAGCTGTGCGAATTCGAACTGGTGAAACTGGTTCGGACGCCCTCTAAAAATTTACATATAAAAATAAATTCCTAATAGGAGGGAATCGTGGAAAATAATATATTTGAATTGCAGTATGCACTCGACACTTTTTATTTTCTGGTGTGCGGTGCATTAGTAATGTGGATGGCTGCTGGCTTTGCCATGTTAGAAGCAGGTTTGGTGCGCTCTAAAAACACCACTGAAATTTTGACAAAAAATATCGCGTTGTATGCGGTTGCATGTAGCATGTATATGATATGCGGTTATTCCATCATGTATGGTGGTGGTGAATTTACAATGTTTTTAAATGGCATTGTAGATGATGGTGTTGCCGGAGCAGAAGAACCAGCAAGCTACGCACCATCTGCGGACTTTTTCTTTCAGGTAGTATTTGTTGCAACGGCAATGTCTATTGTTTCAGGTG
>JBOEHC010000053.1:0-28764 GCA_050633765.1 Gammaproteobacteria bacterium
ATTGGAATTGATAATAGCTACTTCAGCAAAACCGTAACGATAGATGGGCAAGGTAATTCACTAAACCCATATGATGCATCTTTAAGCGCAACTGCTGCTAACTTCAATACAATTAATGTTCGTGTTTATGAAAATTCTATCAGCAGTAGCGAGACCCAAACACCATTAACACCTCTTGCAAATGTGCTTGCAAAAGGATTGCCAATTGGCACACATCGAATAAATTTAGGCGACGCTGAATACGGGCCACGATATTTCTCCGAACTGCTTAAAGCTAAATTAAATCTATCCAAAATACCAACGGACTCGTTTTTTCAAAGCGGCGATATTCCTACAAGCTCTGTTAAATTATTTACTCATCGAAATAGCAAAACATTAGAACAAATCATAATATCTATGCTTGAGTTCTCGAATAACTTCATTGCTAATCAACTATTTTTATCTTTAGGAGCCGATATTCATAAAGCTCCAGCCAATTTAGAAAAATCGCAGGCTGTAGTTAAGCAATATATCGATGATAATTTTACATGGACTGATTACATTGTTATTGAAGGTGCAGGTTTATCACGACAAAATAGGATGAGTGCGAAACAGCTAGTAGATGTATTAGATAAGTTCAAACCATATCGAAACTTAATGCCATCCCAAACTCAAGAAATATTTGCTAAATCTGGAACTCTCAAAGAAGTTAGCACTTATGCTGGGTATATAAATCGAAATGACTATTGGATGCCTTTCGCGATTATGATTAATCAACGCGTGAGCTTCAGATTTAGAGAAAAAGTTGCAATAGAATTATTAAAATAACATTCTAATTACTTCATCCACCCCGATGTATAAGAATCTATTAAATTATCGATTAGTTTTTTGTGGTCATCTTGTGAGTTACTTAATCGATGTTGTACACCTAATACAGTAATCCCGTGTACTCCGCTCCATAGCACTTGGCCAGCGGTTTCAATTTCTTTTACTGTTTTACCAGTTTCTAACTCTTTTAATAAACTATTTAATAACTCGAAGAGACTTTGGACTTTTTCTTCAACCCAAGAATATTTGGGATTTAAATTCAATTGTGATGAAAACATCATCTCCCAAACATGCGGTTGCTTATAAGCTAGAGTTAAATATATATACCCACATGTACGAATCTTTTCTAATGGATCTTCAATCCCTTTAATACCTTTAATACACGCTTGATATAATTGATCCAAGGTTCTGGCATATATATGTATAAACAGATCATTAACGTTTTCGTATAAGGTATACAACGTACCCACTGTGTAACCCATCTCATTTGCAATTTGCCTTGCACTAATTGCAGCCATGGGCTTTTTTGCTAAGAGCTTTTCAGTCTTATCTAAAGCCATATCTAACAGTTCTTCTCGTGTGTGATCGTTTCTTCTTGCCACTTTGCGACATCCATCAAGATTTTCAATGAAAACATCTTGACATCTAATTAAACATTGTTCAATATATCTATTATTGAACGATGTTCAATTATGGACCGTTCATTTTTTTAGTAATTTAATTAAACACTGTTCAATTTAAGGAGTGCACATTATGAATATAATCAATAAGTTAACAAATGTAGCCCTAGGTTTCTTGTTTCTAGTATTCAGTTCTAATGCATTTTCAGCTGGCTTAATGACTCCTATCAATAGTCAACTCGCGCAGCTCGAAATCAAGCAGCACCATGTTTCTGTGGTGGTAGAAGATGGTTACGCCATCACCCATATCGACCAAACCTTTCACAATCCACACAGCATGGACCTGGAGGCAATTTACTCCTTCCCTATTCCTGTAAAGGCTGCCGTGGGTGAATTTACCTATTGGATAGATGGTAAATCTGTGACGGGCGAGGTATTAGAAAAACAGGCAGCTCGCGATCTTTATGAAAAGGAAAAACAAGCGGGACGTGAAACGGCTTTAACTGAACAGGACAGCTATAAAACATTCGATACTTCTATTTATCCTGTACGAGCTAATCAAGACGTAAAAATTCGTTTGGTATACATCCAACCTACGCATGTTGACACAGGGATTGGTCAATACACGTACCCTTTAGAAGAAGGCGGTGTTGATGAAGAAAAATTAGCCTTTTGGACTTATAACGATGAAGTTAGTGAGTCTTTTAGCTTTAACATGATCATTCGATCATCATATCCAATTGATAACGTACGTTTACCTAAACACCCTCAAGCAGTTGTTCAGTCTAATTCTAAGGAAGAATGGAATGTGTATTTAATTAATAAGACCGCGATCAATGCTAATGATGATGAACTGGAAAGCAATAGAGTTATCACCCCTCCTACTGAGCCCTCTGTCGCCTATCGACTAGACCAAGATATTGTTGTGTATTGGCGCCATAAAGAAGGCTTACCTGGTAGTGTTGATATGGTCGCTTACAAGGAAGATGCCAATTCACGTGGTACATTCATGATGACCGTAACACCAGGTGAAGACTTACCTGCAATTTCTCAGGGACGCGATTGGATATTTGTTCTAGATCTATCTGGATCGATGCAAGGTAAATTCAACAGCCTTGTAGAAGGTGTTACCAAAGGTTTGACTAAGTTACATACAAATGACCGTTTTCGTATCATTTTGTTTAATAACTCTGCACGTGAAGTTACCAATGGCTTCGTTACAGTGAGTCCTGAAAATATTTCACATTACTCTACTCTATTAACTAATACGCAACCTGATGGCAGCACTAACCTATACGCTGGTTTGGATTTAGGTTTTAACAAATTAGATTCAGACAGACCTAGCGCCGTTATGCTAGTTACAGATGGGGTAGCGAATGTTGGTATAACAGAAAAAAAGGCGTTTTTGAAATTAGTAGAAAAATATGATGTTCGTTTATTCACTTTTGTGATGGGCAACAGCGCAAATCGCCCCATGTTAGAAAGTATGACCAAAGTTTCTAATGGCTTTGCAATGAATATTTCTAATAGCGATGACATTGTAGGCAAGCTACTTCTAGTACAGTCTAAACTTAATCATGAAGCCTTGCGCGATATTGATATCAAGATTAGCGGCGTTAACGTAAAAGACATGACGCCAGACCATGTTGGTAGCTTGTATCGTGGTCAGCAGCTAATCGTCTTTGGACATTACTGGGATGGCGGTACTGCTAAAATCACTATCAATGGGAAAATCACTGATCAAGATAAAACCTACACCACTCAGTTTGATTTCCCTGACCAAGCAACACTTCATCCTGAAATAGAGCGTTTATGGGCTTATGCAACGATTGAAAATTTGCAGGACCAAATGGATTATCTTGGCGAAAATGCTGATAGTAAACAAGCCATTATTGACGTGGCGCTTGAACATAGTTTGGTTACAGATTACACGTCATTAATAGTAGTACGTGATGAAGTTTTCCAGAGCGAAAACATACAGCGCAACAATGCCAATAGAGTGTCTAGAGAAGAGCAAGCACGTGCACAGCGCAACACCAGCCCAGTCAGAAACAATCGCCAAGACACTAGCCAACCTATGTATAGCAAGCCTCGACCAAGCTTTGGCGGAAGTAGTGGCGGTGGTGGTGCAGCTGGACCATGGATACTGCTTGTATTAATAATTTCTGCTGCAGCAAGGAGGTATACAAAATAATATTTAATTAACGTAGCAGTTAAAATGACGAGCTGTTTTGTATTCACAACCCAACTGAATACAAGCAGCTCGTTTTAAGTCGCCAACCGCTTAATTTCATTTGCAATTGGATTAATTACATCATTATCTAACCAATAACTGTTATGGCTTAGCGGATTCCAATTCCTTAATAAATTCCCTGCATTCACCGCAATATCGTCATTGACTTCGTATTTGTAACTCTCTTTAGTATTTCTAGTAGAAATATTTTTTAGCGGCCACCCTAAAGGATCATCTGGGTCATAAAAATTTAGCCATTTAAATAAGTAACCCTTACCACGTGATGAAATAGCTTTAATTCTTGTCTGTGAAATTCCAGCAAGAAATATTGGAATATTGCAGCCGGTAAAACTAAGCACTTTTAAGTTTCTCAAACGGCGAAATTTGTCTAGTTCAGAGCCGGCTGGAGAGTCTTCAAAACCTCCCATTCTCCATGCACCTTGCTGCGCATTATCCGATTGTGCATCCCATATAAAGTTAGATATAACATGACAACCTAATGAGTGGGCTAATAACACTACTTTTGCTTGCGAACCCGCTGCATCGTAGGCCTTATCAATAGCATCTAAAATCCTATCTTGGACTTGCTCATAAGGACTGTCTTTCTGACTCGCTTTTCTTTCAAAACCAGCCGCATCGGAAAACCCAAACAATAAAAATTTTCTTAAGCCAATCCAATCGATATCATCCGCAGCTTTGATTCGATTAAAAGTATTAGTTTGGTTGTCTTGAAACACATCAGCATAATAAATTGAGTCAAAATAAATATTAGACCACTTATTACCGATTTTTTTAGCTAGTTTCTTTTCTAACTTATCTGCATAAGAACGCGGAGTATCACCCATGCCATGAATTGCAAGCACAACAACGTTGTTCGCCATAAAAAGCCTCTCGATTCATTCACTTTATTGAAATAATGAGCAGTTTCCCTTTACAAGCTATATTATAGCTCGATGTATATAATTATATTTATACTCATGACCAGTATCAATTAAGTGCATACCTATAAATAAAGTTATTATTTAGAAAATACACATAAACATATAAAATAATTATTATAATTCAGATTGATTTAGTAATATGAATAGAAACCGATTTCTAAAATCTTTACAAAAAGAATTGCCCGAATGGCAAAAACAAGGCTGGGTTACAGAAAGAAGTAGTGTCGCTATCCTAGAACATGTTGGTGCAACTGAAAGTCAATTCAATCTACTTGCTTTCGGCCTAGCTATACTAGGAGTATTGCTACTTGGATCTGGAATTATTACTTACTTTGCGGCTAATTGGACTGAAATGTCCAAACTTACCAAACTGATACTATTATTTGGTGCCATGTATGCTGCCTTCGCCGCAGCCGGTTATTTTTTAAATCCTGAAAAAACACCTCAATTAGGACAGGCATTGTTAGTTCTAGGCCTCATCATATTTGGTGCAAATATTATGCTCATTGCTCAGATTTACCATATCGATGAACATTATCCTAATGGCGTACTGTTTTGGACATTGGGTGGGCTATTCATTGCATACCTAATGAAATCTCATGCAGTGCTCGTTATCACTATTGCGCTCTCAATTCTATGGACATCATTAGAAAGCTTCGGATTCAACCATATTCATTACTGGTACTTAGCAGTATGGCTAGCGTTCCTTCCATTAATTTATTATCAACGTTGGAAATTAGCATTACATTTAGCACTCATTGCATTGATTGTATGGTGCATATATAGCTTTTTTGGAATTGATTATAGAGCATCGCAACATGATCAAATTTATCTAATACAAGTATATTTTGTACTATATTTATCACTCTTAGTAATTGGGATGATATGTGCTGAAATTCATCGATTCGATTTTTTCGCTAAGCCATTACAAAATTATGGAGCATTCGCTGCACTACTAAGCTTTTATGTTCTCACATTCCCAGATATCCAGCGTGGCTTTAGGCTCTTTGATGACAGTTTAAGAATACAAGCTTCTGATACCTGGCTAATATTAACGATTACATCATTACTGCTATTAACACTGGTAACCATATGGCATCGAATGTTAGCCAGCAAAAGTCCACGACCCAATTATCTTATTTATGGACAGTTTCTGATATCAGCAGTAGTAATATTAATAATTTTAAATTTGTTTATTAGTGGGAAGTATGGTGGCCGGATGGCAATTGCTTTTAATCTATTATATTTTGCAGGAATGACATGGCTTTTATTTGCCGGCACTCATACTAATAATCGTGTTTTGATTAATTTAGCCTTCGCTTTTTTCGCACTTGCATTAATCACACGTTATTTTGATACTTTTTGGAGCTTATTAAACCGATCTTTCTTTTTTATGGCTGGCGGATTGATTCTTATTATTGGTGGTTACTTGCTTGAAAAACAGCGTAGAAAGCTTAACTCTAAACTCATTAGTGATTCATAGGCTTCGCTCATGAAATTTAGAATTGCCACAATCTTAATAACTTTCACCGTTTTCTTATCTTTAATGATTGGTATAAAACAATGGACACTAAACACTGGCACTGTAATTGTATTAGAAACTCAACCGATAGATCCAAGATCTCTATTCCGTGGAGATTATGTGAGATTGAATTATTCAATCAGCAATTTAAAACCTTCAACACTTGAAGGTGATAATAACTTTGAAAAACATGAAAAAATATATGTAGCACTAAAACAACAAGGAAAGTATTGGGTAGCACGCTCTATTTCGCATAGTAAGCCTGGAAGCAATAACCTCTTTTTAAAGGGCAAAGTTCAATATGCAAGCGAAAGCTTTTGGAATCAAGAAACAGGAAAATCTGAAAATATTGCCAATATTAATGTTAAGTATGGAATAGAAAATTACTTTGTACCGGAGAATGAAGGACTAGAACTAGAACGCCGCGACAATGATCAAATAGTGGATATTCGTATTGCAGTCGATAAATTTGGCAAAGCTGGCATAAAAGAAGTCCTCGTTAATAACCAATCTAGATACATAGAACGTTTGTTTTAATTCATAAAAAAAGCCTGACATATGTCAGGCTTTTTTACTTAGGGAAGGGCTTAATACTTAATGATGACGTCTAAGTTCCGTATCGTGATAACCATCACGCTCTTTCATTAGTCGCCACATTCCAACTAGCGTTATACCAACAACAATTAACTGTAATGCAATGATTAAAAATGCTTCCATTTCCAACTCCAGACTTAGGTTAAAAACAACTCTCTCTAAAGAGGCCCACAGGGAATGGGTATTATCTATGTGAACTTCGTCACATTTTACGGTTGGAGATAATTGGACAAAAAGACTAGACGAGCGGTCCTGTATTTTGTTTGGACTTTACCCATAACAAGCATCGATTATTGGCCGGCATAGCATAATCATTTGTAGCAACCAGCCCCTGCTGCTTTGCAAGTCGATCTAAATCCTCAAAGTCTCTCACCCCGCTTAAAGGGTTCTGCTGCTTAAGATATTGATCGAATCTAGCATTACTAGGGCTAGTATGTTCCCCAGCATAAGAAAATGGCCCATATACCAACAGCTTGCCAGACGCCTCTAACACTTCCCCTATCCCTATGAAAAACTGTTCGACCATCGGCCATGACATGATGTGCAAACTATTGGCAGTAAAGAGTGCATCTACTGTTTGAATATCCCAAGGTTGATTAGTCACATCCAGTTCAATCGATTCTTCAAGATTAGAAAGAGCCGCTTCTTCTGCCCATGCTCGAATACTTGACAGGTTTTCTGAGCGGTCGCTAGGCAGCCAATTCAGGTGGGTTAAATACTTGGCAAAGTACACTGCATGCTGCCCAGTGCCACTACCAATTTCGAGCACCTTTTTACGATCTTTGAATACTTCTTGAAGTACTTCTAAAATAGGCTCTTTGTTTTGCTCGCATGATTCAGAAAATAGCTTCATTATTTATTTTCGAGCTAAAGCATTGCCATCAAACACAACATCTACCCAACCTGTTTTCATAAAATTGCGAATATTTTGATGATTATTGCTTCCTGGATTTTGCAGCACATCCTCTCGATAGTACGCACCAAAACAAGCTAATGTTCTTTCTTCATCAAAGTTATTTAATTTTGCAAAGGAAAATAGTTTGCAAGAGCCTTCATTCTCCCCTGCTTGGTTAACAAGGGTTCCATTTTTAAATTTAGTAGGTGTATACACATAAGCCGCATCAATGACAGCCATCGTATCTTGAAATTCTATTGAATTAGGTGAAGTTTGAAGCTTATCTAAAAAGAGTTTGAGTTGCATAGTGTTTACAATGAACCTTTGACATGTGATGACGCATTATTACCTTCTAGATTTGAATCTTTCTCATCGATTTCAAATATAATATATCGCAGTAGTAAATACGCTGATGATAATTCCAATAATTATGCTTTTTCATAATACCTGATTTTTATTTATTTAAATATTGTAATCTAAATGCATAAAAATCCTAAAAATCTAGCTTTCTATAAGAAGCTGCTTGACTGGAATCTGTTTAGTACGTTGAATTGATAGATATCCTGCCACCAACACTAACAACGGCGCTACCAGCAAACACAAAATAGCGGTTTTGTAATTGAAGACAAATTGGCCTTCTATTAAGTAATTAGACAATACAAAGCTAATTACCAAATTCAACAAATAAGCAATGATTCCTGCAATGAGGCCAATTAAAAGAAATTGGGTACGAAAAACTTTTTGCACCAACTTAGTATCTGCACCTACTGCTTTAAATATTGCTGTGCTGTATGATCGATTCTTACGCAATATCATTTCTATCGAAATAAATACCAATACACTTGCAAACAAGGCAAAGTACAATACTGTTTCAACCGCATAACTTATTTTTTTTGCGATACCACGAATTCTATTTAACAAGAAATCCACATCAAAAAAAGTGGCGCTCGGAAACTGCTTTACGAAACTTCGTAACATAGGCCGTTGCTGCTTATCTAGATGCATACTACCCATATAAGACACAGGTAAACCATCTAACACCCCTGGATAGAAAATCATATAAAAGTTAGGTGTAAAAGACTCCCACTCTACCGATCGAATACTAGTGACTTCGGCCTCTACTATCTGAGTTTCTACTGTGAAAGAAAGCTTGTCACCCAAGGTAATTTCTAGATTTTCAGCTAAACCTTCTTCTACTGAAACTGTAGCTTCAATTTCTTGCCTCTCTTGTATTAGGTGTTCTGAATGCCAATCACCTTGAATGATTTTATTATCTTTGGGTAGCTGCATATTCCAGGTAAGCGCTAGATCCCTTCCTAAGGATTCGTCTTGACGCTCTGTTTCTTTACTTGCATATTCCCGAATCGGCTGGCCGTTGATTGCACTTAACCTGCCACGCACAACAGGATATAGTGGACTATATGTTAAGCCTTGTTCTTTTACTTTATCCAGAAATGATTGCTTTTCATTTTCGAATAAATTAATGACGAATATGTTTGGTGCATTATCGGGAACTTTTGATTGCCATGAGGCCACTAAATCATCTCGTATAGTTGAGATCAACGCTAATGAGAAAAAAGTGGTCGCGATGGCAACCACTTGTACAACCACCATACGACGATTCGCTTTCAAACTTCTTGCCGTTAGTTTTGTGGTAACTTTTTTAGATTCACTATATTTTGCAAACCAACTGATGAATAATTTTGTTATAAAGTATGCAAGTAAGACAAACAAAAACAATATCGCAATGATATAAATACTTATTTTTACTTCTTGTGTGCCTACATAAACAATTGCCGACAAACCTACTAACATAGTTACTATCGTAAAAATCATAGATTGTTGCTGTGTTTCTATACGGTTAAGCAATAGTTTTGGCGCAGTCTTTAAAAGCTTATTTAAGAACGGCCATGCAAAGCTTGCCACTACTACCAAGGCTGTAAAAGCACTAAGCAAATAAGGCTTAATACTTGCCATCGGCAACGTTTCAGGGATCAAATCACCCAGGCTTCTTAAAATAAAAATATGTGCTATACCACCTATTATTAATCCAATGATTACTGCGATTACGCTAAATACTAAAAATGGCACTGCGACGGCTGCAATCATTCGCTTACCTTGCAAACCTAAACAACGTAAGAGCGCATACTGATACGTCATTTCATTTGCATATTGATAGCTTACCAGTGCGGCTGCAACTGCACCGAGCAATACTGCAATAAGTGCTGTGATATGAAGAAACCGATAAGCACGATTCAATGTATTTGCCAGAGTCTGATTGGCTGCATCGATGGTGATAAATTCCTGATTCAGTTGCAAACTAGATTCAAATTCTTGTTGCAATTTATTCAATTGCGCTGTCTCACCCGCAAATAGATAACGGTATTTAACGCGACTTCCAGGGCGCACTATTTGTGTTGCCGCCACATCTTCCCAGTTCATCATAATCCGTGGCGTAAAACTATAGAAACTATTCCCTCGATCTGGCTCGTAAACTAAGATTTTAGTGATCTTAAAAGACGCCTCTCCTACATTGATATTCTGGTTTAACTCCAGACCCAACTCGTTCAATACTCTATCTTCTACCCAAACTTCCCCCTTCTTAGGCACGCCTTGAATAGCTTGTGGATTTCCATAGAGCTGATTAGAAATCTGAAGCTCACCAAGTAATGGATAACTATTCGATACCGCTTTAACACTTGATAATAAAAAACCTTCTTCCTCACCAGTTTCTTCATCTTCACTAGCACTGGCATTAGCCATTGTTTGAAATGTAAGTGTCTTGGCGCTGCTCAATGAATATGAAGCAGCTATCACTTTTTGCTCGTCACTTAAATCTGTAGTGGATTGAAGCACCAAATCTGCTGCGATCACTTCTTTTGCTTGACTATTGAATAATTGTTCTAGTCGATCTCCTAGCAAAGTGATACTAAAGGTAACGGCACAAGCGATAGCAACTGCTATACAAAATAAACGCATTGAGTTTTGGCGGAACTGCCTTAACAGAAGATTATTATAGAAGACAAACATTGTTAGTAGTTTTTATGTAGCTTTCCTAAGTGTAATTGACCATGGTCTAAGCGATAGCAGGTATCACAACGTTTAGTTAAGGACTCATCATGGGTAACCAGAACTAAGGCAGTACCTTGTTCTTGATTAAGTTCAAACAATAAGTCGATAATCTTATCTCCTGAATTACTATCTAAATTTCCCGTCGGCTCATCTGCTAGTAATAATGGTGGTTTTGTAGAAAATGCGCGCGCAATAGCAACTCGTTGTTGCTCACCACCCGATAAAGTCGTAGGAAAATGGTTATTTCGATGACTCATGCCAACACGATCTAATAACGATGCTGCTTTCTCTTTAGCTTGAGAATCATCATTTATCTCTAATGGTAACATTACATTTTCTAAAGCTGTAAAACCTGGCAATAAATGAAAAGCTTGAAATACAAAGCCTATATATTGGTTACGAAGAGCTGCACGTTCATCTTCATTCAACTCTTCAATCTTATGACGGAACAATTCGATACTTCCCGTGGTCGGAATATCAAGGCCTGCTAGCAAACTAAGCAAGGTTGTTTTACCTGAACCAGATTGACCAATTACCGCTACACTTTCTGCTTCATTAAGCTGAAAATTTACTTCGTCTAATATTGAAATTGGCCCTTCTTCAGTCGAGACTTTTTTGCTAACTTGCTTACAGCGAATAACAGATGATTTTGAAATGACGCTTCTCCGTATTGTATTTATTACTATTCTAACCAGCTTTCTAGCTGCATTTAATCTAAGCTATGCCGATACTAACGCCAGTAATAACACTATTCTGGTATTAGGCGACAGCCTTAGTGCTGCCTATCGCATTGAGATTGAACATGGATGGGTCAATCTAATGCGAGATCGTTTAGACAACTATAGCGAAGACGAGCAGTGGAATGTAGTCAATGCATCAGTTAGCGGAGAGACTACTGCTGGAGGTCTTGCACGTCTTCCTAGCCTAATAGACAAACATAAGCCAGTTCTGTGTATTATTGAACTTGGCGCTAACAATGGCTTACGCGGCCAATCCATCATTTTAATGCAAGATAATTTACAGGATATGATATCGCTATGTGGAAAATCTGGAATCTCTTTATTATTGGGCATTAAACTTCCCTCAAATTATGGAAAAAAATATACACAAGCCTTTCATCAGGTATATATAGATTTGGCAAAGAAAAATAACATACTCCTCGTACCCTTTTTACTAGAAGGCATCGCACTCGAGGATAAATTCTTACAGACCGATAGATTACACCCTACAGTTGAGGCACAGAAACTTATTCTAGAAAATGTCTGGCCAACTATTTCCAAAATAATAGATTCATTTTGATATGAATTGGTCCGTCTATATTATTCAAGCCGATGATATGTCGTTTTACACAGGTATCTCAACAGATGTTGATAGAAGATTTAACCAGCATCTTGAAGGCAAAGGGGCAAAATTTTTTAATGGACGAAAGCCAGTAGAAATCGTATTTACTGAACACGAGCATTCTCGAAGCAGTGCAAGCAAACGAGAAGCTGAAATAAAAAAACTAAATCGAGATGAAAAACTAAAGCTAATTAAATCTAATTAGCTTTTATGAATGGCCCATGTCACATCTAATGCTTGGCGGTTTTGCCAGACATCATGAACACGAAATATATTAACGCCTGCAATTACACCTAAAACAGAAGTTGCGCAGGTTGCTGGCATTCTTTCACGCGGGTCTTCCCGATTTGAAATCTCACCCATAAATCGTTTACGACTTGTTCCTAGCAACACCGGGTAACCCAAATCTACAATTTCATTAAGGTCTCGTAAAAGCTCAAGATTATGTTGCGTACGTTTACCAAAACCAATCCCTGGATCAAGAATTATATTGTTTTTATTAACACCCAAATTTTCCGCATGTTTAGCTCGCTCTAGCAAATATTCAGAAACTTCTCGCGTAACATTTTCGTAACTAGGATTGTCTTGCATATTTCCAGGCTCTCCCTGCATATGCATTAAGCAAATTGGCACATCTGTACTAGCAGCTAGTTTTAATAACGACTCGTCTTCATGCCCTGCACTGATATCATTTAACATTGTAGCACCCGCATCTAAAGCTGCTTTTGCAACATCAGACAAAGTAGTATCAATACTTATATGAATATTTTTACTCTTATTTAGGGAAAGCTCTTTACGAAGTCCAGCAATAACATCTAAAACTCTTCTTTTTTGCTCAGTAGCATCAATGCGCTCAGCGCCAGGACGGGTAGACTCACCGCCGATATCGATTATATCTGCGCCTTGCTCAACCATTTCTAATCCGCGAATAATCGCGTCATTAGATGAAGGATACATCCCACCATCAGAGAAACTATCAGGAGTTACATTTAGCACTCCCATTAATAATGGTTTTGAATAATCAATTTGCATAAAAATAATTACTGGCTTTTAGGATATGGTATCACTTTTATACTAGTTCCTACTTCAAAACTCATTAGATCTTCACCCATGTACACTTCACCCGCATATCCGTCATTAACTTGCTGCAATATTTGCTCTTCAGTCGCTCCAACTAAAATTATATGCGTTAATACTGCAGCACGTGGTTTTACTTCGTTTAATACTTCTATCAATTGTTGTGGATTCGTATGATAACGCTGTATATTTTGCAACCTGGGGTTTTTTTTCAAAATATTATCTTTTACGAACATAATTTCATGAATTAAAAGATCAATATCTGTTGAATGGTCTACAAGATTTTGAGAGAAAGTCGTATCACCTGATATTACTACTGACCGCTCACCAAAATCGATTCGATATCCATATGCGGGATCAACAGGTTTATGATTAACTAAAAATGCTGTTACCTTAATACCATCTTCAGAAAAAATAACTCCCGGCTTTATTTCACTTGTAGAGATCAATCCAGCGTTAAGATCTAAACCTGAGTGTTGATTTCGCAATTTCACATCATATGAATATGCTTGCTGCATATGTTCCACATAAGACTTGGTACCGATTGAGCCATATATATTGAGCGGCATTGCTCGTTGATATATCCAGCCTGTCAACCAAACATCATCTAGAGCCGAGATGTGATCAGAGTGCAAATGCGTAAGAAACACATGCTGTATATCTGAAATGCGAATATCGAGCTGTTGCAAACGTTGCACAACTCCTCGACCCGTATCAAAAAGTAAGTATTTACCTCCAACTTCAACCAAAACAGCCGGGCCACTACGCTCAACGCTAGGTCGCGGACTACCTGTGCCTAACAATGTCACACGCATATAATCTGCATGGCATACAGTTGCGAATAGAATAACTGCTGTAACAAATGCGAATCGATAAATGATACTAATCATAATTAATATCTATTTTTCTACACGCAACACAGCAAGAAATGCTTCTTGAGGAATTTCTACCCTGCCTATTTGTTTCATGCGTTTCTTACCTGCTTTTTGTTTTTCAAGTAATTTCTTTTTGCGTGTGATATCTCCACCATAGCATTTTGCTGTTACATTCTTACGCAAAGCTTTTGTGGTAGTTCTAGCAATTACTTTTGAACCAATCGCAGCTTGAATGGCAACATCGTACATTTGCCTAGGTATGATATCTTTCATTTTAACTGCCAAATCTCTTCCGAAACTTGCCGCCTGATCTTTATGCACAATTAAAGACAAGGCATCTACACGCTCGCCATTTATCAATGTGTCTAATTTTACTAACGGAGCAGCTTGAAATTTAGAATGATGGTAATCAAATGAGGCATAACCGCGACTTACAGATTTTAATCGATCAAAAAAATCTAATACTACTTCACTTAACGGCAACTCAAAATTTATAGAAACCTGATTGCCATGATAATTAAGATTCTTTTGCACACCCCGTTTCTCAATACACAAAGTTATTACGTTTCCAACATAATCATGAGGTACTAATATCGAAGCATGAATAATGGGTTCATGAATTTCTTTTATTTTCCCTGTCTCGGGTAAGTCCGATGGATTATGAATTTGTTTTACTTCGCCATCATTAGTATGCACTTCATAAATTACAGTAGGCGCAGTAGTAATTAAATCTAGAGCATACTCTCGTTCTAATCGCTCTTGCACAATTTCCATGTGCAACATCCCAAGAAATCCACAACGAAAGCCAAATCCTAATGCATCAGAAGATTCTGGCTCAAAACTGAAAGCAGAATCATTTAAGCTCAACTTATCTAAAGCATCTCGAAAAGACTCATAATCATCCGAATTAACAGGGAACACACCAGCAAATACATTTGGCTGCACTTCTTTAAAACCTTCTAAAGCTTGCTCTGCTGGACTAGATGTATCAGTAAAAGTATCACCTACTTTTGCAGCGGTTATATCTTTGATACCACAAATAATGTAACCCACCTGACCGGTTTGTAAACTTTCTGATTCTTTGCGTTTGGGTGTAAATACACCTACCTTCTCTACTTGATGACTACGACCCGTCGACATGGCCGTAATTTTTTGTTTTGGTTTAATTTCTCCCTGCATGACACGCACTAAGGAGATGACTCCTACATAGCTATCAAACCAGGAATCTACAATTAGCGCCTTTAATGGTACACCTACATCACCTTCTGGAGCAGGAAAATGTTTAACGATAGCCTCAAGTGCATCTTCCACACCAATACCAGTTTTAGCACTTACCAATAAAGGATCTGTTGCATCAATGCCGATGACATCTTCAATTTCTTCAGAAACACGATCAGGGTCTGCGGAATCCAAATCCATTTTGTTTAAGATAGGAAGAATCTCAAGACCCAAATCAATAGCGGTATAACAGTTAGCTACACTTTGTGCCTCAACACCTTGCGAAGCATCAACGACTAGCAGCGCACCTTCACATGCTGCTAAGGAACGTGATACTTCATAGGAGAAATCCACATGGCCTGGGGTATCAATGATATTTAGCTGATAGGTATGACCATCTTTAGCCGTGTAGTCTAACGAGACGCTTTGAGCCTTAATAGTAATTCCACGTTCGCGCTCTAGATCCATTGAATCTAGCACCTGTGCACTCATCTCACGTTCAGACAAGCCGCCGCAATGCTGAATAAAACGATCTGCTAGTGTAGATTTTCCGTGATCAATATGCGCAATTATAGAAAAGTTGCGAATTCGCTCCATAGAATAATATAGGAGTTTCCCTTAAGACCTGTGTGAATTTTATACGATTAAATAACAGGTCTAATTATCGCTTATTTTGACTAACGAGTACCACTTATTCTTTCTCTGGAATTCTCATCGCTAAAAACTCTGGACCATGGGAACGCTGTACCAAGATAGATATAAATTTGCCTTCCGGTAATTTATCCATCAATTTAGCAAATGTTTCCACACTATCAACGGGCTCACCATTAATCATCTGAATTACATCGCCTTTGCGTATACCAGCAGATTTTGCTACCCCATTTTGCGCATCCAGCACTAATAAACCATTATTTTCCAGTTCAAGATTATCCATTTCTTCTTCCGTTAAAGGGCGAAGTGACAATCCAAACACGGTATCTTCTGTCTCATCTTCTGGAGTACTTTTGTTTGCTAGTGACGGACCTTTTTCAGGTAATTGACCAATTTTTAACTTTATGTTTTTAGTTTTTCCATTACGCATTAACTCAAGCTTAACGGTTTCACCTACGCGAGTACGTCCCACCATTGGAGGCAATGAGGCAGAATTTTTAACCTCCTCCCCATTATAGGAAAGGATAATGTCCCCTACTTGCAAATCGGTGTCTACAGCTGGACTGTCAGGCAATATTTTTGCAACTAGTGCACCGGTTGGCTTATCCATCCCAAATGATTCAGCCAATTCGCGCGTAACTTCCTGAATATAGACACCCAACCAACCACGCGACACATAGCCATGCGTTTTTAGTTGCTCAACTACATCCATAGCATCTTCAATAGGGATAGCGAATGACAAACCCATAAAACCACCAGAACGTGTATAGATCTGTGAATTTATACCCACAACATTGCCATCAAGATCAAACAAAGGACCGCCCGAATTACCTGGGTTAATTGCTACATCAGTCTGAATAAAAGGCACATAGTTCTCGCTGGGAAGACTTCTGCCTTTAGCGCTAACAATACCTGCCGTAACGGACGCATCGAAACCAAATGGCGAGCCAATTGCGAGCACCCACTGTCCTACCTTTACCGCGTCAGAGTCACCAAGACTAACACTAGGAAAGTTATCACCCTCTAATTTCAACAATGCGATATCGCTACGCGGATCACTTCCTACCATTTTAGCAACCAGTTGTCTTCGGTCACTTAACTTAACAATAATCTCATCTGCATCTTTAACAACGTGATGGTTTGTAATTACATAACCATCATCTGAAATAATGAATCCAGAGCCAAGTGATCGCGAGTTGAAGAATTCTTCGCCGCCATTACCGCCATGTTCTCCGAAAAATCTTTCAAAAAACTCTCCGAATGGACTTCCCTCAGGAAGATCAGGAATTTCAACACTAGGTGGCAAACCTCTTTTAACTTCAGTTTGCTTGCTAGTACTAATATTTACTACTGCATCTGCATGCTCTTCTACAAGTTCAGTGAAGTCGGGTAAATTATACCGAGCAGTTGCATTAAATGACGTAACGCAAATTAAAACTAAAAAACTAATTGATAAACCAGTAAAAACATTCCTATTCTTCATCATCTACACTCCATTCTGGCTATGCGACTTTTTAAATTATTTGTATAAATATAAAGACAACTACTTATTTTCAATCAATAAAGATATCTAGACACTTTGGAAACTGAAAAAGTTTAATCTATATAATATTTTTTTTGCAAAACTAATTAAGAGGCGTATATGTAACAGATGAACCGATCATTTTTACCGTACCCTGAGGCACTTCACCCACAACAGTGATTTGATGTTGGTTTAGGTCTCTTGCGTATGCATTGATAACGCCTTGTTTATGAGCACCTTTATATATTTTCTCCGGATTATCTACTTTACTAATAAAAACGGAAACAGAAGCCAAACCATCTGTAAGCACCATATGCTGCACAGGATTATTGCTCGCACTCATTAATTTTCTCGTTACACTTTGCAAAGAAAACCCAGGAGGAAGCTCTTCAATCTTCCATGCTTGATCCGGTTGCAATTCGCCATTTAGTTCTACACTTGCAGTTTTCCATGTGTAATCATTCAAATGCACACTTGGCTGGAATAGTTTCTCTGGTGCGGTTTCACGCATTCGAAAACTAGTAAACATCATGTTTTCGATAGCTAGACCACTAGTATCAAAGGTCTTTGATCCTAGTACCATACCTTGCAAATTCTCCACGCATATCTCATGACCGTATCTAAGTTCATCTAAAGGCTGAATACGCACTAATGTACAATCATGACCAGCTATTCGCGCTTGACCTACTTCTGTTAATTTATAGTGAAAGGCCAACTCATTTAAATCAGTTGGCAAAGAAGAGGGCAAACCATGTGTTGCACTAGCAGACTCAATAACCACTAATTTATCGCGCGGCCAAATACAAGTTAGTACGTCTTGATCACGAATTACCTCTCGCGCATCGCCCGTAAGTGAAACTAACTTTTCGCGCACCCCTTTATCTGAATAGCCATGCACGATACTCATTGTCTCTACATTGCCTTTATGCATGAAAACAAAGGTGCCTTCATAATTACCTCGCTCTAATGTTTGATTCATCTTGCTAAGCAACTGTTGCAATTCGTTACCGTCTTCTGCAACAGCAGATACAGCTAAAATATTGCAGACAACAATTAGAATTATAAGCAGTCGCAACATGATTATTATTGTTGAATTAAGGGGTTGCATCAATTTCGTCTTTACCGTAGCCAACAATCCTCACATGCGGCATCGATACACGTGGAGACGCGTATTCAGCATGGTTCATAATATAACTATTGAAACTTGCTGCTGCCTCAGGATTTGAAATAAAATTCTGCAAATCCTCATTGCTTACACGCTGAATATCACTTTCTTCAACCACGCGATCTGCAACTATAGCAGCAGGGACAACTTCATCATTGGTTTGCACATAATTTTGAAATGACACAAATGAAACCACTGCAACAGATGCCGCAATGGCTAATCCAATCGCAGCCTTAAGTCTTCCTGATTCTTTTTTGGATTCGGTGGCTTGATTAAATTCCGGTGTGGACATTTTCTCATCAGCCAAATTACCCATCACATCATCTACAAAGCTCTGGTTAATATTTTCAGGCAATTCATTACGAATTGCATGTCCAATTAAACTATAACGTTGAAGCTTGGTTCGAAGCTCATCGTCGGATTTCATTTCTTTTAAAATTCGTTGTGTCTCAAATTCTGATATATCTTCATCTAAAATTCGTGACAATAACTCTTGATCAATTTCCTTCATAAAATCATTCCATGTTTAGTCTAAGTTGTGTTGCACTCAGTCCATTTAACTTAATAGTGGCTTAAGATGTTTATCAATTGCTTCGCGTGCACGAAATATTCTTGATCGAACTGTTCCTATTGGACATTCCATCACGTCTGCAATTTCATCATAAGTCATTCCTTCTAACTCACGCAGTGTTATTGCTGTCTTCAAGTCTTCTGGCAATTCCTTTATTGCTCGATAAACTGTTTCCTCAATTTCACTAGTAAGCATATTACCTTCCGGCGTATCGTACTCTTTCAAAGCAGTCGCTGATTCAATATGTTCAGCATCCTCTATATCAACAGCATAGGCAGGTGTCTTACGACTTCTCGAAACTAGATAATTCTTAGCAGAATTTATCGCGATCCTATATAACCAAGTATAAAACGCACTATCGCCACGAAAGTTCTTAAGACCACGATAGGCTTTTATAAAAGCTTCCTGCGCTACATCTTGAGCATCGTCACTATCTTTGACGAAGCGCATTACCAAGTTCACCACTTTTAAGTGGTACTTAGTTACGAGCGTATCAAACGCTACTTTATCCCCTTTTTGAGCCCTCTTTACGAGCTCCTTATCGTTATTATTCTCGCCCATTAGGGCCTAACTCCTGTAAGTGCAGCCATTATTAGTGGCTTGCAACTGTATGACCATATTCTTTGAGAAGAGTTCTACACCCCTTACCCAGGAAGGGATTCTACCGCTAAGTGGTGCAGTTTTGTTAACCAGATCACCCATCTATGCCACAATGCACTCTGTTAGGTGCCTTATAGGCCTATATATACTAAATTTTTTCGGCTTTACACGTTCATATGCATGATTTTGA
The DNA here is from genome assembly GCA_050633765.1 of Gammaproteobacteria bacterium. Lineage (GTDB taxonomy): Bacteria > Pseudomonadota > Gammaproteobacteria > UBA4575 > UBA4575 > JABDMD01. The sequence continues at coordinate 19,895 of JBOEHC010000053.1, forward strand.
CATCTTAATTATTGGCAGTGGCGCAGCAGGACTTAGCCTCGCCCTACGCCTACAGAGTGATTTCCGCATCGCCGTCATCTCCAAAGGACCTTTAGATGATGGCAGTACTGCATGGGCCCAAGGTGGAATTTCTGCTGTGATGGACGATGAAGATTCGATCGAGCAGCATATGGAAGACACTATAGATGCTGGCGCAGGCTTATGCGATGAAGCCGCAGTATTACACACCGTCTCACATGGAAAAGCCATGATCACCTGGTTGCAAGAACTAGGCGTCGAATTCACTTATGAGACTGGCTTAGATGGAAAAAAATATTTACACCTTACACGCGAAGGTGGGCATACCCATCGTCGAGTCGTGCATTCAGCAGATGCCACAGGCTGGGCAATTGAAAATGCTTTAATTAAAAATACGCATAAAAAAGACAACATCGAATTATTTGACCACCACATTGCCATTGATTTAATTACTACACACAAACATTTACAAAGAAGATCTACCGACAAAGTCAATCAATGTGTAGGCGCTTATGTACTTAATACAAATGACAACCAAGTTAAAACATTTAAAGCCAAACATGTCATTTTAGCTACTGGCGGGGCCAGCAAAGTATACTTATATACTAGCAACCCAGATGGAGCTTCTGGTGATGGCATTGCCATGGCTTGGCGTGCTGGCTGCCGAGTCGCTAACATGGAATTCATGCAATTTCACCCTACATGTCTATATCACCCAACAGCAAAATCTTATTTGATTACAGAAGCGGTACGTGGAGAAGGTGGAAAACTATTGCTTCCAAATGGCACAGAGTTTGCTCATGAATTTGATCCCCGTGGCGTACTTGCTCCGCGAGATATTGTTGCGCGCGCAATTGACTACAAAATGAAACAAATGGGTGTAGATTGTGTTTATTTAGATATTAGTCATAAACCAAAAAAGTTTATTCAAGACCACTTCCCTAACGTTTATGCACGTTGCTTAAAGCTGGGGTATGACATGTCGAAAGAACCAGTACCCGTAGTTCCCGCTGCACACTACACTTGCGGCGGTGTAATGACAGACCTAAAAGGTCAAACTGATGTTGAAAACTTATATGCGATTGGTGAAACCACTCACACTGGGTTGCATGGTGCAAATCGTATGGCCAGCAATTCTCTTCTAGAATGTTTGGTATTTGCTTCGTCTACAAGTGAATTAATTAATTCAAAAGACATAAAAAATATTTCATCGGTAGAAATTCCAGCATGGGATGCAAGCCGAGTAACCGAGCCTGACGAAGAAATTGTCGTTGCACACAACTGGGATGAGTTACGAAGATTCATGTGGGACTATGTTGGAATAGTACGCACTAATAAACGTTTGCAACGTGCAAAACATCGTGCAGATTTGCTCAGCTCAGAAATTGATGAATATTATAGTAATTTCCGAATCAGCAGTGACTTAATTGAATTAAGAAACTTAACTCTAGTTGCAGATTTAATTATTCGCAGTGCACTAAATAGAAAAGAAAGTCGCGGCCTTCATTACACCTTAGATTATCCTGAGGCAGATCCAAGATTAGAATATATTGACACTATTCTCGACCCAAAAACTGAAACGACAACTGCTAAGCCCATTTACGCAAGCTGATTATATAAATCAGTTTCAAACTTGAGCGAATAAATTTTGCCGATAGTATTTAAGCTCATCAATGGAATCGCGGATATCATCAAGGGCCAAGTGCTTTGACTCTTTGCTATATCCTCTTGCAATTTTTGGATACCAACGGTTTGCCAACTCCTTCAAACTACTAACATCTAGATTCCGATAATGGAAAAATTCTTCGAGTTCTGGCATCAGACGTGCCAAAAAACGACGGTCCTGGCATATACTGTTGCCGCACATAGGAGAAGTATTGCTTGGAATATATTGCTGCAGAAACTCTAATGTTGTCTTCTCAGCCTGCTGTTCATTTATTACGCTTTTCCTCACACGCTCGATTAACCCTGACTGACCATGCTGATTGGTATTCCACTCATCCATACTAGACATTAAAGAAGCAGGCTGATGCACTGCCAACACAGGGCCAACCGCTACTTCTTCTAAATGCTTATTGGTAACAATAGTTGCAATCTCTATAATTCGATCTTCCATTGGATCTAGACCTGTCATTTCCAAATCGATCCAAATTAGGTTTTCAGCTTCCACAGACATTAGTATTTCCTTACCAGTTTTGTATATCATACCTATATGAAACAAAATATATTATATCCATCTCGCGACCCAAGTCTCACATTAAAACGAATTTTAGCGGTCATTACTCTTCTATCCTTGACAAGTGTCATTGCTCTACAGACCACCAATGCACAAGATGGAGCAAGCTTGCATTCGAGCAACTGTGTAGCTTGCCATGCTGCTATGACAGGAGGTGATGGTTCGGTTCTATACACACGCGACGACCGCAATGTGAAGTCATTAGATGCTCTAAGCAAACAGGTTAAACGCTGCCAATCCAGTCTCGAATTAAATTGGACAAACGATCAAGTCAATAGCGTGCGACAGTATTTAAATACATCGTATTATCATTTTTAAACTGAATAGCTATTAATAAATATACAGCCAAGGTTGTGAGTCGTCATGGTGTGCATCTTGCCGTAAAAGATGCACACCATATCCGACACTCTTGCATTTCTTCGAAAAGATTTAGTCATCTTGTGTGCGGCGACCACGTAGAGTGCGCTAAAATAGAACATGATAGGGATCAAATTTTAGAAGTACTGCCACGCAAAAACGAACTAATTAGACAAACAGAATTTGCCAACAAGTCTGTAGCAGCAAACATTGATACTATTGTAATTGTTTGCGCAGTAGAACCCGAACCATCGTTAGATTTAATTGATCACTACATTGTTGCCGCACAACTGTTGCCTGCGGAAGCAGTAATAACGCTAAATAAAATTGATTTAAAGAACCATGAGTTAGTATTGGAGTCCATACAATCTAAATACAGACATTTACCTTATCCTATCTTCACTACTAGCAGTAAGAATAATTCTGCAAATGATTTTCTATCACTAACATCACAGTTAAAAAATAAAACTTGTGTATTCGTAGGGCAATCAGGAGTGGGCAAATCAACACTAATCAATGCACTCGTCCCGAACATAGAAATCGATACTCAAGCCATCTCGGAAAGCAGTCGCCTGGGTCGACACACCACCTCCACTACCACCTTATACGATTTACCTTTAGGCGGTGAATTAATCGACTCACCTGGGGTAAGAGAGTTTTCCATACCCAAACTAAGTGTAGAAGATATCAGCAAAGGCTTCCTTGAAATCGAAGAACTAAGAAACAAATGTAAGTTTCATAACTGCAAGCATATTAATGAACCAAAATGTGCAGTAAGCGAAGCCGTTGAAAATAATAAAATCAACAAACTCCGCTATCAGTCATATTTAAAAATGATTAATAATTTAGAAGAGGATAGTTATTAATAATGTTTGCGGCTGTTAAAGGCTTGCGCAATCGTGTTCTGATCAACAAATTCCAATTCACCTCCCACTGGCACACCTTGTGCAAGACGAGTGGTTTTAATATCTTGCTTACGTGCCATTTCACTAAGCACATGAGCAGTAACCTCACCTTCAACTGTCGAATTCGTAGCCAAAATCATTTCTTCAATCTGTTGCTCGACTAGGCGCTTCTCTAATATCTCCAGGCCAAGCTCTTTTGGTCCAATCCCATCCAACGGCGAGAGACGCCCCATCAACACAAAATACATACCTTTATAATCAGTGCTTTTTTCAATCGTAAACACATCTGCTGGGCTCTCTACCACACATATTTGTTTACTTAAACGCGATTTGTCATTGCAAATTTCACATAAATCATGCTCAGTAAAGGTGCGGCAGTTTGTGCAATGTCCTATTTCTTTTACTGCTTTAATGAGATTGTCTGCTAAATTTTGCGCGCCTTCACGATTACGCTGCAATAAATGAAATGCCATCCTCTGCGCAGACTTTGGACCAACGCCTGGTAAGCATTTTAAAGATTCTATCAACGAATCTAATAATGACGGTGGCTGAGAACCATTATTGGAAAGACTGAATGACATCTATTTTTTCAGAAAGGCAGTTTCATACCTGGGGGGAGATTCAATCCACTTGTTAATCCCGACATTTGGTCTTTGGTTAACTCTTCTACTTTATTTGACGCATCATTCATCGCTGCTGCAATGAGATCTTCCAGCATATCTTTATCATCTTTCAACAAACTGTCATCTATTTCTACTCTGCGTACTGCATGTTTACCAGTCATAACAACCTTCACCATACCACCGCCTGCTTGTCCTTCTACTTCTAAGTTTTTTAAATCTTCTTGCGCTTTTTGCATATCTTCTTGCATTTTTTGCGCTTGTTTCATCAAATTTCCTATTCCACCTTTCATAACTACACCTATATATCCTAACTAATTATTTATTTAATCAACTATTTAAGGGCTTTACTGTACCCTCGATAATCTCTGCACCAAATTGTGACTTCAATGCTTTGACTGCTTCATCAGACTCCGCTGTTTCTTCAGCCTGAGATTGAATTTTTTGTCTTGCCCTACTCTTCTTTTTTTCAGGAGTATCTAATTCATCACTAGAAATATTAAACTTAAGCTCTACTTTGTTACCAAAATACTCTTGCAATGCTTTTTCTAATCTCTGCCGAGCACCTTTAGTAGCAATACCTTCGTGCTGTTGTGCTAGGTGAAGGGTGATCATTTCATCAGATATAACTTCTACACTACAATTCGATGCAAGCGAATAAGAAACACCCTGCAACTCAAGCCCCTCTATTATCTTTGCCCATTTTTCTCGGTTAATCTTTAAATCTTCAAGTGATGAGCTATTTTTTTTTACTGAATCAGTAACTGCAACCGGGGTTTTTTGTGACTTAGGTGAGCCATTATTAGAAATGGGACTAGGTATAGAAATATTACCAGCTTTAACCTCGCCAGAAATTGCAGGTTTAAACGATAGCATCCGCAACAGTGTCATTTCTAGCGCACTTTGCGGTGTTGTCGACAAATATAAATCACGCCTACCTATCAGCGCAATCTGATAAAATAACTGCACATTCTCAGGACTAAAACTCGTAGTTAATTCTTTTATCAATACCGCATCAAACTCCAAAGTATCTAAAATGCTTGGCACCGCTTGTGCCAAAGCAACTTGATGTAAGATATCGATAATATCAACAAACAAACCATTAAAATCTGCTGAGAGCTCCGCCAACTCCTGCGTAGCTTGCATAATTGCAGCCGCATCGTTATTTGCCAATGCCTGCATAAGTTTATACAGATATTCTCTAGGAACAGTCCCTAGCATTTCATGTATGGCTTCATCAGTTACGTTTCCATCACTAAAAGCAATGGCTTGATCTAACAAACTAAGTGAATCACGCATACTGCCATCCGCCGACCGTGCAAGTGCATGCAATGCGCTTTTCTCAAACACAATGTCTTCTGCTTGAAGCAGTTTTTCTAACTGAATGCTGATAGCATCATCTGCAATCCTTTTAAGATTAAATTGCAAACAACGCGATAGTACTGTGATGGGTAATTTCTGCGGATCGGTAGTCGCCAACAAAAACTTTACGTGTGGCGGAGGTTCTTCAAGTGTTTTCAACAAGGCATTAAAACTGTGCCCAGACAACATATGCACTTCGTCTATCAAATAAACTTTAAATTTTCCTCGAGTTGGACTGTACTGTACATTATCTAATAACTCTCTCGTATCTTCGACTTTAGTACGAGAAGCCGCATCCACTTCGATAAGATCAATAAATCTTCCCGCATCAATTTCCTCGCATGCACTACATTCTCCACATGGCGTTGAGCTCAATCCTTGTTCACAGTTTAAGCATTTAGCGAAAATACGTGCCAAGGTCGTCTTCCCTACTCCTCGGGTACCAGTAAAAAGATATGCGTGATGGATTCTTTCTTGATCCAACGCGTTTGCAAGTGCTTTTACGACATGAGCCTGACCTACAACTTCAGTGAAATTTTTTGGCCGCCATTTGCGCGCTAATGCTTGATAACTCATTTATTAAATGTATGAAAATCGTAGTTAAGATTTAATTTAAAGAAGCGCTACCTGCTTAATTAGTAGGCGACCTGCGCCAGCAATCCCTTTGCACCCGAAGCAACTGTTACCGTTGCTCCCTTCCGGGCCTGGCGGAGTTCACAGCTGACCGTCGCGAGGAAGCCGACGCGGACCGGGCGGAATTATCCCCGGTCTGCGCCACAGACACAACGGCTAACCGAAAAGTCTGGCGTCTAGGTCGCCGATGCTGCGGCAATACTGGCGATCGACGCGTCCAGCGTCGCGTCGAATTCCTCATCCGACTGCTGCGCATTCAGCCCTTCCGACAATGCGCGAGAGAAACTCGCAACCATGCCATTTTGGCGCGACAATCGATCGTTCGCTTCATCTCGAGCGTAACCGCCCGACAGCGCAACGACACGGGCAACATTTGGATGAGCCACGCAGTCCGCATAGAGATTATCTTTTTCAGGTAGCGTGAGTTTCAACATCACGATCTCATCCGCGTCTAGGCTGTTTAACTGTTCCATGATCGCAGCATGCAACAGGTCTTCCGCGGCCGCTTTTTCAGCACAATGAATATCAACTTCCGGTTCAATGATCGGTACAAGTCCTGCGGCTACAATCTGTCTACCCACCTCAAACTGCTGATCAACGACTGCTTTGATGCCAGCCGCGTTGGCCTCCTTGATAACAGAACGCATCTTTGTGCCAAAGATTCCAGCTGCCTTTGCTTTCTCAAGCAACTCCCCAAGCCCAGGGTTCGGGTTCATAACTTGCGCACCGTCAACCTCATCTGCCAAGCCTTTGTCGACTTTCAGAAATGGAACGACATTCTTGACGTTCCAGAGATATGAAGCAGTAGATTGACCTTCCACTTCGCGATCCATTGTATTTTCGAACAGGATAGCCCCAAGAATTCGGTCACCATTGAACGACGGGCTGGTCATGATTCGCGTCCGCATGGCATGTACGACGTCGAACATTTCCTCGTCACTAGACCAGGCATCTGGCGTAATTCCGTATAAGCCGAGTGCTTTCGGCGTACTGCCACCGCTTTGATCCAGTGCGGCAATGAATCCAGGTGCGGACTTTATTTTCTCGAGTTGATCTTGACTACTCACGACATCCCCTGTTGGTTTGAGTTGGGCTAAGAATCTGTCGCGGAATCTACAGTATGCTGCAGAATAATCGCCAGGAATTGGCGCTCAGTTAGGATAGTCGGGTAGTTCATAGTATGGCTCCGAACCGACCAGCTGTGAATGCAATGCCAGCAAGGAAAGACCAATACCTGCCGCACCATGGAACAGCCCGGTATAGGCCGCCTGGCCGCCGCCCATAAATGCGGGTACTTCGGATTGCCAGTACGCAGTGCCTTCTTTCCGGATCGCCGCCGACTCCAGATATCGCCATAGATCCAACCGCAGCGTTGAGATATCGGGCAGATTGGAATCATGGCCGAGGCTTAACGCCATCAAGACGCCTGCCCGACCAAACCGTAGGTCGAATGCAGTCGATGGCTCCGAAAATGGCGAAAGAGGCGGACCCGGCAAATTGATATCCGTCAACGTAGATATTGCCATCCGTTCGTACGCTCGTGCGGCGGTGGCATCGATGCCAGCTTCTTGAAGTCGCCGAAAGAAGGAAATGTTCCCAGCTAAACCGTGCGCCCAGCCAAATTCGAAGAGTTCCACCCAGGACTCGTTCGGCCAGCCGTAAGGAATTTGCAAGCGTCCGTCTGTGGTTCGACCGATCGATTTCAAGTACGAGAATGCCGCGTTGGCGCCCTCCTTGAAGGCATCGTCGCCAGTAGCCAAACCTACCGTTGCTAAAACATAGCCTATGCCCGCCGTTCCATGCGAGAAATTGGGAATGTTGAATGGTTTGCTGCGGCGAAAACGCCAATATTTTTGATTATCAGAAGTTTCCGCACGCGCTAACAATGAATGTGCGCCAGATGCAGCAAGGCTCATGACTTGCTCACTGCCAGATTTTTGCCCATACCACGACAGAAAAAGTACCGTGCCTGCGTCACCAAAGATCAGGTCGTTGTATTCATCGCTCCAATAAACGCCCGCGTCGTCTGCGACTTTCCACTGACTGAGTAAAGCGAAGACTTTTTCCGTATCGTCTTTGTAAGTATCTTCAGTAGAGATGTCCGCAACGTTCGCCAAGGCCACACCGATGCCCGCAACTCCATTGTAGAGGCTGGCTTTACGATTGTTATTGTCGAAAGAAGCTGCATCACGCAGCACGTCGGAAAGAAACTCGGCGCCCAACGTCGCTTGCAGGCGATACTCATCATTTCCCGTCGCTCGATACAAAGCGGAGAAGAACACGACCTTCCCGGCCACTCCGGCGCTTAAGTCATAGCCGACTGTATCTGGGTTTAAGACATCGTTCGGCCAAATAGGCTGCGACGGGTTTACTTCTAGCGTACCGATCAACCAACGACCGACATCTTCTGCGAGGAGTAGTAAATCATCCGGTGATCTGTCTTGCGTACGTGCAGCTGTGGAACCGATAAGAAGTACGCTTACGAACACGCACACGAGTCGCCGACCGATTCCCATGCCAAATTTTTGTCTATTTCTCGCCATCGCTACGCTATTAGGACACGTAAATTTCCGTTTGGTTGCGCGAGAGAATTAGGCGGAGATTTTGGCGAGCTCCCCGTCGATCGTTAACATCATTTGTGAAGAATCTAGATCAACACGATTGCGGCCATCGCGCTTGGATTTATACAAAGCTCTATCGGCGCGCACGATAACATCGGACATACAGGTATCTCTATCC
>JBOEHC010000054.1:0-225 GCA_050633765.1 Gammaproteobacteria bacterium
TAATGCAAAGATATTAGGAGCAACAGACGCATGCGCAATTCAAGCAATTTCGATCGATAATCACGCATTAAGTGTTCAATTTCATATGGAAATAACACCCACTACAGTAAAGGAGTGGGGTGAAATTCCAGCATATAAGTTAGCACTGGAAAAACAACTTGGTAAAAATGCTTTAGAAAATATTAATACCGAAGCAAGAATTTGCATAAGTGATATGAACAAGTA
>JBOEHC010000054.1:247-529 GCA_050633765.1 Gammaproteobacteria bacterium
CCTGCGTTGCTCTACCTCCTGCTTCCATGAAGTCGTGCATTTTTCTGCAATTCTGCTATCCAGTGCGGTCAAAAACGGACAGTGTAAAAGTTACAAATTCACTTAAACATATACTTTTTTCGGAGTTTCGATTCCTTTTTCTTTCAAGATTTCTATAGCTTTATCTGTGTTGCCGCGACTTTCTATAAGCGCGTCTCTACAGTCAATAGTGCCAGCACGGGTTTCTTTTCTAACTACTTTGATCATTTCTCCAGTAAGATCTTTTATTCCAAATTCTTCTGT
>JBOEHC010000054.1:569-16884 GCA_050633765.1 Gammaproteobacteria bacterium
TTGAAAAATATCATAGAAAGATTAAATCTGAAAAAGCGTACTAGAATCTGCATAATGTTTGCATCTTCTGCGTCCATACGTATCATCCATACCTTCACGTAACTTGCATATAATTCTTGAATTGGCAATCAAAAATTCAACTAAGAAACTTTGTTCCGTACTATAAATTCATATTTAGTATGTGAAGGCCTTTAAAAGATTACAAATAGTAATTATTATGTCTCGCAATTATTTGTTGGGAGTAATTAAATGCTACATGCCCCGATTCCTGGAAACGAAATTAGTCGTTTACAGGCACTTCATGCCCTCAAAATTCTGGATACGCAAGCAGATGTTAGATTTGATTGTATTACGCGATTTGCGGCAGAAAAGATTGGCGTTCCTATCTGTCTAATTACCTTAATTGATTCAGAGCGACAATGGTTTAAATCGACTTGGGGTATAGATGCTAAAGAGATACCACGCGACCTTTCAATATGTGCGCATGCCATTTGTGAAACTACTAATAATCATCTTAGAGGACGAGTGTATGAGGTTTGTGACACACATGAAGACAGTCGATTTTTCGATAGCCCATTAGTAACAGAATCACCATTCGTGCGTTCTTATATTAGTTTTGTATTGCAGTCCAATTCAGGTGTGAATATCGGAACACTTTGTTTGGTAGAAGTACGACCAAGAAAATTTGATAATAATGAAATTGATTTGCTCATAGAGCTTGGCTCAATGTCTGAAGATTTAGTTAATGGTCGTCAATTATCTTCCAAATCCTCGTCTCACTAATTTGCTCATAATCAATTTTTACAGTTTGACTTGTTCGCTTATTGTTGATGATAGGCGTATGGTCAAGACTGATTAGAGCTCTTAAAGTAGAGTTTCGGACCTGGTTTAAATTTTAGATATCAGTATTTAAGCCAGAAGCAATATCTGTATTGCAACTCACACTCGCACGGTCGCTCTTGACACATTGTCTTATATGGCACTCGTGCAATCATGCGCATCGCCCCGTGCTCGCTAATCTTATTGTTATAAGTTCAACCTAGGAGATTAGAATGAGTAATATTGAAAACATTAAAATAAAAGGATTGGATAATAACCGTCGTCCTAGTCTAAAAAATAAAAAATATATTGATATAATCTACGAGCTCACGCAACAAGCACCGCGCGATTGGTGTGCAGATTTTAATATGTTGTTTTCGAAACATACATTGAATGCAAAAATAAGCCCGGAGAATGGTTTGTATATTGAAACCTGGGTGAGAGATGTTGCGCATATTCAAAAGGAGCTAGATCAAATAAAAGAGATCATTAAAACCTGTAATACTAGTTATATAGAACAAAAGCGTGCGGAAGCGGCCGCCTTCCTTGGTGCAGAAAATTTAAAAGGTGGCGATAGCCAAAGTGAAGCGTTAGATAAGATTCTTGATCTGCTGAATTTTGACTGAGCAAATAAAAGGCGGCAAGTGCCGCCCTTTATTTCCAGGTTTTAAAAACTAATCATGTGCCTTATGGTTATGATGCCTTTTATGTTTTTTGGCGTGTTTGTATTCTCTCTTGCTTATCTTTCCATTATCGTTCAAGTCAATACGATCATGTTTTCTTTTCGCATGTTTGCGTTCTTTTGGGCCAAGTAAGCCGTCATTATTTTTATCTATAGCGTTGTGCACTTTGCCTGCGCGCCTATATTCTTTTCTGCTTACCTTTCCATCGTCGTTGTAATCTGCAGCATCGTGATAACGTTTCGCGCGATTTGCTTCTCGAGGACCAATTCTTCCATCATTATTATAGTCCGCAGCGTTATGGACTCTTTTGGCGCGCTCGTATTCTTTGCGGTTTACTTTTCCGTCATTATTGTAATCAGCAGCTTCATGAAAGCGCTTGGCTCGATTCGCTTCGCGTGGGCCAATTTCGCCATCATTATTGTAGTCAGCGGCATTGTGCACGCGTCTTGCACGACGAAATTCAGCACGGTTTATATTTCCGTCATTGTTATAATCAATTACATTATGCGCACGGTGTGCTAGGGCTTTCTCGCTGTCACTGAGTACACCATCCCCATTTTTATCAAAGTACTCAAATACTTTTTCGCCTCGCGTATCCGCGGTCGCAGCTGAATCATCTGCATTAGAAGTGAAAGGTAATAGCATTAAAGCTGCAAATACTGCAGTACATGCTCTATTTTTCGACATGCTTTTTAGTTTTAAATCAAACATAATCATTCTCCCAAATTATCCAATTAAAAAATGAATTCGTAGTATCAACAACGCATACTTAGAGGAATGGTTGACGCTGAGTGTTAAAATTAATGTAGTGATACTTGAGAAGACGTATAACTTATTGAATTAGATTATGTTGTTTGCTAATAAAAAAACACTAATGCCATCACCTGCAGATGCCTTGCCTGGTCGTAGTGAAGCCATGCTTGTTGGGCATGAGCATTACGTAAATAAAAACAAAATCGTGCCCCCATTCCCTAATGGTCTAGAAATGGCAATGTTTGGTTTGGGTTGTTTTTGGGGTGCCGAACGAAAATTTTGGGAGATCAAGGGTGTGTATTCTACGGCTGTAGGCTATGCAGGTGGATTTACGCCAAATGCTAACTATGAAGAAGTGTGTACGGGTTTAACCGGTCACAATGAAATGGTGCGAGTGGTATTTGACCCTGACATTATTAGTTTCGAAAAACTGTTGCAGGTATTTTGGGAATCACATAATCCTACACAAGGTATGCAGCAAGGTAACGATACGGGCACTCAGTATCGTTCCGGAATTTACACTTACAGTGAAGAACAAAAAAATATTGCTGAGAAGATGAAACGAGAATATCAAACCGCCTTGTCTGAGCAAGGTTATGGAATAATTACAACTGAAATTATAGATGCCCCTGAGTTTTACTATGCTGAAGATTATCATCAACAATATTTAGCAAAAAATCCAAATGGATACTGTGGGCTTGGTGGTACAGGTGTGCTTCTAGATTAGCAGTAATTTAAAATATATGAAGTATGAAATAAGATGAGCAAGGGCATTCATGCATTACGGAAGAACTATCAAACAATTATGTTAGAAAAGAAAAACGCAGATAAAAATCCTTTTATGCAGTTTCAAATTTGGTTTGAAGAAGCGCGCGCGGCACAATTTATTGAACCCAATGCAATGAATATTGCATCTGTAAGTGATGATGGCGAAGTTTCGTCACGCATGGTGTTGTTAAAGGCATTTGATGAGCTAGGGTTTGTTTTCTTTACTAACTACAATAGTAGTAAGGCACAAGAATTGCGGACTAATAAAATGGCCGCGCTTAGCTTCTGGTGGGATAAGCTTTATCGACAAGTACGTATACAGGGTGCAATAGAGAAGGTTTCGCATGAAGAATCTGAAGAGTATTTTCATTCAAGGCCGCGAGGCAGCCAAATTGGCGCTATTGCATCTAAACAGAGCTCGATAATTGAAAGTTATAATGTTCTAGAGAAAGAATATCAAAAATTGGAGAAAAAATTTCAGGATCAAGATATTCCGTATCCTGAGTATTGGGGTGGATACCGAGTAATTCCGGTGAAATTTGAATTTTGGCAGGGCAGACCGAATCGTCTACACGATAGATTGCAATACGTGAAAACTAATTCTGGTGAGTGGAGGGTTGATCGACTTTCACCATAGCCTACTAATTTATTCGTAAAGAATATGCCACTCCGGTGCAGCTTTAACTTTTTCGGGCCAATAAGTTTTTTCTGGGTTCTGCTCATTTAATTCGGCGCATTTTTTTCTAGCTTCACCATAGGTCATGGTGTCGTCTTTCATTTTGCCAGTTTCAAAATCATATTTTAATTTCCAGGCAATAATGTAATCAGAATCGCTATCGCGTCGTATGAGATTTTCAGAAACCATCTTATTTTTCCATTAATTTAGAGGTGAGATAAATATTTTGTGGTTATTAACAACGCCATAGAATTGGCACTTATTATTCACCACTAGGCAAAGATACTATAAAACCTCTTAGCTTGTCATGTTGAATACTTTTAATAGGAACGCATACATCAATGCAATCTCCTTAAGATAGTCAAATCGACCTGAAGCGCCCGCATGTCCTGCACCCATATTCATTTTTAATACTAATATATTATTATTTGTTTTCATTTCGCGCAGTTTGGCGACCCATTTTGCAGGTTCCCAGTAGGTTACGCGTGGATCAGTTAGTCCGGCAGTGACTAATATGTGCGGATAATCTTGTTGCGTGACATTTTCGTAGGGGGAATATTGCAAAATGTTTTCATAATCTGTTTTATTTTTGATCGGATTGCCCCACTCAGGCCATTCAGGTGGTGTAAGCGGCAAGGCGGCATCGCTCATCGTATTGAGTACATCTACAAAAGGCACATCGGCTATTGCAGCGTGGAAAAGGTCTGGTCGCATATTTAATGTCGCGCCTACTAGCATGCCGCCTGCAGACCCACCGTGAGCGACAATTTTCCCTGCTTGTGTATAGTTTTCTTTGATTAAAAATTGCGAACAAGTGATGTAATCTTTAAATGTGTTGGATTTATTTTCTAATTTTCCATCTTTATACCAAGCATAACCCTTTTCCATGCCACCTCGCACATGAGCAATTGCATAGATGAATCCTCGATTGATTAAACTAAAGCGGTTAGTAGAGAAACTTGCGGGCATTGAGCTGCCGTATGAGCCATATGCATATAGCAGCATTGGTGCACTTCCATCTAAAGGGGTAGTGTTTTTGTAGATTAATGAAATGGGTACATGTTCATTATCTGAGGTGGGAGCAAATAATCGGCGTGTCGTATATTCGTCTGCTTGGTGTCCGCTCGGTATCTCTTGCTGTTTAATTAATTTTCTTTGCCTCGTTGACATAACATAGTCAAAAATCTGTGTGGGCGTGGTCATGGAAGTATAAGAAAGTCTTAACTGGTTAGTATCATATTCATAGCCACCCAGAATATTCAGTTCATAGGCTTCTTCTTGGAATTCGATATTGTGTTCTTCGGCAGATCCATCATTTTGGAAACGTACCACGACAATTCGCGGTAAGCCGTTGATTCGTTCAGAGCGAATTAAAAAGTCTTTGAAAAGATAGATACCTCTTAAAAGAGTACCTTGTGGTGGAATATATAAATCTTCCCAAAAAATTTGTTCGCAATGCTGTAAATCAGATTGCATGATTTTGTAATCTTCCGCGCCATCTTTATTGGTTACAATATAAAATATTCCGTTACGCTCTGAAATTTCATATTCGACACCTGTTGTTCGCTTAGAAAAACATTGTGCGGCATTTTCCGGATGATATGCATCGACGATATATATTTCGCTTGTCACATGATCATGTGCAGATATTAAAATGAAATTATTAGATTCAGTAATATCAAGTGATACAAAAAAACCAGGATCTTTTTCTTGGTAGACCATTTCATCAGTAGAAATATCTGCTCCTAAGATGTGACGAAATACTTTATCAGGCCGATGATTGTCATCCAGCGTTGTATAAAAGATAGTGCGATTGTCCATTGCCCATACAAAGGTGCTTTGAATATTAGTTATTCGGTCTTCAACTTTTTTTCCAGTCGTTAAGTCAATGATGTATAGCGTGTAAAATTCAGAACCTTTGGTATCAGCACTGTAAGCAAAGTGTTTATGGTCTGGGCTGTGACCAGCATCTCCGATATCAAAATACTCACAATCTTTTGCAACTAAATTTGCGTTTAATAAAACTTCTTCTCGTTCTGATGAATTCTTGTGATAACGGCAATATATGGGGTACTGCTGATTTTCTTCATAACGGTCGTAATAAAAATAATCGCCATCTTTTTCGGGTGCGGTAGAGTCATCTTCCTTAATTCGTGCACGCATTTCTGTGAGCAACTCTTGTTGTAGCGGGTTTGTATCATCTAAGCATGCTTTTAGATATTCATTTTCTGCTTCGAGGTGTTTTCTGATCTCTTTTGATAGCGCCTCAGGTGTTTGGATTACTTGTTGCCAATTTTCATCTTTTAACCAAGCGTAATTGTCAATACGAGTCTGACCGTGTTGGGTAATTTCAGTTTTTTTCTTTTTTGCAATGGGTGGCGTAGCTTTAGCAGCCATGAATTATGTCTCTGTAGTAATTTGAATGTTATTTTTCTGTGGCGGTCAGCGATGTTTGCCATTGAGCTCGATAAACATTGTTATTGGGAATAGGTCCTTTTGGTCCACTGCGACTAATCGTTGTCGCTTGTGGCCCCATGACTTGCTCATAATACTGTACCACTGCTCTGGGAAATTCTTCGCAATTGAAAGGTAATTTAAAACTTACTTCATACTCAGGTATCTCATCGGCTTGCCATTGTTGTTCTTCAAGCAACCATAGGTCAGCAAGCAGATGTGAGTGAAATTTTCCTTCAAAGTCTACATCAAATAATACTTTGCAAACTTGCTTGCCACTACCGTCATTAGCTTCAATATGATCAGGAAACAAGCCATGAAAAAAGAAGTTGGCAGTAGTCACAATTAAACCTAATTAAATTCTGAGTTATAATTTGAGCATGAAGTATAAATTAGAAACGAATATATCAACATTTGAAATTCAAAAAGAGCCACTGGGTTTGTGGGATTTGTGGGTCGATAATATGCCTACCTTGACGTTTTCTACTCCTGAAGAAGCGGCGATTGCGGTGTACAATAGACAAACAGGGTACACCGTGTGGGACATGCTTGAAGAGCATAGCGCGCCAAGTGATCTAAGCGGGTGGCAAAAAGTAGACGGCTAATTGTAGAGTAGATGTTTTTTTTAGTGTGTCTCGTAGTCTTGTAGAACCAAGGAAGTATAAAAGAGTCGAATGTATATGAGTAAGAATAAACCCATACCCCTATTTCTGTTGATGTTATTGCTGTTTGCAGCAGCTATACCTGTGCATGCAGATTCGGTGCATAAGTGGGTAGATGCGCAGGGGATAACTCATTATTCGGATCAGTTGCCTGATAATTATTCGTTTACCAGTGCTGCAGCACAACATGTAGATGTAACTCAAATCACTATAACAGATGATTATCGAACCCAAGATTACCAAAATGATTATTATTCAGTAACCAATCAATGGGCTAGAATGAGAGAAGAGCGTATTGCCCGTAAACAGTTACAGCTGGAAAAGGCTAAACAAAAAAAATCTCTGCGTTCTGATGTACCACAAGTGGTATACATAAATCCTACAGAAGAATCACGCTCGAATAGTTTCTACTACCCAGTGAATAGAATGTCTTTGGGTCATCGCAATTACGGTTACAAGCAACATAACTATCGGCATTTTGCAGGTAAAAAACATTTTGCAAGTAGAAATGAGCGAAGTTGTAGATTGCCGCGTAGAGGTTATTCAAGATATGCGGGCTCTGGTTTATCTTTGACGATTCGTTAGCGCGGAATCTAGAATATCTTCTTGGCTGAAGATTAATCTCAGTTATTATTGGTTATTGCCTTGCAACGTGAGCTTGGCTTAAGCAAAATTCATCCTCAAAAATTTATTCTTCCCCTAAACCAATTAAGAATTAAAACTATGGCGCACGCGGCATTCCACTTAACAAAAGAATTCATCGATGAAGATTTAGAATATTATTTTTCAGGTGAGCGAGATAAGAATAATCAGATTCGACCTGATGACAATATTTATAGTATGACGCCTACTGCAACTCATTTGAGTGTTAATTTGGATGATGAAGAACTAGGCAACTTTTTTTATCCTTCTTTACCTAACTTGTTAGATAGAGTGTATATCGGAATCAGCATACCTTTGTTTGCAAGTAACTGGGGAGCGTCGTTTCTTCTAGAATTATTAAAAATTGTTAAGCCAGGTGGACAGATCATCCTGCCTGTCTACCCAGAGGGGCAAGCACAAGAGAAAGGCTATTGGTCGCGTAGTTTTTTAGAAAATATTTTCTTGAGTCGTGAACGGTGGACAGGTTTTAGTAATGTGCGTGCGGAGAATGATGGCGTTATGTCGCTGGGAGTTGGGCGCAAATGGCCAGACCCAATACCAAGCACCATACAATGGTTTTATCAGCAACGTGCAAATCTTGCACTCGGAAAATTATTAGAAACAGGCAACCGTGATGATCTGGCAACCGCCTTTGCCGAAATCGCAACAAGAGTATGGGCAAACTACACGCATAGTTCGGTAATCGAGAGAATTATTTTAGATAATTTTGGGGTTAGAACCCCTGTGCGGGTTAGTTGTGTGAGTAATGATTATGGTTTATTGGTCACAGACTTATTGTTGAGCAGATATATAAATGTAGTGAGTGGTAATACCAAGCATATAACTAATGCAGAAGCGGCAGTTGCCAAGAGTTTTACTAGCTATTTTGCACCACATACCGGGAATCAGCACGAGATAGAAATGTGTGATGCGAATAGTGCAGAATTTAGTACTAAATCTGATGTAATTTGTCTCATTCATACGTTATCTGGCATGGATCAAGTGCAGCAAGAAGCGCTAATTGACCAAGCTTGGAATAGTCTTGACTCGAATGGATTGTTAATTGTTCATGATGCAATGCCAGTGGCCTGGCATACCTTGGGTCAGGGAGGTTTGCATCATAAATTTGAAAGTTTGGGCGTGGTGAGTACTTACTCATCCATTGTTGCGAGCAAAATAGAAGATGATATAGAGATAAGTCATTATTCTACAATCCAAGAGCAGAAGTTGCTTGAAGAAAAAAATCAGCAATCAAATGTGTTTAAGATCGTGCAAAAAATTTAGTATTCATGTCCATATGTATAAGTAAAATGCATAGGCGAATATGCAAATACATACAAGTAGTATCGATATATTTAAAAGCAATGATTTGATAGTATGAGCTTGTTTAAATTTGTATTTAAATAATTTGGATAAATCGACTTGTATTAAGTTGCCACTGACAATTGCAGGCAGAATGGCTAACGCGGCTAGTACAAGCCAGCCATATGAATAATGAGGAGAGTTAGATAACGTCTCAAGAAAAGTTTTAATCGTATTCATATATTATGAATTTTAAGCAAATTGTCATTTCATAGCATAATTTTACTCATCAGTCGGGACGATGGTCCGGTTAAGGCATACAAGTCGCTAGCATAGGTATACTATGTAAACACTTATATATGCGTGGAGGCACCATATGGGTATGCGAAAATTACGTGACAAGGTTTCTACACCTGCCACCATTCTTGGTAAAGATTTTGTCATTAAAGGTGATGTAAAAGGCACGGGTTCTATTGTTATCAGTGGCACTGTTAAAGGTAATGGTGATATTGATGGTTTGGTTGAACTTGTATCCACAGCAGTATGGGAAGGTGACATTCATACTGATGATGTGATCATTGGTGGAACGGTGAAAGGGGATGTGTTCGCAAGAGGCAAGCTAGAGATCACAGGAAGTGCTAGAATCTTTGGGAATGTGAGTGGAACCAGTGTTTCAGTGGCCCAAGGTGCGATGATTGATGGCACGATGAAAATCCATGATGGAACTGGACTGATAGATAATTCAGATTCGAAAAGTGCAAAAATTGCCTCAAATAAATCTCCAGATAATATTCAAGAAAACTTCGAAGAAGCTACTTCTTACTAAACGCTATTCTAAATACACTGCGCAGTATCTATTATCGCTGCGCAGATTTATTTCTAAACCAAATTTATTAAATCTTTTTTCAGTAAGCTGTTTACTGAGCGGTGTGTTGTTATTTTCTATGCCTTATGGTGAGGCTAATGCAAGTTCTGAGCGGAATGAACAGCGCGACCTGTATAAAAAAGCACGTACCGCCTTAAATAAGAATCAGATTAATCAATATCATAAGTATCTAACTCAATTAACTGAATACCCTTTATATCAATATTTGCTTTATAGTGAGTTGCGCAAGCGAATTTCAAGATTAAGTAACGAAGAAGTTGATTCGTTTCTAGAAGAGTATGATGACGGGCCTTTAGCTACAAGATTGCGCGTGGCATGGTTATCTACATTGCAAAGAAAAGGTCGTTCAGATAGCTTTCTTAAATATTATCAAAATGAATCTTCCGCAAGCCTGCAATGTTATTTTCTGAGTGCCAAGATTCGCCACAATCAGATTGAAGAAAATAAAGAACAGTATATAAATCAAATTCGTGATTTATGGTTGGTGGGTACATCGCAACCAACTCAGTGTGATCCGCTTTTCAAATGGTATGAAGATCAAGGTTACTTAACTACAGAACAAGTTTGGGAACGAATTTCTCTTGTGATGGATAAAGGTAACTCAAGATTAGCAAATTACTTGGCTAAGAAGCTGCCTGAGAGCGAAAAAAAACAAGCGAAACTTTGGCTGGAAGTACATAGAAGTCCACAATCTAAACTTCGTAGCAAAGCACTATTAAAAGATAATCATCTTAATCGGCAAATCATTCGTCACGGTTTGAAGCGGTTAGCCCGAAAAGATTTAACTGCTGCGCATAATTTATGGTTAGACATTCAAGATAATTATGCATTTGGTTCAGATCTTCATGACGAAGTTGAAAGACGTTTTGCTCTGCGGGCTGCATATCGTCATGATGATCGCGCAACCACATGGATGTATCAATTACCTAAAGAGCTGATTGATCCGTCTACTGGGATGTGGCGAGCACGTTCCGCTATACGCAGTCTTGATTGGGACTTGGTTCTGCGTGGTATTGCAATGCTGAGAGAAGAGGAAAAGACAGAGCCACAGTGGCAATATTGGAAAGCGCGTGCGTTGTCAGAAAAAGGTTTGCAGACCGATGCGAAATTATTGTATGAAAAAATAGCCAGTGAGCGTAGTTACTATGGTTTTCTAGCTGCCGACAAACTTTCATTGTCTTACAATATTGTTGATGAACCTGTGCAGTACGATGCTAAAGAGCTGGAGAAAATTTCACAGACTCCCAGTATTATTCGTGCAGGTGAATTATTAATGGTTGACCAACTAACCGATGCGCGAAGAGAGTGGAATTATGCAACAAAAAATTATTCCTTACGGCAAAATCAAATTGCGGCATCGTTAGCGCATCAATGGAACTGGCATGATTATGCAATTCGCACGATTGCTAAAGGACAATATTTTGATGATTTAGGAATTCGTTTTCCAACACCATTTAATAAACAAGTAAATAAGTATTCTTCAAAACGAAGTCTTGAGCCAGCATTTGTCTACGGTATCATCCGCCGTGAAAGCGCGTTTAATCCACAAGCTCGTTCTCCCGTTGGAGCTAGAGGGTTAATGCAGCTTATGCCAGCTACTGCAAAGCAAGTTTCCAAGCAGTTAAAGATAAGAGCCCCAACTCGACAAGATTTATATACACCAAGTTTTAATATAAACCTGGGCAGCAAATATATTGGAGATATGCTGAATAGATTTAATGGTCACAGAGCATTAGCCTCTGCTGCATATAATGCCGGACCACACCGTGTTTATGCGTGGCTACCTGAAAAAAAGGAACTACCTGCTGATGTTTGGGTGGATACTATTCCTTTTACCGAGACTCGTGAATATGTTCGCGCAATTTTGGCGTATACGGCGATGTTTGAATGGAAACTTAATCAAAACCCGACGCGCTTAAGTGTGCATTTACAACCAATTTCTCCAACTCCTAAGTCTTAATTCACTGAATTTACATAGTAAATTTCCAGTTCACATTTTTCTAAGATTTTGACCATGACAAATGGCCAAAAAAAACGGATCAATGGTCACTTATAAATTATTAAATATTCTATTAGGTAACTATCATAGGTGCTGATTATTAGGTCATGAGAGTTTGATCTTGTTATGTGAATATTTGTAATTGAGAAATCACAAACGGATTGTAATTTCTACATTGCATTAAACGCTTGCATTAAGTTGGAATAGGATTTTTCGCTTAGCTGTAAGTTACAAATAAATTGATTTCAATTGGAGTTGGAACAATGAATGGTATTATCAAAAGTATCGCTGTGCTGGCGGTTATTTCATTTTGTCTAAGTGCATGTGGCGGAGAATCATCTGGTGAGAGCACTGGATCAATGCCTAGTGCTAGTCTAACTACAGAATTTTTATCAGATGCTGCAAAACGCGGCCATGATATCTATGTTGATCCAGCATATTCATGTACGGGTTGTCACGGCTTGCAAGGTAAGGGTACTAACGCAGGCGGTCCGATTGATAACATTACTGATTGCCCAACATGTGCGGATCATACAACGCTGACTCAATACAACGATTTGCTAATGCCTGCGTCACCATACAGCCCTGCTGCTTGTACTGGAGCATGTGCGAGTGATGTTTCCCAGTTTATTATTGAAGGTTTTATACAAGGTTTGGCCATACCTGGTGCTGCACCTGCTGCTCCAGCCGTAAACGTAACTCCAACATCTGGTTTAACCACAACGGAAGCAGGTGGCACCGCTACGTTTACAGTAGTTCTAAATACTTTGCCTACTGATAATGTTGATATTACATTACTCAGTAGCAACACAGCGGAAGGTAATGTAAATCCTGCTGCTCTTACATTTACTCCAGCAAACTGGAATCAACTGCAAACCGTTACGGTTACTGGAATGGACGATGCGGTGCTTGATGGCAACGTTGCTTATAATATTGTAACAACGACGTCGAGTAATGATGTTGATTATGCAGGCATTGCTACCGCAGATGTTGCGGTAACAAATAATGATGATGAAGTGCCTCCACCTGGTGTGGTAACAGTTAACCCAACAACTGGACTTGTTACAACAGAAGATGGTGGTTCTGCTACGTTTACCATTGTTCTTGGCACGCAACCAACTGCTGATGTAAGCATTGGCTTGTCGAGTAGCAATGCAGCAGAAGGTACTGTTCTTCCAGCGTCGGTAGTGTTTAATGCCGGTAACTATAATGTAGCGCAGACGGTTACTGTAACAGGTGTAAATGATGCCGCAGCGCCAATGGTGGACGGCAATATTGCCTATAGTGTCGTAACCGCAGCAGCAATAAGTGCTGATCCTTCATATAGCGGCTTTGCTGTAGATGATGTATCCGTTACAAATAATGATAATGATGTGCAACCTGTAATTGCATCATTCACAGCTGATCCTGTATCGAATGCAGGTGCGCCGATTGCCTACGGTGGCATGGTTACCTTGAATTGGGTATCGGATGGTGATAGCTGTACTGCTGGTGGTGCAAACGCTAACGGTCAATGGACCGGAACAGTTTTGCCTTCAAGTATGCAAACGCTAACTAATTTAACTACATCTGGCGTGAATACATTCACACTAACCTGTACTACAGGTGGAATTACTTCTGCAGTGGCTACGGTTGATGTAACAGTAGCTGCGGCACCAGGCGCACCTACAGTTAATTTATCGGCTAACCCAGTGATGAATGTTCCATATAATGGTGCAACAACACTAACGTGGTCATCTACAGGTGCTGTGGGAACCTGTACTGCATCAGGTGGTTGGACAGGTGCTAAAGCATTAAATGGCACGGAAGTTATTAGTAATTTAATTGCAGATACAGCGTTTAACTTAAGTTGTGTTAATTCAATTAATTTGGCAACACAAGTTAGTACTTCCGTCACAGTCGAAGCTATTAATCCAGCATTAACGTTCACCGTGAATAATGCTGCAACGGCTGCAGTTAACCAGGGTGATTCAGTAACGCTTGCTTGGAACCCGACCGATTTGGCGTCTTGTACTGCAAGTGCAAATCCAACTAATGCAGCTTGGACAGGAACAAAGGGTGTTGCGCAAGCAACCTATAGTGAAGTTATTGCTAATATACAAGAGACCACTACATTTACATTGGCATGTACTGGCATAGATAACGTAGCGCTTGCACCTCAGAGCGTGACTGTCACGGTCAATGCTGGTGACCCTGCCTTGGTTCAAGGTCGAATTGAGTATCAAAGGGTTGTGAATGGCGCGAGCTGTGAAACTTGTCATGGTGCTCAAGGGCAGGGTGGTACAGATAAAGCAATTGCTGGATTCCTGGCTGGGAATCTAAGTGGAATTACATTTTATCTTCAATTAGTCATGCCTACTGAGGAAAACAATGTCGGTGGTATGCCGTCCGATTGTGTAGATGTAGCGGATGGTAACTTCCTTACAGACTGTGCTACAAATGTGGCTAAATATATGGAGAATGGTTTCCAAGTACAATAAATTAACGGGACTTTCTTATAAGCCTACTGTGTCTTGTGGCGCAGTAGGTTTTTTTATGAGCTTAAGCTTTTTACAATTTGTTCGTCAATCCAAGTTTGATTAAACATTCCGTTTAGATATCCGCAATGGCCACCGTGTTGCGTGTAGTGAATGTTTAGAAAGTCTGTGACATAAAGATTATCTGCATCATATGCCGGAATGACAGGGTCGTCCTGAGCAATATATACATGACTATTTATTGATAGTGTTTTTAAACAAGTGCCAGTGATGGAATAGTTTTGTAAATAACGTTGTACAGAATCAAATTCCGTGTATTGCAGCAATAGGTGTTCAGTCATGCTGGTTAGTGATTTCTGTTGATGAATAGTAGCTAAGTCATAATCTTCAGGAAATAGCTTGTGCTTTATCTGCAACATCTTTTTCCAGCGTTGCAAATAATATTGTGTGTAAATTTTTGGCATTGATTTAGTTTCATCCAGCGCGTTAGCCGCATTCATTACTGGGCATACGGAAATTATTTTATCAATACTTAAGTTTTTATTTTTAGCTTGCGCACCAATACGAAGTGCAAAATTTCCGCCTAATGAAAAACCAACAATATGAAACGTTGAGTGTGGAACTTGCTCTTGAATAGCTCGCGTAGCATCTAGAACTTCACTTAAACGACACGAATGAAATAGTTCTTTGTTTAAATATTGTGTGCCGCCATGATCTCTAAAATTTAAGCGAAAGACATTAAACCCATGTTTGTACAATTGGCTTGCAATAGGAAGTAAGTATAAAGAATCTGCGCAGCCTAACCAGCCATGCAGAATCATCACTAAAGGTCTTGGCTTGGTGAATTCGTGAGTGTTAAGTTTCCCTTCTAGTTGTACATCATCAGGTAGGGAAAGAATTATAGAATTACTATGTAGATGAAAGTCACGACTTGCATGTTTTGCATAGGCTTTGCGCAGCAAGGATGCTGCCGCAATGGTGTTGGTATGACCATTGCGGTAAACAACAGGAGGGTAGTAGGCATTCACTTGACCACTTACTTGGCTTGATTTAAAGCTTGCTCAATATCCTCCAAAATATCATCTATATGCTCAATGCCAATCGAAAGTCTGACTAAGTCTTCGCTCACACCAGCAGCGGCTTGCTCTTCTTTAGAGAGCTGGCGATGAGTAGTAGTCGCTGGATGGCAGGCTAAAGATTTAGCGTCGCCAATATTTACTAATCTAACGACTAATTTTAGTGCATCAATAAATTTTGTGCCGGCCTCAATGCCGCCTTTGATCCCAAAGCTTAGGATTCCAGAAGCACGTCCACCAAAATACTTTTGCGCAAGAGCATGATCGGCATGGGAAGTTAATCCGGCATAACTCACCCAATTTACAAGTTCATGGTTCTCCAAGTATTGGGCAACTGCTAATGCGTTCTCACAGTGTCGATCCATGCGTACAGCAAGAGTTTCAATGCCTTGTAATATTAAAAAACTATTCATAGGGGAAATGGCAGCGCCCATATTACGTAATGGCACAACGCGTACACGGCCAATGTAGGCGGCCTTGCCAAAAGCTTCGGTATAGACCACGCCATGGTAGGAAGGATCAGGTTTATTTAATACTGCAAAGCGTTTTTTATGTTTTTCCCATGGAAAATTTCCAGAATCGACAATTACACCGCCAATGGAATTTCCATGTCCGCCCATGTATTTGGTTAGCGAAAGAATGCTGATATCGGCACCAAAATCAAAAGGCTTGCACAAATAAGGTGTGGGCACCGTATTGTCTACCATTACTGGAACCCCTTTGTTATGCGCGACTTTAACTAAGGCTTCAAGGTCGATTACATTACCGGCTGGGTTGCCAAGTGATTCACAGAATACAGCTTTAGTTTTGTCATCCATCGCAGCATCCATGGCGTCCATGTCGTGATAATCTACAAAGCGAACCTCAATGCCTAGTTTTGGTAATGTATGTGCAAAAAAGTTATAAGTGCCGCCATATAAAGTTGCCACCGATACAATATTGTCGCCTTGTTCTGCCAGCGCAAAGATGGCATAGGTGATGGCTGCCATACCAGATGACAATGCCAATGCACCAACGCCACCTTCCATTTCGGCTACACGTTGTTCAAGTACCGCAGTAGTGGGGTTCATGATACGTGTATAGATGTTGCCTTCGACTTTTAAATCAAATAAATCTGC